>JAHFRL010000115.1 GCA_023266235.1 Betaproteobacteria bacterium
GTTTCCGCGACGCCCGGCTTCGCCGCGGTGCTGATGAACGCGGTGGTGCCGTGGGAGACCGCCGCGCGCGCGACCGGTATCGCTCCCTCCGGATGCACGAACCCGACGAAGCCGCCGACCGGCGCGAGAAAAACGGGGCTCGCGAGCTGCTGTCCCAGCAACGTGGTCGTGATATCTATTTTTCTCACGTCCACCAGCACGCGCTGGCGCAGCGCGAGGCTGTCGAGCGCGAGCCGGTTGCGCTTGAGCGTGGTCTCGGAATCCGAGCCGCCGCTCAAATGGTCCCACAGATCCTGCGACAGGTTGCGCCGCGCCGCGAGCACGATTTCCTGCAGGCTCTGAAAATCCCCCGCGTTGCCGCGCCCGGAGCGCGGCCGACTCGATTTCAGCGGCCGGTGCACTCCACGCGCCGGCTTGCGGCCTGGCCGCCGCTCAGTCTTTGCCATTTCGATTTCTCCCTGCCTGCTCTTCCATACTGCTGTCAGCCATTCGTTCTGCTCCGGGTTATGGTGTGATCCTTAACGGTACCTTGAGGCTGCCGAGGTCGGCAGCCTCGGACATTCCCGGCCGCGATTTGAGCAATTCATAGTAGCGCGCCGCCAACGCCAGGTCCTGCAATCCGCTGCCGACCGACTTGAATACCGCATAGCCGCCGCTCATGGCGCGTTTGCCTTGCGCCACCAGTTGCGCCAGCGTGATCTGCCGGTCGCGCGCAAGTCTGCCGCTGCTGATGGCGCGCTGCAGATCCCCGGCCTCCTCCGCGGCGAGCAGCGAATCGACGATGACCAGCTCGGCGTTGCCGAAGGCGGCCGCATCGACCTCGACCGATTCCAGGCGGGTGCTGCCGACCGCGCACACCAGCTTGCAGTCCTTGAGCCACGCCGCGTTGACCAGCGGCCCGGTGCCGACGGCGCTGGTGGCAACGACCACGATGTCGTGCTCGCGCGCCGCGGACTCGGCACGATCGACAACGCCGACAGCGATGCCCAGCTTCGCGCTCATGTCCGCCGCGAATTTTTCGCGGTGGGCCGGCGTCGGGCTGAATACCGTCGCGCTGGCAACTTTCAGCTCGGCCGCAAGACTTTCAAGCTGCATGCGCGCCTGGTGTCCCGAGCCTATGATGCCGATCGTTACCTCCGCCGGCAACGTCACATGCCGCGCAACCACGCCGCTCGCCGCGCCGGTGCGCAGATCGGTGATCAACCGCCCGTCGAGCACCGCCAGCAACTCGCCATCCTGCAGCCGATACAACGACACCACGTAGCGCACGCCCACGCCGCGCACCAGGTGAAATACCTTGGTCACGCCGTAACCGGAAGCATAATCGGCGGCGAACATCAGCCGCATCCATCCGTTCTTGAGCTGCGTGGTCTGGCGCGGCGAAATCAGCGTCTGCCCGGCGGCCTCGCGCCGCGACATCTGTTCGAGCAGGCCGATCGCATCGCGCATGCTCAATACGCCTTCGAGCGCCTGCGCGCCGAGTATCACCGCCATGACCGTGCCGTCCCGCCGCGGGCTTATTTCAGCGTGTCGGCAAGCCAGTCCGCGATCAGCGGCCGCACGATGTGATGCAGGTTGTTGCAGACGTGCACGCCGTCGTCGAACACGAGCGTCGTCTTGGGTCCCTTCACTTCCGCGGCAACGCGATGCGCATGCTCGGGCGGCGACGCCTTGTCGAGCCCGCCGTAGATCTGCAGCAGCGGCACCTTGATCTTGTCGGCTGCGCCCGCCATCGTGATGCTGTCCTGCACCCCCTGTGCGTTCTCGCCCATGTACTGCCTGAGGCCGGTCTGCGACAGCGGGTCCATGGTCGGGAAGCGTCCCGCCGGCGTGTACCAGCTGCTCACCGAGACCACCGCCTTGAAGCGGTCGTCGAACGCGGCGGCGCGGCATGCAAACAGCCCGCCGTAGGAGATGCCGCCGATCGCGAGTTTTTTCATGTCGAGATCGCTGCGCCTGGCAAGCAGGTCGGTGACCGCGCGGACCGGCACTTCGAAGTCCGGCCGCAGCTTGCGCTGCGCGCTGACCAGCCCCTGCCCCGGGCCGTCGAATGCGAACACCGCGATGCCGCGCTTGAGGATGTGCTCGCCGAAATCGTAGAGCTCCTCCTTGGTCGAGTCGCCGCCCGGCACCAGGATCGTCAGCGGCGGCCGCGCGATGCCCGCCGGCTTGCGCAGGTAACCGGGCAGGCTGATGCCGTCGAACGGAATCTCGACGAACTCCATCGGCGGCTCGACCAGCGGACCGGCTTTCTTCCAGCATGCGCCCATCGCTTCCATGCCCGCGGTCCACTGCTTTTGATCCTGCACCGACAGGAACGTTGCCCAGTGGTAATAGAGCGCGGCGCGGATATAGGCGGTGCCGGCAGTCAGGCGATGGCCGGCCGCGGCCGCCTGGTCGCCGCTCTCGGCGTGCTTGCGTGCCAGCCTGCACCATTCGGGAGTCCACTGATCCCAGGTCTGGACTTTTTGCTTGAGCTGCTCGAACTCCCACGGCGACACGTATTGCGACAGCATGCGCCAGGTAAATCGGTCGAGAGCGACTTCAACGTTGCGGTCAGCCATGGTTGTTTCCTGTGTTTAATGTTTGGTGTCTTGCTCATTCATCATTCATCACTCAGCACTCATCATTGCCTTCGTCTAGCCGGGTCTTGCGCCCGACATTTTCACCAGCTCGGCATTTTTCGCCACCTCGGCGCGGATAAAGGCGGCAAACTGTTCCGGCGTGCTGCCCACCAGTTCCGAGCCTTCGCGGAACAGGTAATCCTTGAACTCCGGGGTATGGATGGACTTCATGATCGCGGCATGCAGCCCGGCAATAATGTCCTGCGGCGTGCCCGCCGGCGCCAGGATTCCCTGCCAGCCGCTGAATTCGTATCCCGGCACGGTTTCATGGATGGCGGGCATTGCGGGGAGCGAAGCGAGCCGCCTGGGGCTGGATACGCCGAGCATGCGCAGCTTCCCCGCCCCGGCATGGGTGATCGCCGTCGATACCGGCGAGAACGACAGGTGCGTCTCGCCGCTCAGCACGCCGATGATCAGCTGCCCGCCGCTCTTGTACGGCACGTGGATCATGTTGATTTTCGCCATCATCTTGAATAGTTCGCCCGCGAGATGGCTGGTGGAGCCGTTGCCCGCCGAGCCCATCAGCAGCTCGCCGGGCCGCGCGCGCGCCAGCGCGATGAATTCCCGCACCGATTTCACGGGAACCGATGGATGCACCGACAGCGCATTGAAGAACTGCGACACCAGCGACACCGGCGCGAAATCCTTCACCGGATCGTAGCCGACCTTGCCGTACAAAGCGGGGCTGATCGACATCGCCACCGAGCCGCCCACGTACAAAGTGTAGCCATCAGGCGCCGACCTGGCGGCAGCTTCGGTCCCTATCGTCGCGCCGGCGCCGCCGCGATTGTCCACGATGACCTGCTGTCCGAGGGTATCGGTCAGTTTCTGCGCGAGGCTGCGCGCCATCAGATCGGTGCCGCTGCCGGCGGTCCACGGCACGATCAGCCGCAGCGGCTTGCCCGGATAATGTTGCGCCGCGGCCCACGGCGGCACGCAGGCGCAGGCAATCAGCGTTACACGGATCAAAAATCGTTGCATGACGGGTTACTCGGGCTTGACGCCGGCGAGCTTGACAAGCCTGGCGATACGATCGAAGTCGGCGCGGAAAAATCTGCCGAACTCTTCGGGGCTGGCGCTCCCCAGCGGCGCCAGGCCCTGATTGGCGTACTGCTGCTTCACATCGGGCTCGGCAAGCGCCTTCTGGATCGTCGCATGCAGGCTCTTGATGATGGGGCGCGGCGTGCCTTTCGGCGCGAAAACCGCGTTCCAGCTCGTGTACTCGTAGCCGGGCACCCCGGCCTCGTCGATGGTCGGCAAATCCGGCATCAGCGGCGAACGCTGCTTCGACGAAAGGGCGAGCGCTCTCAGGCGCCCCGCCTTGATTTGCCCGACGACCGATGCCGCGGGAGCGATCAGCCACTGCGCCTCGCCGCCGACCACAGCCGCTGCCATGGGACCGCCTCCCTTGTAGGGCACGTGGACCGTGTCGATTCCCGCCAGGCTCGTGAACATCACGCCCGCAAGGTGGCTCGATGAGCCGATTCCCGCGGACGACATGTTGAGTTTGCCCGGCTGCGATTTGGCGAGCGCGATCAGCTCTTGCACGCTTTTGACCGGCACGCCGGGGTTGACCGCCAGCACGCCCTCCGCGTTCACGGTCAGCGAAATCGGGTCGAAATCCCGCAACGCGTCGAAGGCCAGCTTGCGGTAAGTAAAGATTGAAATGATCATCGAGCTCGGCGCTCCCACCAGCAGCGTATAGCCGTCGGGGGTCGAGCGGGCGGCGAGCTCGACGCCGATGATGCCGCCCGCGCCGCCGCGATTGTCGATTACGAACTGTTGGGCGAGCATCTCCGACATCTTGTTGGTGACGATGCGCGTGATCGTATCCAGGGAAGACCCGGCTGATTGGGCCGCGATCACCCGTATCGGCTTGCTGGGGTAAGTTTGGGCTGACGCAATTCCGGCGGTCCCAATCAGCGCCAGCACGCCGGCCTTCAGCAGGGTGTATCTCATGATCCCGATTTCTCCTGGGGTGTGGAGGATCGCAAATTTTCGCATGGCGTTCGCGCAATCGAAAGGGTTCTCGGCGCGGCCTGCGCTTACTTTTCGGGCCCGGCGTAGACGCCGGCGGTTTCAGGGAACATGGCCTTGACGATCTTGAACTTGGAAATATCAACGGTTGCATCGCGGTGCAGAAACAGCGAAGCGTCGCGCAGGAGCTTCTCGACGCCGAAGTCGAGCATGATGCCGTTGCCGCCGTGCAGCTCGATGGCGTGCTGGCACACCTTGAACACTTCCTCGGACGCGAACAGTTTCACCATGTTGCAAAGCGCGTCCGCGTCCGGGGCCGCCGCGTCGATCGCGCGCATCGCTTCATTCAGCATTGCCCGCACCGCGGCGAGCTTGGTCGCCATGTCGGCAAGCCGCAGGGCGACCGCCTGGTGCTTGATCAGAATGCGTCCGCCCTGCACGTAGTTTTGCACGTAGTCGGCGGTGCGCTCGAACGCCGCCATGCCGACGCCCAGATTCTTTGCCGCCACGATGATTTTGCCGGGACGGAAGTAGATTCCCGCCTTCGAAAGCGCGTGATTCTCGACCAGCAGATGGTCTTGCGGCACGGCGCAATCCTCGAACACGATCTCGCCGCTGTTCATGAAGCGGCCGCCAAGCGTTTCATTGCAGCGCGCGACCGAGAGGCCGGGTGTGTCGCGCGGCACCAGAAAACTCGAGGTGCCTTTGGTCATCCCCGCCCCCGGCCTGGTCGTCGCGTAAACCACATAGAGCTTCGCGTCGTAGCCGTTGGTGATGAACTGCTTGCGGCCGTTGATCACCCACCGGTCGCCTTTCGGCACCGCCTTGGTATGCATCATCGCGTCGGGCACGTCGTACGGAAGCCACCGGTCGGAAGCCCCGCGCGGCTCGGTCAGGCAGTGCGCGAGCAGAAACCCCGGGTCCTCGACCAGTCGCGGGAACCAGCGCTCCTGCAGGTGGCGTGGCGCGATGTTGCGCAACAAGCTCGAAATCCGCCAGATCTGCACCAGCTTGTCGCCAAGGCCCGAGTCGCCGCGTGAAATTTCCTCGGCGACCATCGCGAAGGTGCGCACTTCGGTTTTCGGGTCGAGCGGCGTCCCGCCAAACTCTTCGGGCACGCCCAGCGTGCGTATGCCGATCCTGTCGGCCTGCTCGAGAATCTCGCGTGGCATGCGCTCGTCGGGGTCCATGCTCCACTCGCGCTGCCAGTTCTTGCGGATGAACGGGGTGACGAAGTCGTCGACGAAGGTGCGGCACACCTCACGCATCATGCGGGTTTCTTCGGGCAGTCCGCGATCAGTCATTACCATGCTTATGACTCCCGAGCTCGAGACGGGATCCGTCGCCAAGCGATCGCCCGGCATCCGATACGCCGCGGCGGATTCACAGGCCGACGCCCTTCAGCACCGTCGGCCCATAACGCTCGCCGGCACCGGCGCCGATCGCGAACACCTGGTTCAAACGCCGCAGTTCGTCGTCGGTCACCTCGACATCGGCGGCAGCGGCGTTCTGCTCGACGTTGCGCACGTGGTTGGTGCCGGGAATCGGCACGATGTCGTCGCCCTGCGCGAGCAGCCACGCCAGCGCGAGCTGCGCATTGGTGGCGCCCATGTCCGCCGCTATCGCGCCAAGCTGGGCGACGAGCTCGACGTTGCGCGTGAGGTTCTCCGGATGAAAGCGCGGATGCTTGCGCCGCCGGTCGCTCTCCGGGATATCGTCGACCGTCTTGATATTGCCCGTCAGCAGCCCGCGCCCGAGCGGCGCATACGCCACGTAGGCGATACCCAGTTTGCGGCAGACCGGCAGAATTTCCGCTTCGCAATCGCGTGCCCACAGCGAGTACTCGGTTTGCAGCGCCGCGAGCGGGTGGACCTTGTGCGCGCGCCGCACTGTGTTGGGCCCCGCCTCGCACAATCCCAGATAGCGCACCTTGCCCTGCTCGACGAGGCGCGACATCGCGCCCACCGTTTCCTCGATCGGCGTATTCGGATCGACGCGGTGCAGATAATAAACATCGATCACGTCGATGCCAAGACGCTTGAGACTTGCATCACAACACTGGAACACATATTCGGGCTTGCCGTTGGTCGCCTTCCTGCCGTCGGGCAGGTCGATGTTACCGAACTTGGTGGCGATCAGCGCCTTGTGCCGGCGCCCCTGCACGGCGCGCCCGAGCAACACCTCGTGACGCGTATTCCAGTAGGCGTCGGAGCTGTCGAAAAAATTGATGCCGAGATCGAGCGCGCGCCGGATCGTCTCGTGGAATTCCTTCTCAAGCGGGTCGCCGAACTTCACCGGCTGGCTGCCGCGCCCCATGCTGATCGCCGACACCCGCGGCCCGGTCCTTCCCAGCTGACGGTACCTCATCGCGAACTCAATCCCTCCTGCTCCACGGCAGGTAGCGTTTGGTAAGCCAGTTGATCAACGCCTCGAACCCCACGCCAACCGCGACCAGCACGATGACCGCCACGAACGCCTCGTTGTGCTTGAAGGTGCGCGAGTTGTACAAAAGGTAGTAGCCGAGGCCCGGAATTGAAATGAAGAATTCGGCGACCACTGCCGCGACCAGCGCGCGCCCTGCTGCGAGCCGCACGCCCGCAAGCAGGTACGGCAGCGACGACGGAAACACCACGTCAATCAGCGTGGACAGCGGCCGGGCGCGGAACGATCGCGCGACTTCCAGGTATTCGAGCGGCACCGAGCGCGCGCCGTCGCAGGCGTTGACGACAACGGAAAAGAACGCGGCAAACACGATCACGGCAAAGCGGGCGTCCGCGTTGTAACCGAACCACAGCGTCACCAGCGGCAGGATCGCCACCATCGGCGTGGCGAACAGGCTGTTCACGTAATACCTCAGCCCGTGTTCGACCACCGCTGCCCGTCCCATCATGAATCCGATCACCGTGCCGACGATGAGGGAAACGCACAGCCCCTGCACGACGGCCCACAACGTCGCCCGTGCCGCCGCCAGAAACTGCGCATCGGTTATAACGGAGGAAAACACCCGGGCGATGCCGCTCGGACGCGCCACGTAGCCGGGCGCCAGGGTCCACACCACGATCTCCCACGACACCAGCAGCAGCAGCCCGGCCGCCGCCTTGAGCACGAACGGCGAAACCGGCGCAGCGGCTGGATTTCCCGCGCCGGCGTGCAACGGCGCCGCGCTTGCCTGGCTCACGGGTTATACCCCTTCCAGGCAGCGAAGCGCGTTTCCAGATACCGTCCCAGGTCCATCAAGCCGACGCCGAGCAGAACGATGATGAAGATCGCTGCCAGCATGCCGGCGGTGTCGAAATTCTGCGACCCCATCATGATCATTTGGCCGAGCCCGGACGGGCTCAGGAAAAATTCCGCCACCACCATCCCGACCAGGCCGCGCGCGATCGCCTGCCGAATGCCGGTCATCGTGAACGGCAGCGTGTAGGGAATCATCACGTCGCGCCACAGCTCCCATTCTCCCGAGCGGAACGAGTGCGCAACCTCGACCAGTTCCGGCTTGATGCTGCGCGCGCCTTCGACGGTGTTGTAGAGCACGGGAAAAACCGCGAACAGGAACACTACCAGCACCTTGGGGGTGAAGCCGAAGCCCAGCATCGAAAGGATGAAGGGAACCAGCGCCACCATCGGCGTGGCGTAGAGCATCATGATGTAATCCTCGAGCGCCACCCGCAGCCACGCCACGCGTGCGAGCAGCACGCCCAGCGGTGCGCCCACCGCGATGGCGAGCAGCAACCCCGTGATATAGAGTTGCAGCGAGTTCGCGCCTTGCTTCAGCAACACGCCGGTGCGCGCCGCCTCCATGAGACTCTTGAGCGTGACGGAAAGCGGCGCCCAGAACGCGCCCGAGGTCAGGTGGCCGGCCACTTCCCACACGATCGCGCCGAGCCCGAGGCTCGCGGCTATCGTCGCATACCGCAACCAGTTCTTCTGCTGTTCCATCGAAAATCCGAAAAATCCCGCGGGCCACGGCCCGCGGGACTCACCCTCGGTTACTTCTTGTTGACCAGCGCGTAGGCATCGCGCCAGATGGTGGGATCGACCAGGCGCTCGTAGGTCGCCGGCGTCTTGTCCTCCTTGATGTTGCCGACCGCTTTTTGCACCTTGCCCACCACCTCGATGTTATTGCGGTTGAGCCCGTCTTTTTCGCGCGGCCAGAATTCCATGTCGAGATACACTTTCAGCGCCTTCGTCGCGAAATCGGCGCTGCGACCGGTGGGTGCCGCATGTTGCGCGACCTTGGCCGCGTTGGCGGAATCGCGCATGAAGCGCTCGGCGTCGATCAGCGCGGCCACCATGCGCACAAAGGCGTCGCGGTTCTGCTCCAGCTTGTCCTTGCGGGCGACCAGCATCAAGTAATGATCGACGGGGCGCGAGTCCTTCTGCGTCACGATCGTCTTGAGCGGCTTCCTGGTTTCGGCCTCGATCACGGGGACGTCGTCGATGTGCAGCACGCCGAACTTGAGCTGGCCGGCGACCATCGCCGCGCCCACGTTGGAGCTCAGCGCCACCTGCTGGACCTCATCGATCTTCATCTTGCAGCCCCCGATCAGCATGGTCCGCAGCGCGATCGAGCGCGCGCCGCCCACGGAGTCCACGCCGACCGGCTGGCCCTTCATGCTCGCGCAGTCGGTGTTCATGTCGGTCGAACCGATCAGCCAGTCGGGGTGCTCCATGCCCCAGATGCCAACGAAAGGTATGTCCGCGTTCGAGACCTGGCTGATGATGAGCGGCGTCGGCGGAAGCGCGGAGTCGATTTCCCCGGAAGCAACGGCGCGCGAAGCGAAAGCGCCGGTTTCGAAAGCACGTACCGTCACATCGACGCCACGCTTCTTGAAAAAACCCTCCTTCTCTGCGACCAACGCAATCGTTCCGCCGAAGACCGGGGGAATGCCCGGGATGCCGAGCGTCATTTTCTGCTGCGCCACGCAAAGCGCGGGAAACCATGCCAACATCAACATCACGCCCAGCGCGCGAACGTTGAGGATAGATGCAAATCTGCCATGTGCCATTCTCATTCCTCCTTGTTGTGGTTAAAAAAACCGGATCTACCGCTTTACCTCGAATTCCGCCTGCCGTGCATCGGCCATCAGCGTGCCCCAGACATGCTCGCGCAGCTCCGCAAAGCGCGGCTGCAGCAGCGTAGCACGATCACGCGGGCGCGGCAGGTCGACCTCTACGATCTCGTGCACGCCGGCCGGGCGCCCTTTGAGCACCACCACGCGATCGCCCATCAGGACCGCTTCGTCGATCGAGTGCGTGACGAACACCATCGTGGTCGGCCGCATTTCCCAGATGCGCAGCAGCTCGAACTGCAGGATTTCGCGCGTCTGCGCGTCGACCGCGCCGAACGGCTCGTCCATCAGCAGCACGCGCGGCTCGACCGACAGCGCGCGCGCGAGCCCGCAGCGCTGCTGCATGCCGCCGGAGATCTGATAAGGATAGTAGTGCTCGAAACCGGAGAGCCCGACCAGTTCGACGAACTTCGGCACCTTTTCCGCGATTTGCGCGTGCGACGCGCCGGCGAGCCTGAGCCCGTACGCCACGTTTTGAAACATGGTCTTCCAGGGAAACAATCCGAAGTGCTGGAACACCATCGCGACGCCCTCGCGCGGACCGGCGACGCGGTTGCCTTCGATCAGCACTTCCCCTGCGCTGAGCGGAATCAGCCCGTCGATGCACCTCAGGAGCGTCGTCTTGCCGCAGCCCGAGGGCCCGATGATCGCCACCACCTCGCGCTCGCCAACTTCGAGATTGATGCCGCGGAATACCTGCAGCGCGCCGTAGCACTTGCCGGCATCGGACATCGCGATGCGCGGTTGCGCCTGTTCAGCTGCATTGTCCATCACTCTATTCCCCGGTTTCGGTCACGCCGCCCTTTTTTTCGGGGCGGCGTCCTGCTTCGCCCAACAAGCGCTTGGCCGCGGCGTCGAGCGCGTTGAAGTAATCGATGATCGCGCGCCCCGTTTCCGGCAGCGGTTTGCCGCGGCAGTCGATCGTATACAAGGTCTGCTTCCCCGTTACGGCAGCCGGCGCCTGGCGAGCCCAATTGCGACGATGCTCACGGCTTCGCCTTCTTCTGGTCCATTACGTCTGCGGCGCGCGGCAGCTCGACCGTCTGCCATTTGCCGGCGGATGCGTTTGGAATCGCCGGCGGCACACCGGGCAGCTGCCCTTGCGCCGGCGCATCGAGCACCGCGTGTTCACGCGTGCCGGCGACCGTATAGATATGCGGCGCGCTGCGGTTGATCTGGAGCTGAAAAATGTCGGGCCGGTTGTAATGCCCGGCGAAATCGTGCCTGAGCTTGGTCAGCACGCCGAGCTCGAGGTTGCACTCGGCGTAGAGTATCCCTTCCTCGGCGCCCAGCGGGCCGGCGAGGATGCGGCTGTTGGGCGCGACGATCACGCTGCCGCCGCAGGAATCGGGATCGCGCAGGAATTTCTGCGCCTCGGCCCCGACCTCGAGTTTTCCGATCATGCCTTCATCGACCGTCCCGCACGCGGCAATCACGAACGCCTTGCTCATCTGCGCGAAGGCCTGCGCGTCTATCGTCACGCGGTTGCGCAGCGGATCGCCGCTGGTCGGAAAGTGATTCGGCCAGCTCATGACGTGGATGCGCGTGCCCTCCGCGGTCAGCGCAAACACCGCGAGCGGATTCGAGTTCTCGCCGCAGATCAGCCCGCTCATCGGGCCGAACTCGCTCTGGAACGCGCCGAAAGTGTCGCCGAAACCGCCCATGTGGACGAGGCGCTCGCCGACCGTCGGCATGATCTTCTGGTGCTTGCCGAGGAGGCTGCCGTCGGGGCCGAGGTAGACCTGGGTGTTGAACATGGTGCCGATGGTATGCGGCAGCTTCTCGCACACGCCGATCACGACGTAAGCATTGGCAGCGCGCGCTGCGGCGGAAAGCAGCTCGATCTCGGAACCCGGAATTTCGACCGCGTTCTTGAAGAGTTCCACCGCGAGCTTGTTGGCGATCACGCTGGTCGCGGCATGGTGGTGGTACCACACCGGATGCGCCGGGATGTAGCCTTCGGGAAAGCCGATTACGCGCGCGCCGCTCTTGCCGGCTTCGCGGATCAGGCGGCAGGCCTTCTCGGTCGAGCCTTCGCGGTCAAGAAATACCGAGGCGGCCTGCACTGCGGCCACTTTCACTACCGGATACTGGTCACCCATTGCTCATACATCCTGAAAAGCCTCGCCGCAAAGGACGCGGAGGACGCGAAGGAAAATCAGACAAATATAATTGAATTGTTAACATGTCCGATCATTCAGTAATCACTCACGACTTCACCGTTTTCGATGTGCAGGAAAACCCGAGTCGCCTGTCCCTTTCTTGACCTACCTTAGCGTCCTTGGTGTCCTTGGCGGCTGAGCTGTTCTTGGCCTTAGGATAAACCATCGCTGACGTCAACGTTCTCGGGCTTGAGCTCGATGCCGGAAGCCTTCGCCTGCAACAGCAGCAGCGTTGAGAAATCCCGGTCGGCGTAGCCGTTGCCGATCAGCGTCTGCACCAGATCGCGCGTGAGCGACGCGAGCGGCATCGGCACGCCGAACTCCCGGCCCGCGCTCAAGCCGAGGTCGAGATCCTTGCGCAGCAGCTCGGGCGTGAACGTGACATGGAAGTCGAGGTTGGTCAGCGCCGGCGTCTTGTAGCGCGTGAACATCGAGCCCATCACGCTTTTGTTGAGAAAATCGAGAAACGCGTGGCGCTGCATGCCGGCCTGCTGCGCCAGCACCGTGATCTCGGCCAGCGACTGCGCGACTACGCCCAGCATCACGTTGTGGCAGATCTTGGCGATGCGCGACAGCTCGCCGGCGCCGACGTAGCTCGCGCCCTGGCCGATCGCCTGCATATAGGGCGCCACCGCATCGAACGCGTCCTTCGGCCCGGACGCGACGACGGTCAGCTTGCCGGCCTTGATCACCTTGGCGTTGCCCGATACCGGCGCGGCCAGGAATTTCACGCCTTGCCTGGCGAGCTTCTCACGAATCTCGGCGGACTCCTCGAGGGAGATCGAGGTGCTGTCCACCACGATCCTGGGCGCCTTGCCTTTCGCCATCACCCCATTTGCGCCGAACAGCACTTCCTTGACGTCCTTGCCCGTCGATACCATCGTGAACACGATGTCGCACGCGGCAAGGTCAGTGAGCGAGTCGACGACTTTCGCACCATGCGCGGCCAGCGGTTCGGCCTTGGCACGGGTGCGGTTCCACACCGAGATGTCGCAGCCGGCCCTGGCCAGGCGCTCCGCCATCGCGTAACCCATGCGGCCGATGCCGATCCAGCCGAGTCGGTGCGCTTTCAGGTTCTGTCCTGCCATGTCTTTTCTCCGTTCATCATCCATCATTCATCATTCATCGTTCGACCGGCACGCCCACCAGATTGCCCCATTCGGTCCACGAGCCGTCGTAAATGCGGACCTTGCGGTAACCGAGCAGCTGCGTCAACGCGAAGTACAGCACTGTCGCGCGATGGCTCATGCGGCAGTACGCGATGACGTCCTTGTCCGGAGTGGCGCCGCGCGCCTCGAACAGCGCCGTGAGCTCGTGTGCGGGCTTGAAGCCCTTGTTGGCATTCAGCAGTTCGCTGAAGTAGAGGTGCTGCGCGCCCGGAATGCGGCCATAGCGCACCGCACCGACATCCGGCCCCTCAGGGCCGCCGACGCGCGCGCCGCTGTATTCCTCAGGCGATCTTCCATCGAGTATCACCTTGCCCGGCTTGCCGAGCGCGGCAACCACCTCGTCGCGCCAGATCCGCATGCCTTCATTACGCGGCACCGGCCTGTATTGCACCGGCGCAGCGGGCGGCGGAAGCATGGTTACCAGCGGCCTGCTTTCGTCCGCCCAGCGGTAGCGCGCGCCGTCGAGCACGCTGACTTTAGCGTGACCGCAATACCTGAAAGTCCACCACGCGTAAACGCCGAACTGCACCCCTTCGCCATAAAACACCACCGTCGTGTCATTGCCGATCCCGGCCGCGCCGAGCCGCCGCGCAAAATCCGCGGGCGCGGGAAAGTCGCGTTGATGCGTATCCCACAACATTTCCTTCCACTGCCAGCACACGGCGCCCGGAACGTGCCCGGCCTGGTACGCCTGCATCTGGTCCTGCCCCATGCCGGCGATTTCGATCAACCGCACTTTTGGATCGTTTTTGTGGGCATCCAGCCAGGCCGGGGTTACCAGCGATCCCTGTGCGCTTGCTTCTGACATCCGCTCTCCTTCGACCTGCTGCATGCTTGCAGCCGGTTGTATCGGGTAGCTTGCGAACTTCTTTCGATGCGGTTCACGCGTTCAGCGCCTGCACCCAATCGCGGCTCTCGAGCAGCGTCTTCACCTCGCGCAGAAACGCCGCCGAATAAGCGCCGTCGACGGCGCGGTGGTCGAAGGTCTGCGCCAGCACTCCAACCGGGCGAATCGCAATGGTGTCGCCCTGCGGCCCTTCGATCACCACCGGCTTCTTGTGCACGCCGTCGGTCGACAGGATCGCGATCTGCGGCTGATTGATGATCGGCGCCGTGATCAGCGTGCCGAAAACGCCTGAATTCGACAGCGTGTACGTGCCCTCCGTCATCTCGTCCGGTTGCAGGCGCTGGTTCCTCGCGCGTTGCGCGAGATCGTTGATTTCGCGCGCAAGCTGCGGTAGCGATTTGCCCGGCGCGTCCTTCACCACCGGCACCACCAGCCCGTCGAAATTGAGATCGACCGCGATGCCGATATTGATGCGCGGGTGCAGCACGAGATCGTCGCCGTCGAGGCTCGCGTTGAGCAACGGAAATTTGGCGAGCGCAACCGACACCGCTTGCGCGATGAACGGCAGGTAGGTCAGCGTAAACCCTTCGCGCGCTTTCCATGCCCCGCCCGCGGCCTGCCGCGCCTGCTCGACGCGATGAAAATCCACTTCCACCGCCTGCAGCACGTGCGGTGCCGTATGCCAGGACTTGACCAAATGCTCGGCGGTGCGTTTGCGCACCGTGTTGAGCGGCCGGCGCGTTTGGCCGCCGCTCGCTTCAGTGCGCGCCGGCTGCGGCACGGCGGGCGCGCCACGCTGCGCGATGAAACCGACCACGTCTTCACGCGTGATGCGGCCATCGCGGCCGGTTCCCGGAATGTCGGCCGGATTCAACTGGTGTTCGGCAATCAGCCTGCGCACCACCGGCGACAGGCGCTCGCCCGCGGCGGCCGGCGCAACGCGCTGCGCGCGCGCCGCCGCCGCCGCGATTGGCGTCGCAGTGGCAAAACTCGCGGTCTGCGCAACGGCGGGCGTCGCGGCAGCGCCAGCGCCACTTTCGCGGATTACCGCAAGGCGCACGCCGACTTTCGCCGTCGCGCCTTCCTGCACCAGGATCTCGGCAATCACGCCGCTGGCCGGCGCCGGAATCTCGGTCGAGACCTTGTCGGTCTCGACGTCGAACAGCGTCTCGTCGGCTTTTACCGCATCGCCGACTTTCTTGTACCAGCGGGTCACCGTCCCCTCGGCGACCGTTTCGCCGAGCTGCGGCATGATCACATCCATTATGTCCCACCGAATACGTTAGCAACATTTCGAGCATGCATCGCGACTTCCTCGCACGTTGAGTGAAGGGTGAAAGGTGAATGAGTGATCCCCCTCACCCTTCACTCATTCACCCTTCACTGCTTTTCATAAACAATCTTGCCGCCGACCATGGTCATGAGCGGCTTGATGTCCTTGATTTGATCGGCCGGCACCTTGAGGTAATCGCGGTCGAGTACCAGCAGGTCCGCGTACTTGCCGGGCTGGATCGAACCGAGGTTGCTTTCCTGGAACAGGATAAATGCGTTGCTGCGGGTGTGCGCGATCAGCGCTTCCTCGCGGGTGATGCTCTGCCGGTTCACCTTTTTCCCGCCCACCATCTTGCCGGTCACTGCAAAACCCAACGTATAGAACGGGTTGGATGTCGTCACCGCGGTCGCATCGGAGCCCAGTCCCCAATGTATGCCGCTGTCCTGGACGCGCC
>JAHFRL010000116.1 GCA_023266235.1 Betaproteobacteria bacterium
AGCATGATCACGCTGGCGCCGCCTTCACGCGCCGCCAGCGCTGCGCACGCTGCGGCATTGCCGGCGCCGACTACGATAACGTCTGGCTTGCCAAAATCAGTGTTGCTCATCACACTCCTCTTTTGTGTTGCGTGAAAAGTGAAACGTGAAACGTGAAGCGTTCAGCACAGCGTGGTTTGTTTCTACTTTTCACCTTTCACTATTTTCACGTTTCACGAATTAAGCGGCGAATAATTGGCGTCGCGGCCGATGCCGCGACGGAAACGTGCCGCGATACGTCAGGTGTGAAACGGGGGGGTGGCTGATTATACCGCCGGCGGCGCGTCAGTGCAGTGTCTTTGGCGTGCGCTTGCCGTCGGTGTCAGGGCTGGAGGGGGCGGGTGAGGCGTGATGCACTACCATGCGCCAGCCGTTTTCAGTGCGCATGTAGATATTGGTCGTGATCACCGGGTTGCGCGCACGGGCCTCGCCCGCAACGGAAATTTGCTCGTAGACACTATGCACCGCGAGCGTCATGCCGTTCACCGTTTGCTGGTGCCGCAGCCGAAAGCGCAGTGTCTGGCCGCCGGCGAAAATCTGCCGCCACGATTCGCGCACCTGCGCCACCCCCGACAGCCGCGCGCCGCCGGGGTGCACGCATACGATGTCATCGTCGTCCGCCCACACCGCCATCATCGCGTCGAGGTCCGATTTCTCGAGCGCCTCGTAGAACGCGGCTTCAGCGTCCTGCGGAGTGGTGAATATCGTGCGTTTCATGCACCTGGAATCCTGGCAAATTCGATGCGGCTCCAGACTTCCCGCGGCGTGAGCTGCAGCATGCAGTTGAAATGGCCGAGCGGGCACTTGCGCTGGAAGCACGGGCTGCATGGCAGATCGAGCCTGACGATCTGCGCGCGGGGGGAGAGCGGCGGCGTGAACGCCGGGCTGCTCGAGCCGTAGATTGCAGTGAGTGGCTTGCCGAGCGCGGCGGCGATGTGCATCAACCCCGAATCGTTGCTGACCACCAATGCCGCGCACGATATGAGGTCGATCGCTTCGTCGAGCGTGCTTTTGCCGCACAGGTTGACGCACGCATCGCCGCTGGCATGCGCAATCTCTTCGCCAATCGCGGCATCCTTCGTCGATCCGGCAAGCCATACGTCGAAGCCTGCCGCCGCCAGTTTTTGCGCGAGTTCGGCAAAATAATCGGGCGGCCAGCGCTTGGCCGGTCCGTACTCGGCACCCGGGCATAGCACGGCGACCCGCCGTCCGGGAGCCAGGCCGAGCTTGGCGAGCGTCGCCGCGCGCTGCGCCTCATCGACCTTCAGTGGCATCGCGGCGAATGGGCGCTTGACCGGTTCGCCCGCGCTTTCCGCGAGCAGGGCGAAGCGCTCGACCATCAGCGGCAGCGCCTGTTTATCGAGCCGGCGCGCGTCGTTGAGCAGGCCCCAGCGCGCTTCACCGACGAAACCGGTGCGCAGCCGTATGCCGGCAAAGAACGGGATCAGCGCGGATTTGAACGAATTCGGCAGCACGATCGCCCGGTCGTATTGCCGCGCAGCGAGACTGCGGCCGAGCGTGTAACGGCGTTTCAATGCGAGTTCACCGTGGCCAAAGGGGCTGTCGATGGTGGCGTGAACCTCCGGCATGCGCGCGAACAGCGCGCGCGTCCACGGCGGCGCCAGCACATCGAGCGTGAGTTCGCGATGGCGCTCATGCAGGCGCCGAAACATTGGCCGCGCGAGCACCGCGTCGCCGATCCAGGACGGTGCGACGATCAGAATGCGCGGCATTGGGTGAAATGTGAAACGTGAAATGTGAAACGTTGACCGAACCCTCTCCCCCATGACTGGGGGAGAAGGCCAGGGAGAGGGGGATCACTATTCACTTTTCACGTTTCACGAGTGCACCATGAAATGCGCTGGTTAGCGTGCTCAATGCCTGGACTTTGCCGCTCCACCCTTCAGGGTATAGCGGGTGCCGCAGTACGGGCACAGCGCGTCGCCGGTCTTTTCGATCGGCAGGAACACGCGCGGATGCGCATTCCATAGCAGCATCGCCGGCATCGGGCAGTGCAGTGGCAGATCGGCCGCCGTCACTTCGATGTCGCGCTGTTTGTTTTCAGTCTGCTGTGGCATCGCGATCAGGCGGCGACCGGCGCGAGCCAATCGCGGTACTTGTCGTTCTTGCCGTTCACGACGCCGAAGAACGCCTGCTGCAGCTTGGCGGTGATCGGCCCGATCGTGCCGGCGCCGATGGTGCGGCCGTCGACTTCGCGGATCGGGGTGACTTCCGCCGCGGTGCCGGTGAAAAAGGCCTCATCCGCGATGTAAAGGTCGTCGCGAGTGATGCGCCTGGCGGCGACGCTGTAGCCCATTTCCTGCGCGAGCGTGATCACGGACTGACGAGTGATCCCGATCAGCGCACTGGTGAGTTCCGGCTCATAGATCCTGCCGTCCTTCACCATGAACAGGTTTTCGCCCGAGCCTTCGGCCACGAAGCCGTCGACATCGAGCAGTAATGCTTCGTCGTAGCCATGTTCGGTGGCCTCGAGATTCGCCAGAATCGAGTTGGCGTAGGTGCCCGAGTATTTGGCGCGGCACATCGACACGTTGACGTGGTGCCGGGCGTAGGATGAAGTCTTGACCCGGATGCCTTTGTCGAGCGCCTCGGCGCCCAGATAGGCGCCCCACGGCCAGGCCGCGATCGCCACGTGCACAGCCACGCCCTTGGGTGACACGCCCATCTTTTCCGAGCCGTAGAACGCGATCGGCCGCAGGTAGCACGATTCGAGCTTGTTGGCGCGCACCACTTCCTTGTGTGCCGCCATGATGGTTTCCCGGTCGTAAGGGATTTTCATCAGGTAGATATGCGCCGAGTTGTAGAGCCGCTCGGTATGCTCTTTGAGACGGAAAATGGCGGTGCCGCGGACCGTGTTGTAGGCGCGCAAACCCTCGAACACCGCCAGCCCGTAGTGCAGCGAATGCGTCAGCACGTGGGTGGTGGCGTTACGCCAGGGCACGAGTTTGCCGTCATACCAGATGTGCCCGTCACGGTCGGCCATCGACATGGATTAATGCTCCGCTCGAAAAAACTCGGATTTTAGCTTATTTCGCCGCCCGCTGCCCCGCGCGCCCCCAGCCACCAGCGCGCACCCCGGCGGCGTGCCGCGCCGTACCTGTTTCGTGCCTGACGACATACTTTTCTTGACCGCAAAATTGATTGATGTAAATATCCAAGGTATTTTCATGCTGCTGTGTGAAGTAAGTCACGGTGGCCGCGTAACCCGCTGGTTATAAATAAGAAACCGGAATTAATCCCCGATGGCAGACCCCGTCAGCAGATTGCTCGGCAGATTGAGCAGCCGCGTTATCAGTGCGACTGACAGCGACGAGCAAAGACTGCACAAGACGCTGCTGATTTTCGCGTGCGGCCTGATGGGATTCGCGGCCATGCTGTGGCTCGCGATCTACCATGCCATGGGGATCAAGTACTCGGCGACCGTGCCGCTGGTCTACCTTGCGGTGTCCGCGTCTACGCTCGGCATCTATCTGTGGCGGCTCGACTTCGAGTTTTTTCGTTTTGCGCAGACCAGCCTTTACCTGTTCGTGCCGTTCATCATGCAGTGGTCGATCGGCAGCTACGTCACGTCCTCGGGCGTCATGCTGTGGGCGCTGCTGGCGCCGATCGGCGTGATGATCTTCCAGGGACCGAGGGAATCGGTGCCGTGGTTCTTCGCCTACATCGTGATGACCGCGGTTTCGGGGTTTTTCGACTATTACCTCGCTTACGGCGCCGAGCGCCAGACCGGCTTGCCGCTGCAGACGATCGCGGTATTCTTCGTGCTCAACTTCGCCGCGATGTCGACCATCATTTACCTGCTGGTGATTTACTTCGTGCGCGAGAAAGACCGCCTCAAAAGCGCGCTCGACGATCAGCACCGCCTGCTGCAGGTCGAGCAGGAGCGCTCGGAGCGCTTGCTGCTCAACGTGCTGCCGGGACATATCGCCGAGCGCTTGAAGCGCGATCCCAGCATAATCGCCGACGGCCTCGCCGATTGCACCGTGATGTTCGCTGACATCACCGATTTCACGCGCCTGTCGGAAGAAATGCCGCCGCGCGACATGGTGGCGCTGCTGAACGAGATATTTTCCTGGTTCGACATGCTCGCGGAGAATTACGGGCTCGAGAAAATCAAGACCATCGGCGACGCCTACATGGTTGCTGGCGGATTGCACGATCAGAACGCGAAATATACCGAGGCGATCGCCAACATGGCGATCGAAGTGCGCGACAAGATCGCGGCGCGCAGGACGCGCAATGGCGAGTCACTCGGCATCCATATCGGCATTTGCACCGGCCCGGTAGTTGCCGGTGTGATCGGCGTCAAGAAGTTCATTTACGACCTGTGGGGCAACACCGTCAATATCTCGAGCCGGCTGTCCAGCGAGGCCACCACCGGCGGCATCCTGGTTGATGTCACCACCTATCGACGGCTGCGCAATGTCTATCAGTTCGAAGGCCCCGAATCGTTGACCGTCAAGGGCCGGCGCGAGCTGACTTCGTACCGCCTGATCGCCAAATTGCCGCAGCAGTCGGTCCGCCAGGCCGAAGTCGCTTAGCCGGGCGCGAGCAGCACGATTTCCCAGAGTTTTCTTACCGTCGCGATTTCGGGCGCCAGCAGCGCGGTTTCGACGCGCGCGTAGCGATCGCCCTGCAGCCGCAGCGCGTGCTGCAGTTGACGGAAGCGGCGATACGCGTCGTGCGCCGCCAGCGCCTCGGCTTCCCCGATCAATCCCAATCTTGCGGCAAGCTTGAGCAGCGCGAGGTTGCCGATGTTGCCGGTCAGTTCGGCATGGCGGTGCGAGTGGCCGAGCACCAGGTACTGGACGATGAATTCGACATCGATCAGTCCGCCGCGATCATGCTTGATGTCGAAGCGGCCGCTCGTGTTGGGGTGCGCTGCCAGCATTTTGTCGCGCATCGCGACCACTTCCGCGCGCAGCTGCACAAGGTCGCGGCGCTGGCGCAGCACCTCGCTGCGGATCTCCGCGAAGCGGTCGCCGATTTCGCGGTCGCCGGCGACGCAGCGCGCGCGCGTCAGCGCCTGATGTTCCCACACCCACGCCTGCTTGCGCTGATACTCGGCGAATCCCGCGAGCGAGCTCACCAGCAGGCCGCCCACGCCGTCGGGGCGCAGCCGCAGATCGGTTTCGTAGAGCAAGCCGGCCGCCGTCAGGCTGGTCAGCCAGTTGTTCAGACGCTGCGCGAGCCGCGCATAGTTTTCCGGCGCCTCCGGCGCCGCGTCCTGGTAGAGAAAAATCAGATCGAGGTCGGACGCATAGCCGAGCTCCTTGCCGCCGAGCTTGCCGTAGGCAATGATCGCGAAGCGCGGGTGCTCGCAATGCCGCGAGCGCAAACCTTGCCACGTGATGCGCAGCACTTCCGACAGAATCAGATCGGCAAGATCGCTCAGGTGGTCGGAGAGCGTTTCGAGCGGCAGCGCGCCGGCGATGTCCTGGGCGAGCAGGTGCATGGTTTGGGCATGCTTGAAATGGCGCAAAACGTCCATTTGGCGCTCGTTATCTCCGGCCGCCTCAGCGAGCTGGTTGCGCAAAGCCGACTTGAGCTGCGTCCAGTCGGGCACCGCGTAGAGCGTCCGCGTATCGAGCAGTTCATCGAGCAGGATCGGATGGCGCGCCAGATAATCGGCTGCCCACGGGCTGGCGTTGGCGAGCTGCGCGCCGCGCTCGAGCGTTTGCGGATACTGCAGCAGCAACGCAAGATACGCTTCGCGCCGGCTGATGCTCTCGAGCAGCATCAGCATGCGCTCGAGCGTAGCGTCCGGGCTGGGCAGTTTGGCCGCAGTTTCAATGACAAGCGGCACCAGCTGTTCCATGCGCGTATGGCTTGCCTGCGGCATCTGGCGCACGCGGGCGCTGTTGCGCAACGCGGCGATCCGGGCGAGCGTCTGCTGCGGGGCACGATAGCCCAGTTCGCGCAGCGTGTTGAACTGCACGGCCTCGTCACCGGGATGCCACAGTCCCGCCAGCGGATGCACGTCATCTTGCGCGGTGGCAAAAATGCTTTCGAATTCGCGTGTCACATTGCCGCGATGACGGTCGAGCTCGGCACGCAATGTCGCATAATCGGCGCAGCCCATTGCCGCTGCAATCAGCGCCTGGTCATCGGCATTGGCCGGCAGCGATTGTGTCTGCTTGTCCTCGAGGTACTGCAGCCGGTGTTCGAGATTACGCAGATAGATATAGGCGGCGGTGAGATCCTGCACCGCGGCGGCCGGCAGCAGATTGCGCGCCGCCAGCAGCGGCAACACGGTTAGCGTCGGCAGCTCGCGCAGCGCGGCGTCGCGCCCGCCGCGGATCAACTGGAACAGCTGCACGATGAATTCGATCTCGCGGATGCCGCCGGGCCCGAGCTTGATGTTGTCAAGGATATCGCGGCGCTCGACCTCTCGCCGCACCTCACGCTGCAGGTCGCGCAGCGAATCGAACGCGCTGTAGTCGAGATGGCGGCGGAACACGAACGGCCGCACCAGATCGATGAGTTCCTGCGCGCGGTCGCCGCACACTACCCGCCCCTTGATCCATGCGTAGCGTTCCCACTCGCGGCCCTGCGTCACAAAATAGTTTTCAAGCATGCTGAAGCTGCACGCGAGCGGCCCGTCGCTGCCGAGCGGCCGCAACCGCATGTCGACGCGGAACACATAACCGTCGGCAGTCATTTCGTTCAGCAACGCAATCAGCCGGCGTGCCAGGCGGATGAAAAACTCATGGTTGCTCAGAGGCCGGGCCCCGCGCGTTTCGCCTTCCTCGGGATAAATGAATACCAGGTCGATATCGGACGACACGTTGAGCTCGCGGCCGCCGAGTTTCCCCATGCCGACGACGTGCAACTTCTGCGCTAACCCGCTGTCTTCTCCGGTCGGTTCCCCATATTCCGCCGCCAGCCAGCGTTCGAGATGCTCGACCGCGGTCGAGATTGCGATCTCGGCGAGCGCGGTGACCGTCATGAGGACTTCGTCCAGCGCTGCCAGCCCGCCCAGATCGCGCACGATTGCGCGCAGCATCACGCGCTTGCGCAAGTCTCGCAGCGCACGCTTGAGCGTCGTTTCGTCCGCTGCATCCGCGGCATCGAGCAGGGCGCGCATCTCGTCGGCAACGAACGCTGCGCGCATGCTGGCTGGCGGCAGCAAGCCGGGCTCGGCAGCCAGCAGCCGGCGCGCGAAGCGCGACAGCTCGGTCGCGCGGCGGACCAGCGCTGCATCGTCCGGCGGCGCGCCAGCGTTAGGTATGCGCATGCACTTAGGGTTACAATTGACTGAAATATCTGACATTTTATTGGTTTAGCACGCATCGTGCCGGCATTTTCTATCTTCAGGTGGCTGCATATCAGCTCGCTCTGGGCCTACCGCATGGTGACCTGGGCGGTGCTGATTTGCGGTTTCGTCTTCGCACTGGTCGTCGGCGGGGTGCGTTTCTGGCTGCTGCCGAACATCGAGAGCTATCGGGAAACCATCGCGCGCGACCTGAGCGAGGCGACCCGGCAACGCATCACGATCGGCCGGCTCGAAGGCCGCTGGAGCGGGTTCAACCTGCAACTGACGCTCGGCGACCTCGCGGTGTTTGACCGGGCCGGACAACCGGCGCTCAAGCTTGAGCGCGTCGACAGCACCCTGTCGTGGTGGTCGCTGGTTCATTGGGAGCCGCGTTTCGACTCGATCGAGATCGAGCACCCCGATCTTAACGTCAAGCGCGACCAGCGCGGCGTAGTCTCGATTGCCGGTATCGAGCTGAGCGACAGCACCGACGGCGGCGGGCTGGCGGATTGGCTGCTGCGTCAGGATGAGATAGTGATTCGCGGCGCGGCGATTACCTGGCAGGACGAAATGCGCGGCGCGCCCGCGCTCGCGTTGAAGCATGTCGACTTTCATCTCGAGAATGACAGCAGGCATCACCGCTTCGGCCTGCGCGCTGTTCCACCTGAGAAGCTCGCGACCCCGCTCGACGTGCGCGGCAACCTCGCGGGCCGAACGGTGAAGGATCTCGCGCAATGGAACGGCCAGCTGTTCGCGCAGATCAACTATATCGATATCGCGGCGTGGCGCGCCTGGTTGCAGTTCCCGGTATCATTCCCGCGTGGCGCGGGTGCGCTGCGCATCTGGGTTGGCCTCGAGCAGGGCGATTTGGGCGAAATTATCGCCGATGTGCAATTGTCGCAGGTCAAGACGCGGCTGGGCGCCAACCTTCCCGAGCTCGACCTCACGGCGCTCAAGGGGCGTGTCGGCTGGAAGCTGCTCGCCGATGGATTCGAGGTGTCGACGTCCAGCCTCAGCATGGCGACGCAGGGCGGGCTTGCGCTGCAGCCGACCGATTTCCTGTTGCGCTTTTATCAACGCAGCGAACGCAAGCCGTCCCGCGGCGAGCTGCGGGCCAACGCGCTCGACCTCGATCCGTTAGTTGCGCTCGCCGACCACCTGCCGGTTGAACCCGAACTGCGCAAGGAACTCGACAAGTACGCGCTGCACGGCAGCGTCTACGATCTCGTCGTGAAATGGACTGGCGGCTGGCCGCAGCCTGAGCAGTACAGCGTGAAGGGCCGGTTCGTCAATCTGGGCATGAATGCGGTCGGCCGTCTGCCCGGGTTCAGCGGCGTCAGCGGGCGCATCGACGGCAACGAACGCGGCGGTACGCTTGCCCTCAGTACGCAAGGCGCAACGGTCGAACTGCCGCTGGTATTCCGTGACAAGCTCGCGTTCGATACGCTGGTCGCGCAAGTTGGTTGGCAGCGCAGCGGCGAACAATATGACATCAAGCTCAACCATATTTCATTTTCCAATGGCGACTTCGCCAGCAGCGTGTTCGGCGCTTACCAGACCGCTGCCGACAGCCGTGGCGTGATCGACCTCTCGGCCAACGTGACGCGCGCCGACGCGCGTAACGCCGGGCGCTACATTCCGCTGCAGATCGGCGAGCGCGGGCGCAACTGGCTCCATGCCGCGTTTCTCGGCGGCAGCTCGAACGACGTCAAAGTCCGGCTCAAGGGCAATCTCGACAATTTCCCGTTTCCCGAGGGCAAGGGCGGCTTGCTCCTGGTGGCGGCACACGTCACCGGCGGAGTGCTCGACTACGCGAGCGGCTGGCCGAAAATCGAAAACATCGAGGGCGACATGACGTTCCGTGGCAGGAGCATGGACATACGCGCGCGTGAGGCGTCGATTCTGGGCGCCAAGCTGGCGCACGTGCATGCCGAGATCCCCAGCCTCGACGTCGAAAACCGGGTGCTGACCGTCAGCGGCGAAGCCGAGGGCCCGACCAGCGAATTCCTGAATTTCATCGAGCACAGTCCGCTGTTCGAGGCGATTGACCGCTATACCGAAAGTATTCGCGCCGAGGGCCTCGGCAAGCTCGCCTTGAAGCTCACGATTCCCTTGACCAGCACCCAGGACACCAAGGTTGCGGGCACCTACCAGTTCATGAACAACCAGATCGAGAGCGAGGACATCTTCTTTCCGGTGGAGCAGGTCAACGGCAGGCTCGAGTTCAGCGAATCGAGCGTGCGCGTGCCAAGTGCGACCATGACCGTGCTCGGTGGCCCGGCCGCGCTGACCGGCGCGACTCAGCGCGACGGCACGGTGCGCCTCAGCGTGGCCGGCCGCGTCAACATGGACAATGTCCGCCGCGCCAATACCGGGCCGTGGATGCAGGCACTGCATGGTGCGTCGGACTGGAGAGCCTCCGTCACGCTGCGCAAACGGCTTGCCGATTTCGTGTTCGATTCGACGTTGCAGGGGGTCGCCTCGGAATTACCGGCGCCGCTCGCAAAAACCGCGGCGGAAAACATGGCTCTGCACGTCGAGCGCAGCGTAACGAGCGCGCAACAGGATCGCGTGTCAATTGCGCTTGGCAACGTGATCTCGGCGCAATTGCAGCGCAGCAAGGACGGCGCGCATACGGTCATCGAGCGCGGCACCGTGAGTCTCGGCGGCAGCGCGGCGGAGCCCGAGCGCAAAGGGGTCTGGGTCAGTGGCGGGTTGCAGAGTCTCAATCTCGACCAGTGGCTCGCGCTGCTCAAATCCGGCCCGGCTGCGGGCAGGCTCCCGGAGTTCGCCGGGCTTGACGTCAAGTTCGGCACGCTCGACGTGTTCGGCCGCCGCTTCAACGATCTTGCGATCAGCGGCAGCGCGCAAGGCAGCAATTGGCAAACAGCGCTGGTCGGACGCGAGCTGGTCGGGGAGATGACGTGGCGGCCGCTGGGCAAGGGCAAGGTCATCGCGCGCATGAAAAACCTGGTGATCCCGGGCGTGACACCGGGCTACACCCCGCCGCCGGTGGACAAAGACCAGCCGCTCGAATTGCCGGCGCTCGACATCTACGCCGATAACTTTCAGATCCGTCAGGCCAGCCTCGGGAAGCTCGAAGTCACTGCGGTGCCCGACGGGCGTGACTGGAAGCTCGAGCGGCTGCGCGTCATCAATCCCGACGCAACGATGCACGTCGAGGGTCTGTGGCAGGGCTGGCTCACGCAGCCGCGCACCATGGTCAACGTCAAGCTCGAGGTCAACGATATCGGCAAGCTGCTGGTGCGCCTGGGCCAGCCGGAGGGCATCAAGCGCGGCACCGCCAAGCTCGAGGGGCCGCTGTCCTGGTCGGGCAATCCGAGCGAGCTCGATTATGCGACGCTGTCGGGCAATTTCGTGCTCGAAGCGAACAAAGGCCAGTTTCTCAAGCTCGACCCGGGCATCGGCAAGCTGCTGGGCGTGTTGAGCCTGCAGTCGCTGCCGCGGCGCCTGTCGCTCGATTTCCGCGATATCTTCAGCGAAGGCCTTGCGTTCGACGAAATCGTCGGCACGGTGAAAATCAATCGCGGTGTCGCGACCACCGAAAATTTCCGCATTCAGGGGCCCGCAGCGCGCATCCAGATGAGCGGCGATGTCGATATCAACGCCGAGACCCAGAAATTGCGGGTCAAGGTCTACCCCAGCATGAGCGACAGCGTGTCGGTGGCCGGTGCGCTGATCGGCGGCCCGATCGCGGGGATAGCCGCGTTTGTCGCGCAGAAGCTGCTCAAGGACCCGATCGATCAGATCACCGCCTATGAGTACGCCATCACCGGAACCTGGGCCGATCCGCAGGCGTCCAAGATCGAGTTCGGTCCGTCGCAGGCAAAGGAGAAGCCGAAGTGAGCCGCATGTTGGCAGGGGCATTGTTGTGCGCAGCCGCGGCAATGGCGCAGGCGAACGACGGCGCGCGCATCAGCCTGATCAACGATGTGAGACCGAACAAGCCACTCAAAATCGAAGTCCTGAAATGAGCGCACAACCCGCATCCTCATTTGGCCGCGCGCGACCGCACACCCAACCCGATGCAACAGGGCAACCGGCGGCGGTGGTGCGCATCGCCGGGGTGCAGATGGCCTCGGGCCCAAACGTCGCGGCGAATCTCAACGAGGCGAGGCGGCTGATCGGCATGGCGGTCGCGCAGGGCGCGAAGCTGGTTGCGTTGCCCGAATACTTTGCGATCATGGGCATGCAGGAGCAGGACAAAGTGAAAGTGCGCGAGGAAGAGGGCGCCGGCCCGATCCAGCATTTCCTGGCCGAGACCGCGAAGACGCACCAGATCTGGCTCGTCGGGGGCTCGGTGCCGCTGGTGGCTGGCGACAGGAACAAGGTGCGCAACAGCAGCCTCGTCTACGACGACCAGGGCAAGCTGGTTGCGCGCTACGACAAGATTCACCTGTTCGGCTTCGACATGGGCACGGAGCACTATTCGGAGGAACGCACTATCGAGCCTGGCGGGGACGTGAAGGTGATCGACTCGCCGTTCGGCCGCCTCGGGCTGTCGATTTGCTACGACCTGCGTTTTCCGGAACTGTATCGCGCAATGCGGGACGCCGATATCATCCTGGTGCCATCGGCGTTCACCGAAACCACCGGCAAGGCGCACTGGGAGACGCTGATCCGGGCGCGCGCGATCGAAAATCTCGCTTACGTGCTGGCGCCGGCGCAGGGCGGCTATCACGTGAACGGGCGCGAGACGCACGGCGACAGCATGATCGTCGATCCGTGGGGCGTGGTGCTCGACCGCCTGCCGCGCGGCTCCGGCGTGGTGGTGGCGGGGATCAACCCCGAATACGTGCAGCGGCTGCGCAAAAGCCTGCCGGCGTTGACGCACCGGACAATTAACCGGTGCTAGTTAAGAGTTTCGAGTTTGAAGTTATTTGCCAGTGGCGCTTGAAACCCTGTAGCGTAATGCCAACATATTGACATTGAACCGGTCAACCGGAATCTAAATGACTATTCGGCCGCAACCCGCAACCCGCAACCCGCAACTCGAAACCTCCTTCGTGACTGCGAACGAGATCCTGCTCGCGCCGTATTCGCTCGACAACAACGCGTTGCAGCAGGTGTTCGGCCAGATCCTCACGCACAAAGTCGATTACGCCGACCTCTATTTCCAGTACAGCCGCAGCGAGGGCTGGAGCCTCGAGGAAGGCATCGTCAAATCCGGCAGCTTCAACATCGACCAGGGCGTAGGCGTGCGTGCGGTGGCGAAGGACAAGACCGCGTTTGCCTATTCCGACGATATCAGCCTCACCGCGTTGACTGCGGCGGCGCGGGCAACTCGTGCGATCGCGCGCCAGGGCACGGCCGGCGCGTCGCAGGTCGCGAAACGCGGCAGCGGCCGCAACCTTTACGTGCCGCGGGATCCGTTGGCCAGCCTCGACGATGCCGCCAAGGTTGCATTGCTCGAAAACATCGAGCGCAAGGCGCGCGCGCTCGATGCGCGTGTGACGCAGGTCATCGCGCACTTGGGCGGCGAATACGAAGTCGTGCTGGTCACGCGCAGTGACGGTCTGACGGCGGCCGATGTACGGCCGCTCACGCGGCTGTCGCTGCAAGTGATTGTCGAGCAGGATGGCCGCCGCGAGCAGGGCAGTGCGGGCGGCGGCGGGCGCTTCGATTATGCTTATTTTACCGATGCGATCCTGCAGGATTACGCGCAGAAGGCGGTGTCGCAGGCGCTCACCAATCTCGACGCACGCCCGGCGCCGGCGGGAGCCATGACAGTCGTGCTGGGGCCGGGTTGGCCCGGTATTCTGCTGCATGAAGCGATCGGGCACGGCCTCGAAGGCGATTTCAACCGCAAAGGGAGCTCGACCTTCAGCGGCCGCCTCGGCGAGCGGGTGGCTGCGCCGGGCGTGACGGTGGTCGACGATGGCACCATCCCGCAACGGCGCGGGTCGCTCAACATCGACGACGAAGGCAACCCGACCCAGCGCAACGTATTGATCGAGAACGGCGTGCTCAAGGCCTACATGCAGGACAGCCTGAACGCGCGGTTGATGGACGTGCCGGTCACCGGCAACGGGCGGCGCGAATCGTACGCGCACATCCCGATGCCGCGCATGACCAATACTTACATGCTGAACGGCGACAAGGATCCGCAGGAGATTCTCGCTTCGGTCAAGCGCGGGCTTTACGCGGTCAACTTCGGCGGCGGACAGGTCGACATCACGAGCGGCAAGTTCGTGTTCTCGGCGGCCGAAGCCTACCTGATCGAGGACGGCAAAGTCACCTATCCGGTCAAGGGCGCGACACTGATCGGCAACGGCCCCGACGTGCTGACGCGCGTGGCGATGATCGGCAACGACATGGCGCTCGACACCGGTGTGGGCACCTGCGGCAAGGAAGGCCAGAGCGTGCCGGTCGGCGTCGGCCAGCCGACGTTGAGGATCGACGGGCTGACCGTCGGCGGAACTGCATAAATCCATTGCAATCGCCGATGAACGCCGATAGATGAACCAGTGAATGAGTGAAGGGTGAATGCGTGATCCCTCTCACCCTTCACCTCTTATGCGCAAACTGGCCGACATCGAGCGCGAACGCGCGCACCAGGACCACGACTCCGACGAGCAGCCCGCGCTGCCGCACGGCGCGAAGAACTACATCACGCCGGCGGGCTACGCGCGGCTCAGGAACGAGCTGCAGCAGCTGTTCGACAAGGAGCGCCCCGAGCTCGTCAAGGTGATCGCGTGGGCGGCGTCCAACGGCGACCGCTCGGAAAACGCCGATTACATCTACGGCAAGCGGAGGTTGCGCGAGATCGACCGCCGCATCCGCTTTCTCACCAAGCGGCTCGAGGTCGCCGCAGTGATCGATCCGGCGCGGCCCGGACTCGAACAGGTGTTCTTTGGCGCGACCGTGACCTACTGCGGCAGCAACGGGGCCGAACGCACCATCTGCATCGTCGGCGAGGACGAAGCCGATCCGCCACGCGGGCGCATCAGCTGGATTTCACCGGTTGCGCGCGCGCTCGGCAAGGCGCGTGAAGGCGATGTCGTGACGCTGAAGACGCCGACGGGGCGCGAAGAACTCGAGGTGATCGCGATTCGCTATGTCGCGTTGACGTAGCGCGCGCTTCCGTTCGCGCTCCGCAGCGAACGTCATTGCGTTCCGGCTCTGCGGTGTTGCCCGCACCCCGCGGGCGGGCGCCGGGATGGGTTATAATGTCCTGATTTTGCTGGAATTGAGTGCAAGTCATGCAAAGAACCGACGACTTACGGATCAAAGAGATCAAAGAGCTGGTGCCGCCGTCGCATGTGCTGCGCGAATTTCCGGTTTCGGAAAAAGCCGCGCAGGTCACTTACGACACGCGCCAGGCCATTCATCGCGTATTGCATGGCGCCGACGAGCGCTTGCTGGTGATCATGGGGCCGTGCTCGATCCACGATGTGAAGGCGGCGAAGGAGTTCTCTGGCAGGCTCAAGGAAGCGAAAGACAAGCTCGCCGAAGATCTGCTGATCGTGATGCGCGTTTATTTCGAAAAGCCGCGCACCACCGTCGGCTGGAAGGGCTTGATCAACGATCCCGGGCTCGACGGCAGCTTCAGCATCAACGAGGGGATACGGGTTGCGCGCGAGCTGCTGCTCGACATCAACAACATGGGGGTGCCGGCCGGCTGCGAGTTTCTCGACATGATCACGCCGCAATACATCGCGGATCTCGTGTCGTGGGGCGCGATCGGCGCGCGCACCACCGAAAGCCAGATCCACCGCGAGCTCGCCTCGGGCCTGTCGTGTCCGGTCGGCTTCAAGAATGGCACCGACGGCAACATCAGGATCGCGGTCGATGCGATCCGCGCGGCGCAGGCGCCGCATCATTTCCTGTCGGTCACGAAGGGCGGTCATTCCGCGATCGTTTCGACCGCCGGCAACGAGGACTGCCATATCATCCTGCGCGGCGGCAAGCAGCCGAACTACGACGCGGCGAGCGTCGACGCGGCGGCGAGAGGGCTGGCCGAAGCCGGCCTCGCGCAGCGGCTGATGATCGATTGCAGCCATGCCAACAGCAGCAAGAACCCGCAGAAGCAGGTCGACGTCGGTCAGGAAGTCGCGCGCCAGATCGCGGGCGGCGAAGACCGTATATTCGGCGTGATGGTCGAAAGTCATCTCAAGGCCG
>JAHFRL010000117.1 GCA_023266235.1 Betaproteobacteria bacterium
CGGCACGGTTACAAGTCCATCATCGAGGTTGTCAGGCAATTCAACTGCAACGTTTTCTCGTCGGAAACCACCGACCCTGAAGCCGGCTACAAGCTCGCGCTGCAGGCGATCGAGACGATGAACAGCACACAGCGGCCGTCGTTCCTTCGTCTCGCCTATTACCGCTACCTCGAGCATGTCGGCACCAACGAGGATTTCAATGCCGGCTACCGCGACCGGGCGGAGTTCGAAAAATGGCGCCAGTCCGACCCGGTAGCGTTACAGCGGAAAAAACTCGGGAAATGGTTTTCGGAAGGGGAAATCGCGACGATCGAACGAACGATCGGCGAACAGGTCGATATCAGCGTCAAGCGCGCGGACGAGGCGCCTTATAGCCGGCCGCACGCGCTCTACGAGGACATCATCGCATGAGCCGGCTGATTTCCTACCGGGAGGCGTTGAACGAGGCCATGGCGCAGGAAATGCGCCGCGACCCGCGCGTGTTCATCTACGGCATCGACGTGGCCGATCACAAACGCACCTTCATGAGTTCCAAGGGGCTGGTCGAGGAGTTTGGGCTGGACCGCTGCTTCAGCACCCCGCTCGCCGAGGACGCCATGACGGGATTCGGGCTCGGCGCGGCGCTTGCCGGAATGCGGCCGATCCACGTGCATATGCGGGTGGACTTCCTGCTGCTCGGCCTGAATCAGTTGATCAACATGATCGCCACCCAGCGCTACGGCACCGGCGGCAAGTTCGCCGTGCCGATGGTGATCCGCGCGATTATCGGTCGCGGTTGGGGGCAGTCATTCCAGCACAGCAAGACGCTGCAGTCATGGTTCGCCCATATTCCCGGGCTGAAAGTGGTCATGCCCTCCACGCCGCGCGACGCCAGGGGCATGCTGGTTGCCGCAATCCGCAACGACAATCCCGTGATTTTCATCGAGCACCGCTGGCTCTACGACGTCATGGGCGATGTGCCCCAGGATACCGACGACATAAGACTCGACGGTGCGAAGGTAATACACCCGGGCAGCGACATCACCGTGGTCGCAACCTCGTGGATGAACGTCGAAGCGGTCAAGGCGGCCGAAATCCTGAAAAAGCGCGGGGTAGGCGTGGAGGTGGTCGACGCCCGCTCGATTGCGCCGTTCGACGGCCAGACCATCATCGACTCCGTGCAAAAGACCCGCCATTGCATCGTCGCCGACAATGACTGGACTCATTGCGGATTCAGCGCGGAAGTGGCGGCAACGGTCTACGAGGCCTGTATGGGCCAGCTACGGGCGCCGATCCGCCGCATCGGGTTTGCGCCTACGCCCTGCCCCTGCGCGCGGCCCCTCGAAAACGAGTTCTATCCCAATGCCGTGAGCATCATTCGGGCCATCGAAGAGGTGCTCAAGCTGTCGGAAACCGATCTCTCGCACGAGGATTTTTACAGTTACGAAAACAAATTCAAAGGCCCGTTCTGACCAGCATGGAGCATTCCGCAACGGATTTTGCCCAAACCCTCGGGGTAGCGCCGGGCGCACTTCCTGCAACGTGCCGGGGGCTGATCGAGAGCGCCGACTTCACTTACGAGGAGCCTTCACCGCGGCGACACGACGAGATCGTCCTCGGCATCATCAAGCACGTCGACTCCGATGCGCCTACCCAGGTCGGCCAGCAGCGCGCGGACGTGTGGGAGCGGTGCTGGGGGGAGAACCTCGAGAACTTCGTCGCTTCCGAGTTCCAACTCGAGGCGCTGGTGCCGAAGTTCATCAAGCCGGGCCAGCCCGCCCGGCTTGACCAGCGTTACATACTGCCGCGCAATCCTTCTTTCGAACTCGCCTTCTTCCAGGTGTGCCGCGCCTTCTACTATCAGAAATACCTCTCCGGCATTCGCTCGGCGTACGAGTTCGGCTGCGGAACGGGATTCAATCTTGTGGCGTTGGGAAAGCAGATTCCGAACCTGAAGCTCTATGGGCTGGACTGGTCTCAGTCAGCCTGCAAGATGGTCAACCTCATCGGAGAGAAGCACAAGCTCGACATCACAGGGATTCGATTTGACTTCTTCAATGCCGATCGCGGTCTTAAGCTTGATCCGCACAGCGCCGTCATGACCCTGTGCGCGCTCGAGCAGGTGGGCCCGCGGCACGCCCCATTTATTGATTTTCTGCTCGAGAAACGACCGGAGATTTGCATAAACATGGAGCCTATTGAGGACCTCTATGACGAGGGAAATCTGGCCGACTATCTCGCGCTCCGGTATCATCGCAAGCGCGGCTATCTCTCGGGTTTCCTGCCGCGCCTCAAGTCGCTCGAAATCGAGGGGAAGATCCGGATTCTCGAAGTGCGGCGCATGTTCTTCGGCAGTCTTTACCACGAGGGCTATTCATTCGTGGTGTGGAAACCGGTCTGATGGACCGCCACTTCTGCTGGCCGGAGCGATATCCTTGAGGACACGATTCACGGGTGAATCATGAAAGTCAGCAAGACCAAGCTCGACGGCGTGCTGCTGATCAACCTTGAAGTGTTCGAGGATTTCCGCGGGCAGTACGTCGAGACCTACAACGAAGCGCTCTATCACGAGCATGGGATCACTGTTAAGTTCGTTCAGGACGATATCTCCGTGTCTTCGCGCCACGTACTGCGCGGCATTCACGGCGACGCGGATACGTGGAAGCTCATATCCTGCCTCTACGGCAAGTTCTACCTGATGGTCGTAAACGGCGACGAGCAGTCAAAGGATTTCGGGAAGTGGCAATCGTTTACGCTCTCCGATACCAACCGCTTGCAGGTCCTTGTGCCGCCCAAGTACGGAAACGGGCACGTCGTACTGAGCGACCAGGCGATCTTTCACTACAAGCAGAACACCTACTACAACCCCAAGGGCCAGTTCACCTACACCTGGGACGACCCGAGATTCAAGATGTGGTGGCCGATAAAGCACCCCATTCTTTCCCGGCGCGACGAGCTCGGTCGTTTCGTGGATTGAACGGCGGCGTCCGCCGGACCTAAACCGTGATTATCAGCAGAACGCCCTTCAGGGTATCTTTTTTCGGCGGCGGCACCGACTATCCCGCCTGGTACCGGGAGCACGGCGGTGCGGTGCTTGCCGCTTCGATCAACAAGTATTGCTACATCACCTGTCGCTACCTGCCGCCGTTTCATGCATTCAAGTATCTGATTCGTTATTACAAGCGCGAAGAAACGCAGACCATAGAGGAAATTCAGCATCCCGCGGTGCGTGCCTGCCTCAAGTTCATGGAGCTCGATGACGGCGTGGATCTCGTGCACCACGCGGATGTGCCGGCGCGATCGGGACTTGGATCGAGCTCGACGTTCACGGTCGGCTTGCTTCATGCGCTGTACGCGCTCAAGCACGAAATGCCGAGCAAGCGCCAGCTCGCAGTAAATGCAATCCATGTCGAACAGGACCTGATCCGCGAAAGCGTCGGCTCGCAAGACCAGACCAGTGCGGCGTTCGGCGGTTTCAATCGCGTGGATTTCGGCGGCATGCACGAAATTCTCGTCAAGCCCCTCATCCTTCCGCCGGAGAAAATGGACCGGTTGCAGCAGCACGTCATGCTGTTTTTCACCGGCCAGGCCCGCACCGCGTCGGAAATTGCCAAGGTGCAAATCGAAAATATCCCCAACAAGAAGACCGATTTGCGGCAAATGATGCGGCTCACGGACCAGGCAGAGGCTGCGCTGCTCGACAAGCACGACCGGATGGAGGACTTCGGGCGGCTGCTTCACGAGCAGTGGCAAATCAAGCGCGGCATGTCTTCCCAAATCACCAACTCCGATATCGACGCCATCTACCAGACCGGAATCAAGGCGGGCGCCCTCGGCGGCAAGTTGCTGGGAGCCGGCGGCGGCGGTTTCATGATGTTTTTCGCGGCGCCCGAGCATCAACCGGCGATCAAGGCCGCGTTACATTCGCTGCTCTACGTGCCCGTTCAATTCGACTTCCTCGGCTCGCAGATCGTCTATTTTCACCAGGACCGCGTCGGCTGACCGTCCGGGGTCGGCACAGGTTGCGTAACCATCTGAATCGGAGCAAAATTCTCCACCTTGCGCATAGTCCTTGAAGCGGCAGACGCTCCCCGATGAGCAATATCCAGAAGCTCCATCACCGGCTCACCGAACACGGCGTCATCCAGCAGCAGGCTGCGGGCACGATCCCGGCACCGGTCGATAACCGCGAGCCGCTCACGGTCGGACTGGTCCAAATCAACAACAGTTTCTCGGGGCAGAACTACCTGCCTTACGCCGCCGGCCTGTTGCAGACCTACGTGCAGACGCACGCGAAGCATCCCGGCCGCTACACGTTCCGGCTGCCAATCTATTCCCGCATCCCGGTAAAGCAGGCGGTCGAGCAGTTGCTCGGTGCCGATGTGATCGGGTTCAGCACCTACGTCTGGAACGTCCGCATTTCCCTTGAAATCGCGCGCCAGATCAAGCAGGCACGGCCTGAAACGCTGATCGTGTTCGGCGGGCCGCAGGTGCCCGATCGCGCGGAGCAATTCCTGCGTGCGAATCCGTTCGTTGACTTCGCGGTACACGGTGAAGGCGAACCCATCTTTCTCGGCATCCTGGAGAACTTCCCCTCGCGCACGTGGGAAGGTGTTCCCTCGATCAGTTATTTGCGTGGCGATGGAACGTTCACCCACAACCTGCGGGCCGAGCGGCTGAAGGACATATCGGTCATCCCCTCGCCCTATCTCGGAAAAGTATTCGAACCGCTGATGCAGGCCAATCCCCAGGAAAAATGGCTGATCCTGTGGGAAACCAACCGCGGCTGCCCGTTCGCATGCACCTTCTGTGATTGGGGATCCGCGGTCGCGGCCAAGGTAAGCCAGTTCGAAATGGACCGCCTGCTGCGGGAGGTGGACTGGTTCGCGCGGAACAAGGTCGAGTTCATCTTCTGCTGCGACGCCAACTACGGCATGCTGAGCCGCGACCTCGACATTACGCAGTACGTGGCCGATACCAAGCAAAAGCTTGGCTATCCCAAGGCGCTCTCGGTCCAGAACACCAAGAACGGCACGGAGCGCGCCTACAAGGTGCAGAAACTTCTGTCGGATGCCGGTCTCAACAAGGGCGTTGCGATATCCCTGCAGTCCGTGGACCCGGAAACATTAAAGGCAATCAAACGGCAGAATATCTCCACTGACTCGTATCAGGAGCTGCAACGGCGCTTCACCCGGGACCGCGTGGAAACGTACTCCGACCTGATTCTCGGGCTTCCCGGGGAAACCTACGAGTCTTTCGCGGATGGCGTCTCGCGCGTTATCGACAACGGCCAGCACAACCGCATCCAGTTCAACAACCTCTCCATTCTCCCCAATGCCGAGATGGGCGACCCCGAGTATCAGAAGAAATACGGGATGGAAATCATCGAGTCGGCCATCATCAACATCCACGGCTCGCTTGCGGAATCGCAGGAGGAAATCTCGGAAATGCAGCAACTGGTGGTCGCCACGGCATCCATGCCGCGGGAGGACTGGGTCAGAACGCGCACGTTCTGCTGGATGACGGCCTTCCTCCACTTCGACAAGGTCCTGCAGATTCCGCTCATCGTCTTGCACGAGACGTGCGGCGTGTCGTACCGCGAGATGTTCGAGGCGTTTCTCGATGACCACGCGGGACGCTTCCCGATCATCTCGGAGATCAAGCGTTTCTTCGTTGAAAAAGCGTGCGACATCCAGAACGGCGGGCCGGAATACTGCCATTCGGCGAAGTGGCTGGACATCTATTGGCCGGCCGACGAGTACATTCTGATCAAGCTGTGCGTCGAGAACAAGCTTGCAGGGTTCTACCGCGAGGCGGAAACGCTGCTCGCCGAGTTCCTCAAGTCGCGTTTCCTGCAATTGCCGCCCAAGCTGCTCAACGAATCGATCGAGCTCAACCGGAATCTGATCAAGTTTCCGTTTCAAACCGAGAATCTCGAATTCGAAACGTCGTACACCATTTGGGAATTCTATCGCTCGGTACTGGTCGGGGATGCCATCCAGCTCGAGGAGCGCGTGCGCATCAACCGCATCGACCGTACCAAGATCGTCTACCGCTCATGGGAGGACTGGTACCGTGAGGTGATCTGGTACGGCAACAAGAAGGGCGCCTACCTCTACGGCAACGATTCGGTGGACCGCGAGCTCGCTGGTCACTACTGACGGCAGAATGCGCTACCGGCAGCTCGGCGCCACCGGCATCCGCGTCTCCGAGATCGGCTTCGGCGCCTGGGGTATCGGAGGAAATGCGAAAGGCGCGGTCGCCTACGGGCCGGCGGACGAGGACGAATCCCGTAAGGCACTCCTGCAGGCGGTCGAGGTCGGAGTCAATTTCTTCGACACCTCGGATTTCTACGGATTCGGTCACAGCGAGGCGGTGCTGGGCAGGGCCCTGCGTCCGGTCAGATCAAAAGTGGCGATTGCCACCAAAGTGGGCTTCCTTAACGCCGCGGGTGACCAGGATTTTTCGCCGAGCCACATCGAGCGCTCGCTCGACGCCAGCTTGCGCCGGCTGCAAACCGACTATGTTGACCTGTACCAGCTGCACAGTCCGCCGCGCGAACTGCTGAAATCGAATAGCGAAATCGTGAAAACGCTCGAGCGTTTGCAGGCGGCGGGCAGGATCAAGGCCTTCGGCCTGTCGCTGCGCGCTCCCGACGACGGGCTGGTAGCGGTGCGCGAGCTCGGGTTCAACTGCCTGCAGGTCAACTTCAATCTGCTCGACCAGCGCGCGATCGGGAATGGCCTGTTCGACCTTTGCTCAAAACGCAACGTCGGCGTAATCGTGCGCACCCCGCTGGTGTTCGGTTTCCTGACCGGGCACTACTCCGCCACCGACGACTTCGACCCCTCCGACCACCGCCGCCGGTGGAGTCCGGAGCAGCTCGAACGATGGGCGACGGCGCATCATCTCTTCGTCGCGTTGATCGACGCCAAGAACGGGGAAAAGCCTTCCCAGTTCGCGCTCCGGTTCTGCCTGTCCTTCGACAGCGTCTCGACCGTGATACCCGGCATGCTCAAGGCAGAGCACGTGATCGAGAACGCGGGGGCAAGCGATCTCGGCCCGCTGTCGCAGCCCGCTTGCGGCAGAATCGCGGAAATCTACCGCGAACACGGCTTTCTAGTGAACTGACGCGGTCGCGCGACCCTCAAGACATGCTATTCCGCGGCAAGCGCATCCTGGTAACCGGCGCAACCGGCCTCATCGGCAGCAACCTGCTCGAGCGTCTGCTCAGAGAAGGCGCGACCCTGCGGGCCACGCTTCATCGCAGGGAACCCGCTGTCAAGAATCCCCTGGTCGATTACATGAAAGGCGACCTCACCCGCGCGGAGGATTGCCGGCGCGCCGTGGAAGGCATGCATTACGTCTACTTGTGCGCCGCCAATTCTTCCGGCGCCGCCATGATTTCAGCCACTCCGATGATCCACGTCACGCCCAACATATTGATCAACACCCAGATGCTGGAGGCGGCTTACGAAGCGGGAGTCGAGAAATTCATATGGCTCGGCAGCACGGTGGCCTATCCGATGTCGGACAAGCCGATGAAGGAAGACCAGCTGCTGACGGGTGATCCCTTCCACAAGTACTTCTTCGCCGGATGGGCGAAGCGTTTTACCGAAATACTTTGCCAGATGTACGGCGAGAAGCTGGCGAAACCCATGACGACAATCGTGCTCCGGCCGACCAATGTTTACGGGCCGGGTGACGACTTCGAATTGGCGACGTCCCATGTCATCCCCGCGCTCATCCGCAAGACCGTCGAGCGCTGGGACCCGATGGAGATCTGGGGCGACGGCAGCGAAGTCCGCGATGCAATCTATGTGGACGACATGGTGGAAGCGATGGTCCTGGCCGCCGCCAAGCTTGACCGCTACGCGGCGATCAACATCGGGCTGGGGCGCGGATATTCGGTGCGTGATCTGTTGAAGATCATCCTGGAACTCGACGGCTACGAGGACGCAAGAATCAGTTTCGACACCACCAAGCCCACGATGATCCCGCTGCGGCTGGTCGACACCAGCAAGGCGGAAAGCCTGTTGGCATTCCGCGCGCGCACCGACATACGCGAAGGGCTGCGCCGCACTTTGGAATGGTACCGCCGGTCCCGAAATCTTCCGCAGGCAACCCCGAAATAATTCCGGTGGCCGAGAGGTCCGGCGCACGCCGCATCTGCTAAACTCGATGGAAATTCATAGTCGCACGAGTTGCCGTGAAATCAGTGGATGCGATGGTGCTCGCCGGCGGTCTTGGCACGCGGCTGGGCGGGCTCATAGGTCAAACGCCGAAACCCTTGGCCGTCGTTCACGGCCGGCCGTTCCTCGACCTGCTCATCGATGAGCTTATCGCGCAGAAAATCACGCGCATCATCCTGTGCGTAAGTTATCTGCGCGAACAGATAATCGCGCATTACAAAAAAAGAAGCGACGCTGAATTCCTGTTTTCCGAGGAAGCGGTTCCTCTCGGCACGGGTGGTGCCGTAAGGGCAGCCGCCGATCTCGTTAGCAGCAATCTCATGCTGATCCTGAACGGCGATTCGTTTTGCAAAGTACGATTCGGTGATTTTCTCGCATATCACGAATCAAAACGGGCAGACGTGTCGATGGTCCTGGCAGGCTCCGGGGGCCGGACCGACGGGGGGTCTGTCGATATTGCAGACGATGGCCGCATACTGCGGTTCATTGAAAAGTCCGCCGTCGCTGCTGGACGGACTCCGTTAATAAATGCCGGGATTTACTTGATGTCGAAGTCGCTGCCCGCGACCTGGGCGGTGCCGGCGCCATTCTCGCTCGAACGCGATGTCTTTCCTCAAGCAGCCTTGAGTGGAAATTGTTTTGGATTTCGGGTCGATACCGAAGTCATCGATATCGGGACGCCGGATCGCTATCGGGAGGCGCAGCACAAACCGTGGGCCGGAAAGGCGATATAAGGCTTGGCCACCTTTCCCGATACGCTCTGCTGCGCATGAGGACGAACCGTCCATCCACCACATGACCCATCCGGAACCCTCCCCTTCGGGCAACGCCGTCCAACCGAAACCGGTATTTTCGATCCTCTCGCCCGTCTACAACAGTTCAGCCTTCGTCAAACGTTCCTACTACACCCTCAGGAGCCAGACGTTCACGGACTGGGAATGGATCGTCGTCGATGACGGCTCAACGGACAACACCGCCGAGCTTGTGAGGTCCATTTCCGATCCGCGCATCCGGCTGATCGGTTACCAGCCCAATCGGGGCCGCGGCTATGCGCGCAACCGTGCGCTCGAGTCCAGCCGCGGCGACTGGATGGTGGTGTGGGACATCGACGACATGTATTTTCCGGACCGGCTGGAGCGAATTAACCGCGCACGCCTAGAGGGGTTCGATTTCTGCTGCTCGTACGCAGTCGTGGTCGATAATAATCTCGCGATCAAGGGCGTGCGCGGCTTCCATCCTCGTTCTCCCGGCCTGCCGCGCTATTTCGTTCATCCCACCCTGGCATGTCGTCTCGACGTGGCGCGGCGTATCGGTTACGACCCTGATTTCCGAATCGGAGAGGATGCGCCCATCACCTGGGGTCTCGACGACAGCTATCGCGGCTGCTATGTCGAAGAAGCGCTGATGATTTACCAGGAAGAGCGAGAGGTTGGCGTCGAAAAGGCGATTGCGTCCAACGCGATGCACCTCGTTCAAATTCGCAGGATTTATCAGCGCGGCCTGATCAAGGCCGGCGTGATGGGACGGTTCATTCTCCTCGCAAAGTGGCGGTTGAAGCAGGTAGCACTAAGGATCATGAGAATCATGCCGGGCCTGTACCGGTTGACGTTGCGATTCAGGACCTATGGCGTGACTGCGGCGGGCTGGCGACTTTCCCCGGAGCGCAAGGCGTTTCTCGAGAACATTCGTTCCCGGAGTGATTCCGCAAACTTTCCCTTGGATTGAGGAATTCGGGGCCTTGTCGGCGATGGCGCATGCTCAGGCCGAGCTATCTAATCTCGACCTCGGTCCCAGCCAACCGGTCGACCACGGTATTTCCCTTCACGCACAGTGCGCTGCCCACCAGCCCGAATGATTGCGATGTGCGCAGGGATCGCAGCTCGCGTGCGGAAACAATTTCATAAAACTGGTCGTACCCATAGCCGCACAGGACTTGCCGGACGTCATCCCTGCCATAACCGAACGCGCGGAATGCGCGTTCATTCAGTTCAATGAAGATCATCGGCGCATCAGGCGCACCCAAGAACCTCCGGGCTCCCTTAAGGACCAAGAGCTCCGAACCTTCTGTGTCGCATTTCAGGAAATCCACGTGTGATACGCCCTGCTCAGATAGGTGCTGATCGAGAGTGATCCTTGGGACCTCGACCGCTTTTTGACTCTTGTCTCCGAACTCTCCGAGAGACGACAGAGAAGAATAGGCTGAGCTCTTCTCGAACGTGAAAATCGAGCAAGTACCCGCAGCATCTGATACCGCGGCCTGAACCGCCGTGACTTTCCCGCGCATTTCATTCAAATCCAGCGTTTCCACCAAGCGCCTGAACGTCTCCGGTACCGGCTCATAGGCATAAACCCGCCCCTGCGCACAGAGCTGGGCAAACAAGGTTGCATACCACCCGATGTTAGCGCCCACGTCCACGCACACATCACCCGCCCTGAGCAGGTGCCGCAGAACATGGGTCGCTTCGGGTTCAAATCCGACGCCCGTATAGATCGGCCAGTAGACCAAGTCCGGCCCAATGTGAAAGCGCCTGCCGTCCGGTACCGTGTGGATCATGTCGGGAATGCCGGTGTAGCTGCCGCCAAACGTCTCCCTGATCCAAAGCCGCAAGCGCGCACTGGAGTGCTGTTTGATCCAGGTAAGAAGTCCCGGCGGGAAATACTTAAGACAACCCCAAAGTGCTTTCACAGTACGTGTCTACCTGGGACACTCTCAATCCATTTGCAGCCTTCGCCGATTATATAATCATTGTCCGAAACCCACAGGCTGAAACCGCTTGTGCCGGCCTTCGAATCGAAAGTTATTTGTCGTAAACTTCACTGGATGCTCAAGTCACTTCACCGGCTGCGTCCAGTCCTCCGGCTTTGCGACGACGGAAATGCCGTGCGATGCGTAAGACGGCACCCGCAAAGCCAATGAAGGACGCCGGTCCGCATTGCGCGCCGCCGAATCCCGTCGCTGGCCGCTGGGGGAGCGGAAAGTGTTTCGCGCGAGGTCTGGATTGCGCATCCTGATCGTCACGCAGTACTTCTGGCCAGAGAATTTTCGCGTCAACGATCTCGCGGAAGCCCTGGCCGAGCGCGGCCACAGGGTCACCGTGCTCACGGGATTGCCCAACTATCCGGCCGGGCGCTTTTTCGAGGGCTACGGTTATGCCGGTCCCTACCGGGAGCAGCATGCTGGCGTACGCATCGTGCGCGTACCGCTCATCCCCCGTGGCAACGGCGGCAGCATCCGGTTAGCGCTCAACTATTTTTCCTTTGCCCTGATGGCAAGCCTCGTCGGGCCGCTCCGGCTCGGCCGGGATTTCGACGCGATCTTCGTGCACGAACCGTCCCCGGTCACGGTAGGACTTCCCGCGATCGTCATGAAATGCCTTACCCGTGCTCCCATTGCCTTTTGGGCGCTGGACCTCTGGCCTGAGAGCGTCGCAGCGACTGGTGCACTGCGCTCGCCACTCCTGCTCGGCTGGATCGCCAGGCTGGTGCGCTTCATTTACCGGCATTGCGACCGGATACTCGTTTCCTCACACGGCTTCATCCCCAAGGTACTGGCTGCTGGAGGTGAAGAAGGAAAGATCCGCTATTTCCCGAACTGGGCGGAATCCCTGTACGGGCCGCTGCCGCGCACCACGCCGCCCCCAGCACCACTGCCTGAGGGATTCCGGGTGATGTTCGCCGGCAACGTCGGCGCCGCGCAGGATTTCCCGGCAATATTGGACGCGGCGGAGTTGTTGAAAGCGGAAACGCGCATCCACTGGGTCATCCTCGGCGAGGGACGCATGCTCGATTGGCTCCGCAGCGAGACCGCGCGGCGCAATCTCGGCGCCACCGTGCACCTGCAAGGCCAGCATCCCGCGTCCTCCATGCCGGCGTTCTTCGCGCACGCCGACGCCATGCTGGTGAGCCTGACCGACGATCCCGTTTTTGCGCTCACTGTTCCCGCCAAGATACAGGCCTACCTCGCGTGCGGGCGCCCGATCGTCGCGATGCTCGACGGTGAAGGCGCGCGCGTAGTGCGCGAAGCGCGCGCCGGCATTATCTGCCCGCCTGGCAATGGCGCTGCCCTCGCGCAGGCGGTGCTTGCGCTCGCACGCATGAGTGACGCCGAGCGCGAGCAGCTTGGGGCCAACGGCCTGGCCTGTTCCCGGTCGGAGTTCGACCGGGCCACACTATTGGTTCAGCTCGAGCAATGGCTTGCTGAGGCCGCGCATACGCAACCCTTTCAAATTATGGGGAAAAAAACGTAGAATGCGGCTTTGAGGGAGATTTTCGATGGCGCACCCCATGCGGGGCAAAGCCTTACTCATCACCGGCGGAACCGGCTCGTTCGGCCGAACCGTGCTCCGCTCCCTGCTTGGCAAGGGGCTGAAGGAGATTCGAATCTTCTCGCGCGACGAGATGAAACAGGAGCAAATGCGCCTCGAGATCAACGACCCTCGGGTGAAATTCCTGATCGGCGACGTGCGCAGCCGTGACAGCGTCGATGCGGCGATGGGCGGTGTCGACTACGTCTTCCACGCCGCCGCGCTGAAGCAGGTGCCGTCCTGCGATTTCTTCCCGATGCAAGCGGTGTACACCAACGTCATCGGCAGCCACAACGTGATCGAATCCGCGATGGCGCACAGAGTGGAGCGCGTGGTCTGCCTCTCGACCGACAAGGCGGTTTATCCGATCAACGCCATGGGCATGACCAAGGCCCTCATGGAAAAGATTGCGCAGGCCGCTGCGCGCGCCAACACTGCCGGGAACACCGCGGTGATTAACGTGCGCTACGGCAACGTCATGTATTCCCGCGGATCGGTGATCCCGCTGTTCGTCCGGCAGATCCAGGCCGGCGGGCCGGTCACGGTGACCGAGCCCGGCATGACACGCTTTATGCTGCCCCTCGCCGAGGCAATCGACCTGGTCCTGTTCGCATTCGTGCGCGGAGAATCCGGCGACATTTTCATCCGCAAGGCGCCTGCCTGCACGGTCTCCGACCTCGTTGCCGCCATGCAGACCCTGTTCCGCACCCGGGTTCCGGTCAAGGTGATCGGAATGCGCCACGGCGAAAAAATCTACGAGACCCTGGCCTCGCGCGAGGAGTTACGCCGCGCGGAGGATCTGCGCGGATATTACCGGGTGCGCATGGACGACCGCGACCTCAACTACAACAAGTATTTCACCGAGGGCGATGCGCGCGAAGCAGCGACCGAGGATTACACCTCGCACAACACCCGTCGCCTGACAGTGAAGGAAGTGGAAAGCCTGTTGCTCAGCCTGCCGGAGGTCAAGGGCGAGCTGGCGAGTTGGCGCAACCGGCGCCGCCGCCGCGCGCACTGAAGGCTGCGACCGCCCCATGATCAGGATCGGCATCACCGGGGCGGACGGATTTCTCGGCTGGCACCTGCGTGTGCACCTGCTGCCGCAGACGGACGTCGTCGTGAGTTGCGCGGACCGCGACACGTTTGCCGATACCGTGAAACTGAGAGCGTTCGTGGAGGGATGCGACGCGATCGCTCATTTCGCCGGGGTAAACCGCGGAGAGGAATCCGAGGTCGAAGCCGGCAATGCCGCCATCACCCGCGCGCTGGCAGATGCATTGAGCGCCACAAACGGCCGTCCGCATATTGTCTATGCCAACTCGACGCACCACGGGCGGGACACTGCCTACGGTCGCTCCAAACGGCGCGGCGCGGAGTTGCTCGCCGAGTGGGCCAGCCGCTCCGGCGCGCGGTTCACCAATCTGGTGCTGCCCCACGTCTACGGCGAGGGCGGGCGCCCGAACTACAATTCGGTGGTGGCCACTTTCTGCCACGAACTCGCTCGGAATGGAAAACCGAGCATGTCGAAAGAAGGCGACCTCGAGCTTGCCCACGCGCAAGAAGTTGCGGCAGAAGTTGTTGCATGCATCCGGCAGGCCAGGAATGGCGAAGCAAGACTCGCCGGCGAGCCGCTGCGGGTAAGCGCGCTGCTCGAGCGATTGTCGTCGTTTGCATCCGATTATGGGAACCAGATTATCCCGCGGCTGGATAGCGCACTTGACCTCAACTTGTTCAACACCTATCGCTCCTATCTCTTCCCGGCGCATTACCCGGTGATGCTGGCGCAGCGCAGCGACGCGCGCGGCGCGTTGTTCGAGGCGGTGAAGAGCCTGCACGGCGGGCAGTGCTTCATCTCGACTACCCACCCCGGCGTGACCCGCGGCAATCACTACCACAGCCGAAAGATCGAGCGCTTCCTGGTATTGCAGGGCGACGCGCAGATCCGGCTGCGCCGGCTGCTCGCCCGGCCAGTGCATGAGTTTCGCGTCTCTGGCGCGACGCCATGCTACATTGACATGCCAACGTTCTACACTCACGACATCACCAACATCGGCGCCGGGGAACTCGTCACGCTGTTCTGGTCCCACGAGCTCTTCGATCGCGGGCAGCCGGATACCCATGCAGAAAAGGTCTGAGCGATGAAGAAACTCAAGGTCATGACCATCGTCGGCACGCGCCCGGAAATCATCCGGCTCTCGCGCGTGATCGCCGAGCTCGACCGCCGCACGTCGCACGTGCTCGTGCATACGGGGCAGAATTACGATTACGAATTGAACCAGGTATTTTTCGACGAACTCCGCATCCGCAAGCCCGACCATTTCCTCGAGTGCGCAGGGCAGACAGTCGCGGAGACGATCGGCAACGTGATCAGCCGCTGCGATCGCGTCATCGACCGGGAGAAACCCGATGCGCTGCTGCTGCTGGGCGACACCAACAGCTGCGTCGCGGTCATCGCCGCGAAGCGCCGCAAGGTGCCGGTGTTCCACATGGAGGCCGGCAACCGCTGCTTCGACGAGCGCGTGCCCGAGGAGATCAACCGCAGGCTGGTCGACCATCTGAGCGACATCAACCTGCCCTATACCGAGCATGCCCGGCGCTACCTGCTCGCGGAGGGCATCAAGCCGGAGACCGTGATCAAGACGGGCTCGCCAATGCTGGAGGTGCTGCGGCATTACGAGCCGTTGATCCGACGCTCCGCGGTGCTGCGCCGGCTCAAGCTAGCCCCTGGCGGCTATTTCCTGGTCAGCGCACACCGCGAGGAGAACGTGGACGACGCGCGCAACTTCCGCGACCTGTTGAACTCTCTGGCCGCGGTATCGAAGCGCTATGGGCAAAAGATCGTCGTCTCGACGCATCCGCGCACCCGCGCGCGGCTCGCATCGGTGAAACGCCCCCGCAGCAAGTCCGGGATCGAATTTCTCAAGCCTTTGGGTTTCCCCGACT
>JAHFRL010000025.1 GCA_023266235.1 Betaproteobacteria bacterium
GCGCTCAGCGGGTCCTGCGGGTCGCCCTTCGGAAACAGCACCGTTTCCTGGTACGAAGTCCCGTTTTTCAAAGTGATCGTCACGCGGGCGGGAAATTTATCGGGATAGAGCTGGTTGAGTTGGGCGTCCGCGACCACCTCGGTGTTGGCGAGGACTTCGCGCACCACCGGGTCGTTGATGCGCGCAGGGGAAAACTGCGCCTGCGTGAGCTCGCGGTCGACCGCGGAGATCGCGATACAGTAGGGCACCGATACGCGCGCCGCCATTACCGTCGTCACGTCCTTGTTGGAAAAGTGCGTCTTCACGGTGTTGTAGGTTTCGTTGGTGATGCGTGCAATCTGCGCGGGCTCGATCGGGTGTTTCCGTACGATCGCCAGCGTGGCCTGGATCGGTGAGTGGCTTGCCAGGATAGTTGGAAAATACTTGAAGCCGTTTTGCAGTATCTCCCACGTCGTGCCGAGGCCGTGGACGAGCGCCTGCGGCTTCGGATCGGTGGAGTAGGCGTTGAGATAGCCCTTGGGGTGCTCGAGGATGAAGGGCGGACTGGTTGCGCCGAGCTGCGCGAGCTGCGCGGAAAGAATGCCGTTAAATGCGGCCTTGCCGGGATGGATGCTCTTGGTCATGTCGCCGGATTCGAAAAACGTATTGAGCCCGGCCGCCTGGGTGCCGGCGAGCCCCAGTGCGCGCTGCACGCCGTCGGCGTCGAGCCTGAGCGCCTTGGCTGCGCTGGCGGCGGCCCCGAAGGTGCCATTGGTTGCGGTGGAGTGCCAGAAGCGATAATGCGTCGGCATTACCGCCATGCCGACGCGCACCGCGACTTCGTAGCCCGCGACCAGCGCTACGATCAGATCGCGTCCCGGCAATTGCTGCGTCTCCGCCAGCGCCAGTGCCGGCGGAACCACGACGGAACCGGTATGCAGCAGCGCGCGTTTATGCGTGTCGTCGTTGTCCGCGGCGTTGGCAAGGATGCCGTTCGCCAGCGCGGCGAACGCCGGGTGCGATCTCACGCCGGCCGCACCGATCACCGATGCGCCGGTAGCGGCGCCGTAAAGCCTGGCGATTGCGAGCGCGACGCGCGACTTCTCCGGGTCCTCGGTCCATGCGCTGATTGCGCAGCCGACGGTGTCGATAACGATGCGGCAAGCCTGCTCGACGACCGCTTGCGGCAGATCCTCATAGCGCATGCCGGCGACGAATTCGGCGAGAGTGCGGGTTTCGTTCATAGCTGTCAGCCAGATACTATACTCAAAAATAAAAAGACGGTAAACTGATAAATGAAATCAGTTCCGATAGTCGGAACTCAAAGCATGCCTGACACGGGACGCGCTCTGCAGTGCTTGTCCCGCTGGAATTGCATGGCGTGCTACGCAATGGAGGAGGACCAATGCCAAAGGGCACATACTTCGAGTCAGAGCAGATTGGCATACGCTGTTCGATCGTGAGGGGCGGGTCGAGCAAAGGCGTGTTCTTCCTCGAGAACGATCTGCCGGGGCCGGGTAGCGTCCGCGACAGTGTGCTGAAGCGCGTGATGGGAACGCCGGACGTCATGCAGATCGACGGTCTGGGGGGCACGCACCTCATCACTTCCAAGATAGTGATCGTGGGGCCGTCGACGCGGGATGACGCGGACGTCGATTACACGTTCGCTCAAGCCGAGATCACGAGGGATGTAATCGACTACTCGGGAAACTGCGGCAACCTGTCGGCGGGCGTCGGGCCGTTTGCCATCGAGGCCGGGCTGATCCGGCCGCAGGAACCCGTCACCTGCGTGAGAATCCACAACACGAACACCAATACCATCCTGGTGGCCCACGTGCCCGTGTTCAATGGCAGGCCCAGGGTCAAGGGGGACTTCGCGATCGCGGGGGTCCCCGGGACGGGCGCTGAGATCTTCATGGACTACAGCCTTACAGTGGGGTCGAAGACCGGGAAAATGCTGCCGACTTCGCGTGTGACCGATCATCTGCGGCTCGAAGGCGGTGGTTCGCTCGAAGTTACCATTTGCGACGTCGCCAATCCCGCGGTATTCGTGCGCGCCAAGGACATCGGCTTGCGCGGCGACGAAATGCCCGACGAGTTCCAGTCGCAGCCCGGACTCGTCGACAAGCTGCGCGAGATCCGTGGGAAAGCGGCCGAAATGATCGGATTCTCGAGCCACTGGACCAAGGTCGACGACGAGAGCCCGTTCATTCCTTTCGTGATCACGGTGGCGCCGCCGCTGGACTATCGGTCGCTGGGTGGTGCAAACGTCGCTGGCCGTGAGATGGACCTCGCGGCGCGACACATCTTCATGAACCGTTGCAATGACGCCATGGCTGGAACCGGATCGATGTGTATTGCAGCCGCATCGCGCATCCCCGGGTCTGTGGTCAACGAGCAGCTGCCCGCCGGACAAGACCCTAAGGGCGGCACACTCGCGATCGGGCATCCAGGGGGCGTGATGCGCGTGCGAGTGTTGCCACGCGAGGCAGACAACGACGCCGTGATCGGATTTGCGGCGCTGGGCTTCGGGCGTACCGCGCGCAAAATCATGGATGGCACCGTCTACGTTCCGGTATCCGGCGACTCTATATGAAAATCTTGCAAGGACGGAGTAAATCGCGCTGCGACTGTGCGGCGTGCTGGACCGTCGTAAAGGAGGAGTTCCGCATGATCTTGCGTTACTTGATTGCAACCGCACTCGCGCTCGTCGCGGGCATGGCGCTCGTTCAAGCCCAGAGTTTTCCGAGTCGCCCGATCCGGATCATCACACCATTCCCTCCCGGCGCGACCACCGATGTGCTCTCGCGGCTCGTCTGCGCCAAGCTGAACGAAAGCTGGGGCCAGCCCTGCCTTGCGGACAACCGCCCGGGCGCCGCCGGCCTCGTCGGCACCGAGGTTGCTGCGAAGAGCCCGGTAGACGGGTACACGCTGGTCAACGTCATTTCCAGCCACGTGATCCAGCACATGCTGCACAAGAAGACCTCATTCAACATCGCCTCGGTTCAGCAGGAATAAGCGCCAGGAGTGCGACCAGGCACGCGGGGTGCTTCCGAGCGCACACGCAGGCGAGCGACCCCGGCGCGAAGAGAAGATCACGCAGCATTCTTCAGGATAGAAGGAGGTGACCATGACGATCGCACGAGACCTTGCACGGTTTTCCCTGGGTCTGAAGTTCGAGGACCTGCCCGAGGACGTTATTCAGGAGGCGAAGAGGGCGGTCCTGGACACGATCGGTTGCGCCATCGGCGGCTATTCGGGTGACGCGAGCCGGATCATCCGCGATTTGTCCCAGGAATTGGGCGGGAATAAGGAATCGACGATCATCGGGAGCGGCATGAAGACATCCTGCTTCAACGCCATCTTGGCTAATGGCGTCATGGTCCGCTACCTCGACTTCAACGACACGTATTTGATCCCGGTCGGAAACCTGGTACTCGGGAACCACCCCAGTGAGGTCATCCCCGCGGTGTTCGCCCTTGCCGAGCGCGAGCGGCTGAATGGCAGGGATGTGGTCAACACCATCGTCATGGGCTACGAGCTGTCCGGCAGGTTCAACGACTGCTGCGCGATCCCCGGTGTGGTGGCGCCGACCATCGAGGCGAAGGGATGGAATACCGACACACGCGGCGCCTTCGTCATGCCGATCGTGGCCGGAAGGCTGCTCGGTCTGACCGAGGCGCAGATAGAGCAGGCGATCGGGATCTCCGGGAGCCACAACATGATCCTGGGTATCCTCGACGCGACCGGTGAGGAGTACAGCATGACGAAGAATCTCAGGTTCCCCCGCACCGCCCATGGAGGCGTGCTGGCCGCGATGATGGCGAAGCGAGGGTATACGGGCCCCACCCGCGTCCTGGAGGGCAAAAAGGGGTTCATCCAATCGGTGATGCAGGGCGATTTCAACATCAAGGCGCTCACCGAGCCCATCGGAAAGTTCAAGATTCTCGAGACCATGTACAAGGCCGTTGCGGCCGATGCGACCACACACGGCCACGTGAACGCCACGCTGCAGCTCGTGAAGGAGCGCGACATCAAGCCCGAGGACGTGGTCGAGGTGAGGATCAAGGCGGGCTCGCGCTGTGTGGAGCACACTGGCGACCCCGTGAAGCGGTACCCGAAGAACAAGGAGTCGGCGGACCACAGCTCCTACTACCTCACGGCGATCGCTATCATCGATCGCCAGATCGGGCCGAACCAGTACACGCCGGAGAAGTGGAACGACCCCAAGGTGCTGGCGTTGATCGACAAAGTTAAGCTGGAGGCCGACCCCTCGCTCGATTCGTTCGGCCGCGCCGGGATTTCGGAGATCCGCACGAAGCAGGGCAACGTCTACGTGAAGCGCGTGGAGTATCCCACCGGGGACCCGAAGAATCCGATGACAGGCCGGGAGCTGGAGGACAAGCTCCGCGGCATGGCCGAGCCGTACATGACGGACAAACGCATCGACAGGCTGATCCAGACCGTCTACGCGCTCGACAATCTCGACAATCTCGACGAGTTGATGCAGAGCACGACGTTCGACCGGAAGGCGGGCTAGCCTGCATGTTTCATCTGGGCGCGGGCTGATCGGCGGACCACCATCAAAAAGGAGGATGAGCCATGCAATCACTTACACTTACCGGTGCAGTAGCGGCGTTCTGCCTGCTCGCCGTCGCGCTTGTCGCGCCGGCACAGTCGCAGGGCGGAGCGCAAGATTACCCGCAACGGCCGATACGCCTCGTAGTCGGCTATGCGCCAGGCGGTTCGACCGACATCTTCTCGCGCATTCTGGGCTCCCATATGACGCAGAATTGGGGCCAGCAAGTCGTGGTCGACAACCGCTCCGGCGCGAGCGCGCAGATTGCCACGGATATCGTCGCCAAGGCGCCGCCGGACGGGTATACGCTGCTGGTTACTCCCAGCGGCACCCATACCGCCAACGTCAGCCTGTTCAAAAAACTGCCTTACGACACGGTGAAGGATTTTGCGCCGGTTACGTTGTTCGGGTGGGTGACCAACATGATCGTGACGCACCCTTCGACGCCGGTCAGCACATTGCAGGAATTGATCCAGCTTGCCAAATCGAAGCCGGGCGAACTCACCTACGCTACCTCCAGCGCCGGCAGCGTGGGGCACCTCTCGGCCGAGCTGCTCAACAGTCTTGCCGGCATCAAAATCGTGCACGTACCGTATAAAGGCGGAGGCCCGGCCCTCACCGCGATCGCCTCCAACGAAATCAGCATCATGTTTGCGGCACTGCCTTCAGCCTCGCCCTTCATTCAGGCGAAGCGCATCAAGCCGATTGCGGTCACCAGCCCGAAACGCTCGCCGGTGCTGCCTGATGTGCCGACCGTCGCTGAATCAGGCTTGCCCGGTCTCGCAGTTAGGGAGTGGTATGGCGTCCTGGCGCCGGCCAAGACACCCGTGGCGGTGATCGATAAGCTCAACGCCGAGATCGTGCGTATCATCCGGAAGCCCGAGGTCGAGGCGCGTTTCGCGGAGCTTGGTACCGACGTGGTAGGCAACACGCCGCGCGAGTTCGCGAAGCAGATCGACTCCGACATCCGGATGTGGGCCAAGGTCATCAAGGAGGCGGGGATCCAGGGTAACTGAATAGAGCGTCTGCGGGCCCGCGGCCCGTAGGCGGGATCTTTCTCCAAGAGAAGACCGGTGGCTGACGCTGGAGCCGGCGCGCCGGTGTGACGCGAGAGGGGCAACGTGCACGTGGAGGAGGCAGAGCGATGAGCACCATGCAATATGAGGACATCGTCTATCAGGAAAAAGACGGCGTTGCGACCATCACGGTCAACCGTCCGGAGTCTCTCAATGCCTTTCGGTTGGGGACGTACGAGGAGGTCGCCGACGCTATTCTCCGCGCCGGCTGGAATAAGGAGGTCGGCGTCATCGTGCTGACGGGGGCCGGCACGCGTGCTTTCGGCGTAGGCGGCGACTCATCCAACAAGAAGTGGGAGCGCGCCGGGCGCGGCACCATCGGCGTGCCGGTCGAGCAGGTGCACGCGGCGATCCGCGATGTTCCGAAGCCGGTGATCGCGAAGGTGCGCGGCTACGCCATCGGCGGCGGGAACGTGATCTGTACGGTGTGCGATCTCACGATCGCGGGTGAAAGCGCGGTGTTCGGGCAGGTTGGCCCGAAGATGGGCTCGGTCGATCCCGGCTTCGGTACCGCCTATCTCGCGCGCAGCGTCGGCGAGAAGAAGGCGCGCGAGATGTGGTACCTGTGCCGGCGCTATACGGCGCGCGAGGCGCTGGCGATGGGCCTGGTCAACGCGGTCGTCCCCGATGGGGAACTGGACGCGGAGGTCGACCGGTGGTGCGCCGAGATCCTGGATCGAAGCCCGACCGCGATCGCCATCGCGAAACGGTCCTTCAACGCGGATACCGAGCACATCCGCGGCATCTCGAGCCTCGGCTTCCAGGCGGTGGCGCTCTATTACCAGACCGACGAGTGCAAGGAGGCGAACAGTGCCTTCCGCGATAAGCGCAAACCCAATTTCCGGGGCCGCAAGGGCTAGCTGGCAAGCGGGGCGCGCCTGCACTGGGCGCACGTGTGGCCCATCACCACCTGACGCTTGAACTTCCTGCGGAAGCGACGTTCCGGGTGATTAGTGTCCGACAGCCAGTCTGGCGCTATCGAACGGGGGCAATGGTGCGGCAGCGACGGAAATTCACGACTCCGCTTTGAGCTCGGCCCTGTAGCGCTTGAAATGCTGCACGTAGCGGGCGGCAAAACCATTGATCTCGGTGATCTCTTCCGTGGAGAGCTTACGCACCACCTTGCCTGGTGTGCCCAGCACGAGCGAGCCGTCGGGGATGATCGCCCTTTCCGCGACCAGCGCGCTGGCGCCAATCAGACAATTCTTGCCGACCATCGCGCCGTTCATGATCACGCTCCTGATCCCGATCAGGCTGCCGTCGCCGATGGTGCAGCCATGCAGCATCGCCATGTGGCCCACGCTCACATTCTTGCCGAGCGTGAGCGGAAGGCCCGGGTCCGTATGCAGCACCGAGCCGTCCTGCACCTGCGAGTTCTCGCCGATGGTGATCACCTCGTTGTCCCCGCGCAGCACGACGTTGAACCAGATGCTCACGTTGTCTTCGAGCACGACCTTGCCGATCACGGTGGCGCTGGGGGCGATCCAGTAGTCGCCTTTGGCGACGATTTTGTGTTCACCGAGAGAGTATTTCATGGTGGTCCGATGACGAGTGAAGGGATTAGAACACCGGATTTTCCCGGTACGTGCTCCAGACCGTCTTCAACCTCTCGACGATGTCGCCCATCGTCGCGCCTTCGCGCACCAGCTCGATCGTAACCGGCATGATGTTTTGCGACTCGTCCCTGGCGACATCGACCAGCTGGTCCAACAGCAGCTCCACCTTGCGAGAGTCGCGCCCACGGCGCACGCCCTGTGTGCGGGCGATTTGTCGCGCGGCCGTGGTCAGGTCGTACGGGTGCAGCTCGATATCGTGCCGTTCCTCCGGCATCGCGTACTTGTTCACGCCGATGACCGGCTTATCGCCATTCTGCTTGCGCAACGCCGTGTCGTAGGCGAAGTCGGCGATGCTCTTCTGGAACCAGCCCTCCTCGATCAACTTGATGGTTCCGCCGCGCTCGTCGATCTCGTCGAGGATTTCGAAGATGCGCTTTTCGAACTCGTTGGTCAGGGTTTCGAGGTAATAGGAGCCGCCGAGCGGATCGATCACGCTGCTGACGTTGGTCTCCTCTGCAATGATCTGCTGCGTGCGCAACGCCATGCGCATGGCGTCCTCCGTCGGGATCGCAAACGCTTCGTCGTAGCCGTTGGTGTGCAGGGACTGGCAGCCGCCGAGTACCGCCGAAAGCGCCTGCATCGCGGTGCGCACGATGTTAATCTGGTATTGCGGCTTGGTGAGCGTCGCCGCCGCGGTCTGGCAATGGAAGCGCAGGCGCATCGATTCCGGGTTCGTCGCTCCAAAGCGGTTCTTCATGATCTTGGCGTAGCAGCGCCGCGCCGCGCGGAATTTGGCGATCTCTTCGAAGAAGTCGCCTTGCGAGACAAAGTAAAAGGCGAGCCTCGGCGCGAACGCATCGACATCCATTCCCGTCTTCAGCACCTCTTCCACGTATACGATGGAATTCGCGAGAGTAAACGCGGCTTCCTGCAGCGGGGATGCACCGGCTTCCGAGATGTGGTAGCCCGATATGTTGATCGGGTTGTATCGTTTCATGTTTTTCGCGCAGTAAGTGATGCAGTCGCGCACCAGGCGCACGGAGGGCGCGATGGGATAGATGTACTCCTTCTGCGCCATGTACTCCTTCAGAATATCCGCCTGTATGGTGCCCGAGAGCTTGTTCAGGTCATAGCCGCGCTTCTGCGCGAGCGCGATGTACATTGCCAGCAGTATCCACGCGGAAGGATTGATCGTCATCGACACGGAGATGTTTTCGAGGTCGATGCCGTCAAACAGCGCTTCCATGTCTGCGAGCGTGTCGACAGCGACACCTTCACGTCCCACCTCCCCCTCGCTCAAGGGGTGGTCCGAATCGTAGCCCATGAGCGTCGGCATATCGAAGTCGGTCGAAAGCCCCGTCTGTCCCTGGGAAATCAGGAATTTGAAGCGCTTGTTGGTATCCTCGCCGGTGCCGAAACCGGCGATCTGCCGCATCGTCCAGTGGCGGCTGCGGTACATGGTCGGGTAGGGACCGCGCGTAAAGGGATAACGGCCCGGCAGCCCGATGTCCGCAAGCGGGGTGTCCGCGATATCGGCGGCCGTGTAAACGCGCTTGACCGGGATACCACTGCAGGTAAAAAACTGCGGCCTGCGCTCGGCTTGCTTGTTAAGGAATGCGGCGACCTCGTTCGCCTCCCAATGGGCGAGTTCGTCGTGAAGTTGGTCAAGCGATCCTGGATCTGGCATCATGTTCATGCGCATGCTCCATCTGAAGCGACGAGCCTAGCAACTCGTCGGCAAGTGTATAAGGGTCGCCTTCACGGCGCATCAGTCGTAGCGCGAGCGGCTTGCTCTTCTCGACGACGATCTTCGCGTATCGTTCCAGCAGCAGGTTTTCAGCGGTCTTTTGCAGCCGAAATTCGGCGATTGCGAGGGCGCGTTGCCGCCCGAGTTCTGTCGCGAATGCCACGTGACGATGCCGTCCGACCGCATCGATCAGCTCATCGATGCCTTGTCCGGACACGGAACTCGTTCCAATCACGGGCGTAATCCATTCCTTGGCCGCGGTGCCGGCGGTGCCGAGCGTCAACATCTGCTTGAGGTCTGTCAGCGTGCGGTTGGCATCGCTGCGGTCGCATTTCGAAACAACGTGGATATCGGCGATCTCGAGTATGCCGGCCTTGATCGCCTGGATTTCATCGCCGAGACCGGGAGCCGATATCACGACGGTCGTGTGCGATGCCCGGGCAATTTCAACCTCGTCCTGTCCTACGCCGACGGTTTCGATGATAACGGTTTCAAAGCCGGCCACGTCGAGGATGTCGACCGCGTCGAGTGCCGCCCTGGCGATGCCTCCGGTGGCGCCGCGCGTGGCCATGCTGCGGATGTAAATGCCACTGTCGGTCGCGAGATCGCTCATGCGGACGCGGTCGCCGAGGATGGAACCGCCGGAGTAGGGGCTCGAGGGATCGATTGCGACGATACCGACTCGCATGCTCCTGGCTCGCAACTTTTGCGCGAGCTTGCCGACCAGCGTGGACTTGCCGCTGCCGGGCACGCCGGTTATCCCCACGATATGCGCCCGTCCCGCGAGCCTGTATATCCGCGCCAATGCCGGACGGACTTCTGCCGCTCCCGCTTCCGCCCGCGATATCAGACGAGCAATAGCGGTCGGGTCTCCCGCCAGGATCCGCTCGACCAATGCGATTGACGGGGCGGGGCGGCTCAACGGCCTATCCTCTCGATCTGCGCGCGCATCTCGCGGAACACCGAACGATCGTCGATCACCCGGCGCGCCTTGAAGTCGGTGCGGGGCAGCGAGCCGGGCGCCACTATTTCCACTATGCTGCGCAAGCCGAGGACCCGCAGCATCTTGCGCTCGACATCTTGACGAAACCGGACGATCTCCTCGGCGCCATGGCCGAAGGTCGCCTGGTCTGCTTCCACGCGCAGCAACAACTCGTCCATCGTGGATGCGCGGCTGATGATGACGCGATGTTCACCGCCGTAATGGTGAAGTTCGTTGAGCGCCTTGTCGATCTCGCTCGGGTACACATTTTCGCCCCGAATGGTGAGCATGTCGTCGATGCGGCCGAAGATTCCCTGCGGCAAACGCGGATAAGTCCGCCCGCACGGGTTCGGGTCGTTCACCCACAGCGTAAGGTCGCCCGAGAGCAACCGGATCATCGGCTGTGAGGTGCGCTCGAGATGCGTGTACACGGGCGTCCCCCGTTGTCCGTAGGGCACACGGCGCATGGTCTTGGGATCGCACACTTCCGTGTAGACGATATCCTGCCAGCACAGCATGCCGCCGGTCTCGGCGGAGCCGGCGACGTTCATCCACGGCGTCATCTCGGCCATCGAGCCGCAATCGAATATCTTCGCGCCAAAGAGGTTCTCGAGCTTATCGCGTATGGCGGGAATCGAGGCGCCCGGTTCGCCTGAAAAGAACATGTACTTGAGCTCGAAGGCTCGCGGAGAAATCCGCTCCTCCGCGGCTACTTGCGCGAGGTGCAATGCGTACGTCGGTGTGCCGTAGAACGCGGTCGGCTTGAGCATCGCAAGCCATTGCACGCAGCGTGCCGACATACCCTGAGCGCCGGCGCCGAACGGAAAGCATTTCGCGCCGAGCCTTTCGGCGCCCGCCAGCGCCCCCCAGCTACCCATGTACAGGCTGAATATCGCGGCCACACAGATCGTATCGCCGGGGCGCAGCCCCATGCCCCACATGATGCGCGCATGGGCATTCGCGATGGCGCGCCAGTCCGCGCGGCCGATGGCGAACGCCGTCGGCCGCCCGGTCGTGCCGCTGGTGCCGTGAATGTGGAAGACCTCCCGTTCCGGCACGCAGAGATAGTCCCCGAACGGCGGCATGCGATCCTGCGCCTCGCGCAAGTCTTTTTTCTGAATGACGGGAACCTTGGTCTCGAAATCCTCCAGCGATCTGAGATGGCTTGGATGGAACCCGGCCTCACCCCAGTTACGCCTGTAAAACGGCGCATGCTCGTAGGCATAATGGCAAACCGTTTTCAGCCTCTCGAAGATCGCCCGCTCGCGTTCGGCGACGGGCATCGTTTCGCGCCTCGGAAACCAGTATCGATTTCCCGCCTCAGGCAGGAAGTTCTCAGCGTAGTCGGGCGGGAAGGACCAGAACTCCATGCTGCCCCTCTTCCCTTAACGGAGTCCGCGTTCCGCCACGAGCCGTCTCAGCGTGTCCACTATCATCTGCGGCGGGGTATCCTGGAGCAGGATCTCCTTCACCCCCATCGCTTTCAGCGCGGCCGCGTCCTCGTCCGGCATCACGCCGCCCGCCACGACGATCATATCGTCAGCGCCCTGTTGGCGCAGTCTCTCGAAAATCTTGGGGAAAACGGTCATATGGGCACCCGACAGCAGGCTCACGCCCAGAATATCCACGTCTTCCTGAATGGCGACGGTTACGACTTCATCGGGAGTACGGTGCAGTCCGGAGTAGATCACATCCATGCCGGCATCGCGCAGGGCTCGCGCCACGATCTTGACGCCGCGGTCGTGCCCGTCAAGGCCTACTTTGGCGAGCAGTATCCGGATTGGCGTCGTCATGGTTTCCCCATCAAGCCGATGGAATACGGTAATCCAAATTCTTTCGCCCGCGTTGCGCTGAAACGTGAACGCCTGCTTACGGATTGCGCGGGAGGGCGATCACACGCTGGACGCCAAAATTATACCGCAGGCGACGGAGCATCATGCTGACTGAAACTCGGGGGACAACGCCCCCGTTTGTATCAGGTGGGTGAAGCTCACAGCAGCGGCACGATCAGCAACGCCACGATGTTGATGATCTTGATCAGCGGGTTGACTGCCGGGCCGGCGGTGTCCTTGTACGGATCGCCGACGGTGTCGCCGGTGACCGCCGCTTTATGCGCATCGGAGCCCTTGCCGCCGTGATGGCCGTCCTCGATGTATTTCTTGGCGTTGTCCCACGCGCCGCCGCCGGTGGTCATCGAGATCGCGACGAAGAGCCCGGTCACGATGGTGCCCATCAGCACGCCGCCCAGGGTTTGCGCTCCCGCGCCCGGGCCGCCCAGCCAGGTGAAGCCGACTCCGACTACGACCGGGATCAGCACCGGCAGCAGCGACGGGATCATCATTTCCTTGATCGCGGCTTTGGTCAACATGTCGACCGCCCGCGAGTAGTCGGGCTTCGCGGTGCCTTCCATGATGCCCTTGATCTCCTTGAACTGGCGCCGCACTTCGATCACCACCGAGCCGGCGGCGCGGCCGACCGCTTCCATCGCCATCGCGCCGAACAGGTACGGCACCAGCCCGCCGATGAAGAGACCGATGATTACGTAGTGGCTCGAGAGGTCGAACGAAACCGCCTTGTTGGCGGCCTCGAGCGCGTGGGTGTAATCGGCGAACAGCACCAGCGCGGCCAGCCCCGCCGAGCCGATCGCATAACCCTTGGTCACCGCCTTGGTGGTGTTGCCGACGGCGTCGAGCGGATCGGTGATCGCGCGCACTTCCTTCGGCAGGTTCGACATTTCGGCGATGCCGCCGGCGTTGTCGGTAATCGGGCCGTAGGCGTCGAGCGCGACGATGATGCCGGTCATCGACAGCATCGAGGTCGCGGCGATCGCGATGCCGTAGAGGCCGGCGAGCCAGTTGGCGGCGAATATGCTCGCGCACACTGAAAGCACCGGCAATGCGGTTGCCTTCATCGATACGCCGAGGCCGGCGATGATGTTGGTCGCGTGTCCGGTGGTGGATGCCGCGGCGACGTGCCGCACCGGCGAGAATTCGGTCGCGGTGTAGTACTCGGTGATCACCACCATCAGCGCGGTCAGCACCAGGCCGACGACGGCGGCGCCGAACAGCTTCAGCGGGCTCAGTTCCGGATATTGCGCGCCGATGTCGCCCAGCAGAAGCCAGGTCACCGGAATGAACAGGACCGCCGCGATCGCGCCCGACACGATTACCCCCTTGTAGAGCGCGGTCATGATTTTCTGGCCGGGCTGCACCTTGACGAAGAAGCAGCCGATGATCGACGCGATGATCGAGACGCCGCCGAGCGCGAGCGGATAGACCACGGCCTTGCTGGCGACGTCGGGCTTGGCGAGCAGGAGCGCGCCGAGCAGCATGGTCGCGATGATGGTTACGGCATAGGTCTCGAACAGGTCGGCCGCCATGCCGGCGCAGTCGCCGACGTTGTCGCCGACGTTGTCGGCGATCACGGCCGGGTTACGCGGGTCGTCTTCCGGAATGCCGGCTTCGACCTTGCCGACCAGGTCGGCACCAACGTCGGCGCCCTTGGTGAAGATGCCGCCGCCGAGACGCGCGAAAATCGAAATCAGCGAGCCGCCGAACGCGAGCCCCACCAGCGGTTCAAGGATCTGCTTGATGGTGGCGCCGTGCGCTGCCGACCCCTGCAGCACCCAGAAGAAGCCGGTCACGCCGGCGAGCGCGAGGCCGACCACCAGCATGCCGGTGATCGCGCCGCCGCGGAACGCGATTGCGAGCGCTGCATTGAGGCCGCTGCGCGCCGCCTCGGCGGTGCGCACATTGGCGCGCACCGAGACGTTCATGCCGATGTAGCCGGTGAGGCCCGACAGCAAGGCGCCGATCGCGAAGCCGACCGCGGTCGTCCACGAATGCAATCCGAAGCCGATCACCACGAACAGGATCACGCCGACGATGGCGATGGTCGTGTACTGGCGGTTGAGATATGCGGATGCGCCCTGCTGGATCGCAGCGGCGATTTCGCGCATGCGATCGTTGCCGCTTGGCTGGCCCAGGATCCATTTGATTGAAACCCCGCCGTAAACAACCGCGACAACCGCGCACAGCAGCGCGAACAACAAAGCAACCGACATTACCGACATGACCTTCTCCCTGATTTTGCTCGACCATCAACAGGCTGGCCGGTGTGCCTTTCATTTCTTGAGCGCATCCAGCGCGAGGCCGCCTGCGAAGCGCGTCCCCGGCCTGAATCCGAAAATCCGCTCGAGTTCGAGTTCCCTGATCAAATCGTTTACTGCTTCCTGTCCATGCTCGCGCATCACTTCCGACAGGATCAACTTCGATGAATTCGCATTATAAGGCCCGCCGAATCCGGCCTGTACTTCCAATAGCTGCTTCGCCCGCTCAAGAGTCATTTATGCGTGAAACGTGAATAGTGAAACGTGAAACGCACACCCTCCCCGACACTGGGGGAGGGCCGGGGTGGGGGATCACATTTCACTTTTCACCTCTTAAACCTTGAACCCCGTACTGAGCTTCTTCGGCACCGCGACGTTCCTGAGCTTCACGTAGTCAGGCAGGCCGTTCCTGTAGGGCGGGTAGTCCTCGCCCGCGATCAGCGGCGATAGATACTGGCGGCATTTAGCGGTGATGTGAAAACCGTCAGCCGTGATGAATTCGCGCGGCATCATTTTTTCCTTGTTCGCGATGTCCTTGAGGTCGGCGGCTTCGATTGCCCATCGGTAGGGCCGGTTCGACTTGCGCACGATCACCGGCATCACCGCGTTGCGGCCTTTCACCGCGAGTTCGACCGCGGCCTTGCCGACGGCATAGGCCTGCTGCGCGTCGGTCTTCGATGCGATATGGCGCGCCGAGCGCTGCAGGTAATCGGCGACCGCCCAGTGGTATTTGTAGCCGAGCCGGTCCTTGACCAGGCTGGCGATCAGCGGGGCAACACCGCCCAGTTGCGCGTGACCGAATGCATCCTTGAGGCCGGACTCGGACAGAAAACCGCCCTCGGCATTGCGCAGGCCTTCCGATACGCCGATAGCGCAGTAACCGTATTGCTTGACGACTTGATCGACGCGCGCGAGGAACTTGTCGCTGTCGAACGTGATTTCGGGGAACAGCAGGATCTGCGGCGCGTCGCCTGCTTTTTCCGCAGCGAGCCCGCACGCAGCGGTGATCCAGCCGGCGTGACGGCCCATGACCTCGAGCACGAACACCTTGGTCGAGGTGCGCGCCATCGACGCGACGTCGAAGCCGGCCTCGCGGATGCTGACCGCGACGTATTTGGCGACCGAGCCGAAGCCGGGGCAGCAATCGGTGACGGCGAGATCGTTGTCGACGGTCTTGGGGATGCCGACGCAGATCACCGGATAGCCGAGTCTGCCGGAAATCTGCGACACCTTGTAGGCGGTATCGGCCGAATCGTTGCCGCCGTTGTAGAAGAAATAGCCGATGTGGTGTGCCTTGAACACTTCGATCAGGCGCGCGTACTGCGCGCGGTTTTCCTCGAAGCCCTTGAGCTTGTAGCGGCACGAGCCGAACGCGCCGGCGGGCGTGTAACGCAGCGCGCGGATCGCGGCCGGCGATTCCTTCGAGGTGTCGATCAGGTCCTCGGTCAGCGCGCCGATGATGCCGTCGCGGCCCGCGTAGACCTTGCCGACTTTATCGCGGTGCTTGCGCGCGGTTTCGATTACACCGCACGCGGTGGCGTTGATGACCGCGGTCACCCCGCCGGATTGCGCGTAAAAAGCGTTTTGCTTTGCCATGCCGAAAATCCTAAAGTGTCGCCGCAGGGGTCACAGAGTTCACAGAGGGAAACACCTAACAACGGCGATATTTTACCATTGCTATTTGGCATCGCCGGCCGGCCATACGCCAAATGTTTTGCCAGGTTGGGCGTCTCTAAGGAATTCTCTGTGCGCTCTGTGTTCCCTGTGGCTATGTTTTTTGGTTTAAATCCGCGCCGGTCTTGCCGGAAGTGGCGCCGGCACGGTCTTTTTCGTGGTCGGCCTGCAGTCTGAGCGTGGTGGTTACGCAGTCGGCCAGATCGTCGAAGTCGCGGCCGGTGCCGAATTGCTCGAGCGGGGAATAGAAGAACTGGCTGCGGTAGCGGTCGGCGCTGATCTTGAAGATCACGAACTCGACGCCGTTCTGCTCCCAATAGAGCGTCGGGCACACCGTGATTTCCGGTGCCGCCGGGTCGAGCCTGATTTCGCTGTCGGCCGGCTCCACCCTGACGATTTTGCCGTAGCGCTCCTTGAGCGCGGTCTCCACCACCCAGCGGTCGGCGTCGGTGAAATCGGCAATCCGGTTCATTCGCGGCGCTGCACGAGCGCAGCGATGATCTTGTCGCGGATATGCTCGACCGAGCCGCGGCCGTAGACGTTCACGTACTGAGGCGCGCGCTCGTCGCCGCTTTCCGCCTGGCTGAGGTAGTAATTCACCAACGGCTTGGTCTGGGCGTGGTAGTTGTCGATGCGCTTCTTCACGGTCTCCGGATTGTCGTCGGGGCGCTGGATCAGCGGCTCGCCGGTGATGTCGTCCTTGCCCGCCACCTTGGGCGGATTGAAATCGATATGGTAGGTGCGGCCCGAGCCCGGGTGGGTGCGGCGGCCGCTCATGCGGCGCAGGATCTCCTCGTCGGCAACCTCGAGCTCGACCACGTAATCGATGTCGATGCCCGCGGTGCGCAGCGCTTCGGCCTGGGCGATGGTGCGCGGAAATCCATCGATGATGAAACCGTTCCTGCAGTCCGGCTGAGTGACGCGGTTCCTGGTCATTTCGATGACCACCTGGTCGGGAACCAGGTTGCCGGAGTCCATGTATTTCTTGGCTTCCATGCCGAGCGTGGTGCCGGCCTTGATCTCGGCGCGCAGCATGTCGCCGGTCGAGATCTGTGGAATCTGGAAACGGTCCACCAGGAATTGCGCCTGGGTTCCTTTGCCCGCACCGGGCATGCCTAACAGGATTATTCGATTCATGTGGTTGCTCCGCGCGCGGTGACTGCGCCTGACAGTAAGGAGGGGTGGGTGGAAATCGGATTATGACGAGGAAATTATACCCGTTCCGTCCGCGCGGCGGAACAAAGGACTGCCGGCGCTATGAGGGGCCGAGCAGCGCGCGTGCGAGCTCGAGGTCCTCGGCGGTGTCGACTCCCGCATGCGGCGCGGCGGCAGTGATTGCGACGCTGATGCGGTGGCCGTGCCACAGCGCGCGCAACTGCTCGAGCGCTTCAAACACCTCGAGCGGCGCCGGCGCGAGCTGCGCATAGCTGGCGAGGAACGCGGTGCGGTAGGCGTAGATGCCGATATGGCGGTAGACCGGCAGGCCAGGCGGAATCCGTGTGATGCCATGGGCAAACGCGTCACGGGCGTAGGGAATCGTCGCGCGGCTGAAGTAGAGCGCGCAGCCGTTTTTGTCGAGCACCACTTTCACGATGTTGGGATTCACGAGTTGCGCGGCGTCGCTGAGCGGGCAGCACGCGGTGGCAATCGCGGCCTCGGGATGGGCGGCGAGCTGCTGCGCGACGCTGCGGATCAGCGCCGGCTCGAGCAGCGGCTCATCGCCCTGCACGTTGACGACGATGAGCTCCGGCGGATAGCGGCGCTGGACCGAGACTTCAGCGATGCGGTCGGTGCCGGAAGCGTGGTCGGCACGCGTCATCGCCGCCGTGAAGCCGTGTTTTTCCGCGGCTTGCGCGATGTCGCGATGGTCGGTCGCGATCACGACCTCGGTGGCGCCGCTCGCGCGCGCTTTCTCGGCGACATGCACCACCATCGGCTTGCCGCCGATATCGGCGAGCATCTTGCCCGGCAGCCGCGTCGATGCGTGACGCGCGGGAATGATGACGGAGAAATCAATCATGCAGGATTGAGGAGGAATGAGGATCGAGGATTGAGCAAGCGAGGAAAAACGGCCGAGTAAGATGGGTTACTCAATCCTCAATCCCCGATCCTCGATCCTGCCGTTAAACTTCTTCGTCCGGAGGAAGCTTGCGCGCTTCGTCTTCGAGCATCACCGGGATGCCGTCCCTGACCGGATAGGCGAGGCGGTCCGGCTTGCAGATCAGCTCCTGCTTCGGCTTGTCGTAAACGAGCGGTCCTTTGCAGATCGGGCACACCAGTATGTCGAGCAGTTTCGAGTCCATTTTTCGTCACCTTCCCAGCTTGCGCAGCATCAATTCACCCAGCCCCGGGTCGACCTCGGCTGCGACCTGCAGCGCCCAGCAATGCTCGTTGCAGAAGCGTTCGCATTTTACCGCATCCTTTTCGGTCATGATGACAGTATCGTTTCCGGCAAAGGCGAAATCCGCCGCTTCGAACGCATGATGATCGGGAAACGGGTGGGCGACGAACGATATCCCGAGCTCGCGCAGGTGCTCGAAGAAGCGCCGGGGATTGCCGATCGCGGCGATCGCGTGCACGTGCTGCCGTGCAAACCGCTCCGGACCAGCCTGCTCGCCGGGGTTGAGCAGGCCGTAAAACGTCCCGCCGCTGAGTTTCATTTCGAACTCCGGCACGCCGGCCGGCAGCGTTTCGCGCGGAAACAGGGCGGCGCCGTTGATGATGAGCGCGGCGACGCGTTCGAGGCGGCGCGGCGCCTCGCGCAAGGGACCTGCCGGCAGCAGCATGCCATTGCCGAACCCGCGCTCGCCGTCGATTACCGCAAGTTCGACGTCACGGGCGAGCGCGTAATGCTGGAGCCCGTCGTCGCTGATGATGACATCGCAATCGGGATGCGCCGCAAGCAGCGCTTGTGCGGCGGCGGCGCGCCGGGCGCCGACCCACACCGCGCAACCCGCGCGGCGCGCGAGCAGCACGGCTTCGTCGCCGGCGAGCCGCGGATCGCTGTCGGGCGCGGCGCGCTGCGGTGCGCCCGCGGTGCCGCCGTAGCCACGGCAGACGATCCCCGGTCTGAAGCCGCGTTCCGCCAGCAGCCGGGCAAGCCAGATTACGAGCGGGGTCTTGCCGGTGCCGCCGACGCCCAGGTTGCCGACCACGACCACCGGCACCGGCAGGCGCGTCACCGGCAGCAGGCCGCTGCGGTAGAGCAGGTGGCGCAGCGCGGCGGCGAGCGCGAACAGCAGGCTCAGCGGCCACAGCACGAGGTGCAGCGGCGAGATGCGGTACCAGTATTGTTCCAGCCAGCGCATGGAGCCGTGAACGGTAAGCGGGGGTAAGCGGTGAACAGTGAACAGTGAACGGTGAACAGCGAAAACCAAAGCGCGGGGATGTCCGGGGGGGGGGTCCCCGTTCACCGTTTACCGATTGCTGTTCACTTCTTCGCCGCTTGCGTCGTGAAGGTGATGCGGCTCAAGCCGGCGATCCGCGCCGCTTCCATGATATTGACCACCGACTGGTGGGTGGCGCCGGCATCGGCATTGATGATCACCACCGGATCGGCCATGCCGCCGCCGGCGCGCTTCAATTCCTCGGCAAAGCTCTCGGGGTTGCGGAACGCCACCGGCGTCTTGTTGACGACATATTTGCCCTGGGTGTCGACCGCCACATTGATCTGGTTCGGCCGCTCCTCCGGCTTGTTGGCCTCGGCGGTCGGCAGGTTGATCTGCAGTTCGGCGTAGCGCGAGTAGGTGGTGGTGACCATCAGGAAAATCAGGATCACCAGCAGCACATCGATCAACGGAATCAGGTTGATCTCCAGCTCTTCCTTGCGTGCACCGAGACGGAAATTCACGATTCGGCCTGCCGGGTCAGCTCTGGCGCTCGCCGTGCAGGATTTCGACCAGCTTGACGGCCTGGCTTTCCATTTCGACGATCAGGGAATCGACCTTGTTGCGGTAATGGCGGTAGAAAATCATGCTCGGTATCGCGACGATCAGGCCCATCGCCGTGTTGTAGAGCGCGATCGAAATGCCGTGCGCGAGCACGATCGGATTGCTGCCGGAAGGCGTCTGCGAGCCGAAGATCTCGATCATCCCGATCACGGTGCCGAGCAGCCCGAGCAGCGGGCTGATCGTGGCGATGGTGCCGAGCGTGGTCAGGAAGCGTTCGAGCTCGTGCGCCACGGCGCGGCCGGTCTCGTCGATCGCCTCTTTCATTACCTGCGGCGTGCTCTTGACGTTCTTGAGACCGGCGGCGAACACCTGCGCGAGCGGCGGGCCGCCGGCGAGCCGCGCCAGCAGCTGCGGGTTGGCGCCGTTCTGGCGGTATTCCTGGATCACCTGTCCGAGCAGTTCTTGCGGCGCGACAATGCTGCTGCGCAACGACCATGCGCGCTCGCCGATGATGGCGAGCGCGATGATCGATGCCAACACGAGCGGCCATATCGGCCATCCGGCCGCTTCAAGAAGTGCAAACACTCAAAATTCTCCAATATTGCCTAACGTGACCGCCGTAACTGTATCTGGGCAATGGCATTTCAGCAAGCGCAATCGCCGGCGCGGCAATGGCATGCGACCGTTGAGAAATCACGCGCGAAGCGGAGACGGATGCCGAAATTTGCGTGATTTGCCAGTAACTCGCCTGGCACTATCGGATGGCGTGGAGGGAAAAAATTTCGGCCGGCTTCATGTCACGTTATGAAACTTGCCGCACGCAACCCAATCGACGCAGCAATTTGTCCACAATTACTGTGGATAAGTCTGTGTGAAGTTTGTAAACAATTCAGCTAAGTGAATTACCTGTAAAGAGATTTGCTATCCTGCCCAATTTTTAAACGGCTGGGTTAACGCATAACTTTCAATGGCTTGCGCAGGAGACCAAGGTTTCATGCGGGTTTGCGGGTGGTGCCGGCTACAGTTCGCTGCACGTTGTGGATGATATCGGTTGCGCGGGATTGGCTGCAGTGGCTGGGTGAGGACTTGAATCATTTGGAAATTTTTTGCGTTTGCGTTCTTATATGCGCGTCGCGCTGGCCGCAACGGTAAAATCGCGCGATGCAACAAATTTCAGATTCTGAAAAGCCGGCACGCGTCATCAGCGTCACCGAGCTCAACCGCCTGGCCAAGGAGTTGATCGAACAGACGCTGCCGCTGATGTGGGTCGCAGGCGAGATCTCGAATTTCACGCGCGCGGCATCCGGGCATTGCTATTTCTCGCTCAAGGACGCGCAAGCGCAGGTGCGCTGCGTGATGTTCCGCCACAAGCTGCAGCTGCAGGACTGGAAGCCGGAGAACGGCATGCAGGTCGAAGTGCGCGCCTGCCCGTCATTTTATGAGGCGCGCGGCGAATTCCAGCTCAATGTCGAGGTGATGCGCCGCTCCGGGCTGGGCGCGCTCTATGCGGCGTTCGAGCAGCTCAAGGCGAAGCTGCAGGCGGAAGGCCTGTTCGATGCGGCGGCCAAACAGCCGATCCCGCGCTTCCCGCGCGCGATCGCCGTCGTGACTTCGCTCCAGGCGGCCGCGCTGCTCGACGTGCTGACCACGCTCAGGCGCCGGATGGCTTCGATACCGGTGATCATTTATCCGACCGCGGTGCAGGGCGAGGGCGCGGCACGGCAGATAGCGGCAGCGATCGCGGCCGCGGACGCGCGTGCCGAGTGCGAGGTGCTGATCGTATGCCGCGGCGGCGGCAGCATCGAGGACCTGTGGGCGTTCAACGAGGAAGTCGTGGCGCGCGCGCTCCATGCCTGCCGGCTTCCGGTAGTGAGCGGGGTCGGGCATGAAACCGATTTCACGATCGCGGACTTCGTCGCCGACGCGCGCGCGCCGACGCCGACCGCGGCGGCGCAGATGGCGAGCCCCAATCGCGACGACCTGCGCCAGGAACTCGGCCACCTCGCGCAGCGCCTGGTCCGCGTGGCCGAGCGCGCGCTCGAGCGCCGCATGCAGCAGCTCGACGTGCTGGGACGGCGGCTCACCCATCCCGGCGAGCGCATCGCCAACCAGCTGAGCCATCTCGCGCATCTCGCGAGCCGCTTGCGCGGCGTGTGGGCGCGCAGTGCGGACGGCAGCGCGTGGCGACTGCGCGAGCTGTATCAGCAATTGCTGGCGCTGCGTCCCGATTTCGCCGCGCTCGCGACCCGGCAACAAGCGCTGGCGCAGCGGCTCGCCAGCGCCGCTGCGCACCGCGTCGATACGCTGCGCTCGGATGTCAGGAGCTTCACCGCGCAGCTCGCCCAGCTCAATCCGCGCGCGGTGCTCGAGCGCGGCTACAGCATCGTCGAAACGGGCACCGGCGCGATTGTGCGGGACAGCACGCAGATCAGCCCTGACGACGAGGTCAGGCTGACCTTCGCCAGAGGGTGGGCCAAGGCCAAAGTGCGCGAAAAGGGTTGAACGCGCGGGTCTGCTGCACGAAGTGCTCCGCGATGTTGTTCATTAACGTGCATCCGCTGTTTTGCCGGCGACTTCGAGCTTCGCGGCCGGGTGCAGCCTCGGAACCGGAGCAACCTCTTCCACGCGGCCGCGCCTGCGCGCGAACCATCTTCTGCCGGCCTCCATGTAGATGTAAATCACCGGCGTAATGTACAGCGTAAGCAGTTGCGAAAGCACCAGTCCGCCGACGACCGCAAGTCCCAGCGGCCTGCGCGCCTCCGCTCCCGCGCCCAAGCCCAGCGCGATCGGCAGCGTGCCCATCAGCGCCGCCATGGTCGTCATCATGATGGGGCGGAAACGTACCAGGCAGGCTTCGTAAATTGCATCGGCAGGGTTCCTGCCGTTTGCGCGCTGGGTCTCGATCGCAAAGTCGATCATCATGATCGCGTTCTTCTTGACGATGCCGACCAGCATGATAATGCCGACGTAGGCGTACATGTTGAGCGGCATGCCGAACAGCATCAGCGTCACCAGCGCCCCCATGCCTGCGGTGGGCAATCCGGACAAAATCGTGACCGGGTGTATGTAGCTCTCGTAGAGGATGCCCAGCACCAGATAGATCACGAAAATCGACATCACCAGCAACATGCCCATTCCCGCAAGCGAAGACTGGAACACCTGCGCCGCGCCCTGATAGCTGCCGATCAGGGTTGCGGGGGCCTGAATTTCGGCCATGGCGGCGTTGATTTTCTTGATCGCATCGCCCAGCGCCTCGCCGGGTGCGAGATTGAAGGAAATGGTGACCGACGGCAGCTGCCCCAGGTGGGTGATGCTCGATGGGCCGACATTGCGGGTCAGACGCGCGACCGAATTCAACGGCACCAGCGCGCCGGTGCTGGAGCGCACGTATAGCAGAGACAACGCCGATGGATCCGACTGGTACTTGGGGTCGAGCTCGAGGATTACCCAGTACTCGTTGCTGGGCGTGTAAATGGTTGAGACCTGGCGCTGCCCGTAGGCGTTGTAGAGCGTATTTTCGATCTGGGTAGCGGTGATACCCAGAGCCGAGGCCCGTTGGCGGTCGATGTCGATCAGCACTTGCGGATTGCCGATCTGCAGATCGCTGGTGACGTCCTGGAAGCCCGGCAGCGTGGCAAGCTTGGACTCGATGACCGGCGCCCAGTGGAAAAGTTGCTCGGTATCGGCATCCTGCAGCGTGTACTGGTACTGCGTCTTCGTGAGTTGACCGCCGATGCGGATGGTCGGGATATTCTGCAGGAACACCTTCAGCCCGGGGATCGTCTGCAGCTTGGGCCGCAGCCTTTGGATGATTTCGTCCGGGGTGCCGCGCTCGTTCCGCGGCTTGAGCACGATGAACAAGCGCCCGATGTTGAGCGAGGAACTCGCGCCGCCCGAGCCGATAAACGCCATTACCGATTGGATTGCCGGATCGGCCTTGACGATCGCAGACGCCTGCTGCTGCAACCTGGACATGGCCTCGAACGATGCGTCCTGCGCGGCTTCGGTGAAGGCGAATAACTGCCCGGAGTCTTCGTTCGGCAAAAAGTCCTTGGGCATCGTCACGAACAGCCAACCGGTCGCGGCGAATATCAGCACGAACACCGCAACGGTGAGGCGCCGGTACCTGAGTACCCATTGCAGGCTGAGATCGTAGGCGCGCTTCCACGCTTCGAATGCGCGCTCGCTCAGCGCGTACAGCCGTCCGTGCTTCACTCCGTGTTCCGATTTCAACATACGGCTGCAAAGCATCGGCGTGAGCGTCAGCGACACGAAGCCGGACACCAGCACCGCCGTCATGATGGTCACCGCGAACTCGTTCAGCAGGCGGCCTAACATCCCGCTCATGAACAGCACCGGGATGAATACCGCGGCGAGCGAAAGCGTCATCGACAATATGGTGAAGGCGATCTCTTTCGAGCCATCGAGCGTGGCCTGCATCGCGCTCTTGCCCATCTCCATGTGGCGCGAGATGTTTTCCAGCATGACGATGGCATCGTCGACGACGAAGCCGACGCACAGCGTGAGCGCCATCAGCGACAGGTTGTCGAGGCTGTAGTGAAACAAAGACATGACCGAGAACGTGCCGATGATCGACATCGGCAGGGCAAGGCTCGGGATCAGCGTGGCCGACAGATTGCGCAGGAACAGGAAGATCACCATCACCACCAGGCAGAGCGCCAGCACCAGGCTGAACTGCACGTCGTTGACGGACGCGCGGATCGACTGCGAACGGTCGTACAGCACGTTGATATTGACGCTCGGCGGGATCTGCTCGCGGAACACGGGCAGCAGTTTCTTGATCGAGTCGACCACTTCGATGGTGTTGGTGCCGGGCTGCCTCTGTATCGCCAGGATGATGCCGCGCGCGCCGTTGAACCACGCCGCGACCTTGTCGGTCTGCACGCTGTCGATTACCCGGCCAAGTTCGCCCAGGCGCACCGGCGAACCGTTGCGGTAGGTCACGATCAGCGGCCGGTACGCAGCCGCGTTGTTGAGCTGGCCGGTTGCTTGCAGCGTGAAAGCGCGGTCCTGGCCGTACAGCGTGCCCACCGGAACGTTGGCGTTATGCTGATCGACCACCTGCTGAACCTCGTCGAGCCCGATGCCGCGCGACGCAAGCGCCCTTGGATCGATTTGAACGTGGACTGCATATTTCTGACTGCCGAACACCTGCACTTGGGCCACTCCGCTGATCGTCGAAATGCGCTGCGCCATCAGCGTTTCGGCATATTCGTCGACCGTGTACAGCGGCAGCGTGTCGGAGGTAAGCACGAGATAGTAGATCGCCGCGTCGGCCGGGTTCACCTTGCGGAACGAAGGCGGAGCCGTCATCGTCGGCGGAAGTTGTTTCGCCGCCCGGGCAATCGCCGACTGCACGTCCTGCGCCGCGGCATCGATGTTGCGTTCGAGCGAAAACTGCAGCGTGATCTGCGTGCTGCCCAGCGTGCTCGACGAGGTCATGTTGTCGATGCCGGCAATCAGCGAAAACTCCTTCTCGAGCGGCAGCGCAACCGCCGAGGCCATGGTTTCAGGGCTGGCACCCGGCAAGGTTCCACCGACCTGTATCGTCGGGAAGTCCACATTGGGCAACGCTGCGACCGGCAGCGACCGATAGGCGACGATACCGAAGGCGAGAATGCCGATCATGACCAACCCGGTCATTACCGGACGCCGGATAAAAATCTCGGACAGGTTCATGATTTCGCCGAATCGGATTTTGGATTGACTTTGATGCCGGGAGTCAGCCGCACCTGACCGATCGTGACCACCTTTTCGCCGGGCGTGAGCCCTTTCGCAATTACGGTCTGCGCGCCATCGACGCGCTCGACCACGACGGCGCGCTGTTCGGCAGTCAGGTCGGGTTTGACGACGAATACGAATTGCCCTTTGGGGCCGGTTTGCACCGCTTGCGACGGCACCACAATCGCGCCCTGCTGCTCGTCCAGTGTCAGGCTCGCCATGGCGAATTGCCCCGGCCACAGCAGCTTGTCCTGATTCGGGAACCTGGCCCTCAGCTTAACCGTCCCGGTCGTCGTGTCGACCGCATTGTCGATGAAGGCGAGTTCGCCGTTGGCTGCCGCGATTCCCTTTGAGTCCGTCAGGCTTGCCTCGACTTTGAGCGTGTGTTTTACCATCGCTGCGTGGATCGCGCCGAGGTATTGCTCGGGAACCGCGAAGTTCAGATAGATCGGACTGACCTGATTGATAACGACCAGCGGATTGGTGTCATTGGCTTTCACCATGTTGCCGAGCTGGATCATGATTTTCCCGGTGCGCCCATTGATCGGCGCGCGGATCGTGGCGTATTCGAGCTGCAGCTTCGCCGTTTCCACCGCGGCTTCGTCGGCGCCCACGGTGGCTTCCGCGGTTTCGACGTTGGTGAGGAACTGGGCGTACGCATCCGGCGACACGAAGTTCTTCGCCAGCAGGTCCTTGTAGCGAATTTCCTGCGCGCGCGCGCGAGAGAGTTGTGCTTTGTCCCGCAGCAGGTTGGCCTCCGCCTGCTTCAGCAGTGCCTGCAAAGGGCGCGCATCGATCTGGAACAGCGGCTGGCCCTTGACTACGTCCTGCCCGTCGCGAAACGGCGCATCGACGATCTGGCCATCAACGCGCGCCTTGACCGAGACCGTCGCGTAGGGCTCGACGTTGCCGATCGCCTGGACGCGCAGCGGCACGGTCTGCTGGGTAACTTCAGCCACCACCACCGGCGCCGCGGGCGGGCCCTTGTCTGCCTTGCCCTCGGCGGCGGCAGGCGTGTCCTTGTTCGAACACCCGCTCAGACCCACAGCGGCAATGGCGGCAACGATAACCACACCGCACAAGGCGCGCGGCGCGTCCAGCGATGGGGTAAAACGCTTCAACTGCTGGCACGCCATGCAGATCTGTTTACACATCTTCAAATGCATCCCGGTTTACCAGCAACAGTTGCCTATTCTGCCTTCGTTTAAGACGGAGAATCGTAACATGCTATAACCCGCCTCGAACCGGGCCTATTGCCGAAACGTCAGCTCCTGTTTCAGATATCGGACAACCTGATCGCCCAAGTCTTCGGCAAGGCAATCGAACTCGGTAACCTCTTTCGTCGACCGCAGCCAAGTCAGCTGGCGCTTGGCAAGCTGGCGGGTGGCGGCGATACCCTGCTCGCGCAGCGCGGCAAGGCCGATGGCGCCGTCGAGGTATTGCCACGCCTGGCGGTAGCCGACGCAGCGCATCGACGGCATCGACAGCTCGAGCGCGTAATCCTCGCGCAGCTTGCGCAGCTCTCCGATCAGGCCGAGCTCGAGCATCGCCTCGAAGCGCGTCGCGATGCGGTCATGCAACTCCGCGCGCTCGCTCGGCACCAGCGCAAGCTTGACCGGCGCGTAGGGGAAGTAGACGTATTTCGGTTTCTTCAGAAGGTCCGACATCGCCCGGTTGGTGATGTAGAACACCTCGAGTGCGCGCTGAATGCGCTGCGAGTCGGTGGGTTCCAGCCGCGCCGCGGTTATCGGGTCGACGCGTTTTAACTCCTTGTGCAGACCTGGCCAGCCGGCTTCGTCCGCCATGGTGTCGATCACCATGCGGATTGCGGGATCGGCTTCGGGCAGCTCGGAGAGTCCCTCGAGGAGCGTCTTGAAGTAAAGCATGGTGCCGCCGACCAGCAGCGGGATGTTGCCGCGTTCGGTGATCTCGCGCATCAACGCCAGCGCGTCATCGCGAAAGCGCGCCGCCGAGAAATTCTCATCCGGCTCGATCACGTCGATCAGGTGATGCGGCGCTGCCTTGAGCGTCTCCGCATCGGGCTTGCCGGTGCCGATGTCCATGTGGCGGTAGACTTGCGCCGAATCGACGCTGATGATTTCGCACGGCAGCTCGCGCACGAGTTCGACCGCGACCCCGGTCTTGCCGCTGGCGGTCGGGCCCATCAGCAAAATGGCCGGGGGATATTTCTGGCGAGGCGTGAGGCGAGAGGAGAGAGGCGGAAACGCCTTTTTTTGCCGCAACTGTCTTTCCTTCTGTTTCCCCCTTTCTCGTCTCACTTCTCTCCTCTCATGCTTCTTCACCGGCCTCTCATGAACAGCTTGTCGAGCTCGGCAACGCTGATCTGGTGCCAGGTCGGGCGGCCGTGGTTGCACTGGCCGGAGCGCTCGGTCGCTTCCATCTCGCGCAGCAGCGCGTTCATTTCATGTATCGTCAGCGCGCGGTTGGCGCGCACCGCGGCGTGGCACGCCATCGTCGCGAGCAACTCGTTCTGGCGTTCGGTGAGCACGCGGCTTGCGCCGAATTCGCGGATCTCCGCCAGCACGTCGCGCGCAAGTTCGCCGGCGTCGGCGTCCTTCAACGCAACCGGCACGCCGCGCACCGCGAGCGAAGTCGGCGACAGCGCCGCGATCTCGAAGCCGATTGTGGCGAGCGTTTCGGCATGATCTTCGGCGGTCGCGACGTCGATGCGCTCGGCGTTGAACACCACCGGGATCAGCAGCGGCTGCATCGCGATGCGGTCGGCGTCGAGCTGGGTCTTGAGTTTTTCGTAAACGATGCGCTCGTGCGCGGCGTGCATGTCGACAATCACCAGCCCATGCTCGTTCTGCGCGAGGATGTAAATGCCGCGGAGTTGCGCCAGAGCATATCCCAGCGCGGGAATTTGCGCGCTCGTTTCCGCGAGCGGCGGCAGTTCGGCAGCGGGTTGCGCCGCAGCGGCAAGCGCCGCGTGCTCGCGTCCAAACAATGTTTCATAAACGGCTGCCGGCTGGGCGACGCCGAGCGGCATCGTGTGCTGGGTTGCGAAGAATGGCGCCGCCGACGGCCGGGTCATCGCCGGAATGCTGTCCGCTGCACTGCCGGCAACCGACCCCGCAAGCGCGCGGCTCACCGCGTGGAAGACGAACTGGTGTATCGCCTGCGAATCGCGAAAGCGCACTTCGCTCTTGGTCGGATGCACGTTGACGTCCACCCGCGCCGGGTCGAGCTCGACAAACAGCACGAATGCCGGATGGCGGTCGTGGTGCAGCACGTCCTGATAGGCCTGGCGCAGCGCGTGGGCGAGCACTTTGTCGCGCACGAAACGGCCGTTGACGAAGCAGTACTGGGCATCGCGCGCGCCGCGTGCCGCCGCGGGCAAACCCACCAGCCCGCTCAGACGCAGCCCGGTGCTGTGCGCGTCGACCGCAATCGCGGCGGCGGCAAACTCGTCGCCGAGCACGGCGCTGATGCGCTGCCCGGCGTCCTGCGGCTTGAGATGCCATTGCGCGCGGCCGTTGTGCTGCAGCCGGAACGCGATTTCAGGCCGCGCCAGCGCGATGCGCCTGAAGACTTCGTCGCAATGCGCGTATTCGGTGGCTTCCGATTTCAGGAACTTGCGGCGCGCCGGCGTGTTGAAATACAGATCGCGCACTTCGACGCTGGTGCCGGGATCGTGCGCTGCAGGCTTGGGGTCCGAGACCGCGCCGCCCTCGGCTGCGATCGACCACGCGTGCTTCGAGCCATGCGTGCGGCTGGTCAGCGTCACGCTGGCGACGGCGGCGATGCTCGCCAGCGCTTCACCGCGGAAACCGAGGCTCGCGATGCGCTCGAGGTCGTCGAGCGTCGCGATCTTGCTCGTCGCATGACGCGCCAGCGCCAGCGGCAGATCCGCTTTGCTTACGCCGTGGCCGTCGTCGCTGACTTTGAGCAGCCTGGCGCCGCCGCTCGCGAGTTGCACGCTGATGTCGCGCGCGCCGGCATCGAGGCTGTTTTCGAGCAATTCCTTGAGCGCGGCCGCAGGGCGCTCCACGACTTCGCCGGCGGCAATCTGGTTGATCAGCAGGTCGGGCAGTACGCGAATGGCAGCCATGGAAAATTATAACTTGAATCCATGCGGAGTTTGATTTACATCAACCCCCAGCTTGGCTGGGGTCATTACAGTGCGCAAGTCCCGACCGTCGCTCCCATCAATAGTGCTTTCGGTACCGCATTCCGAGCCACCAGACCTGCCAGCGCGGGGAGGGTTTTCATACTGATCGGGCTCATGTCAAGGCGGCACGGGTTTCGCGGTCGCCTTGTTATAATCGACTGTCAACATCCGTAGTAATAAACAAGGGGGATTCATGCCTCAGGTCATAGGCGTACCGAAAGAGACGGCGGCCGGCGAAAAGCGCGTTGCCACCGTGCCCGAAGTCGTTGAAAAACTCATCAAGCTGGGTTTCAAGGTTGCCGTGGAATCCGGCGCCGGAGACGCGGCGAATTTCAGCGATGATGTCTACCGTGCCGCAGGTGCCGGGATTGTCGAAGGGGCGGCCAAGCTGTGGTCCGCGTCCGACATCGTCTTCAAGGTGCGCGGTCCGACTGCGGAAGAAATCGGCCTGATGCGCGAAGGCGGCACGCTGGTCAGCTTCATCTGGCCGGCGCAGAACCCCGATCTGCTGAAACAACTCGCGGCGAAGAAGGCCACCGTGCTGGCAATGGACAGCGTGCCGCGCATCTCGCGCGCACAGAAGCTGGACGCGCTCTCCTCGATGGCCAACATTGCCGGCTACCGCGCCGTCATCGAAGCGGCGCATCACTTCGGCCGTTTCTTCACCGGCCAGATCACGGCTGCGGGCAAGGTGCCGCCGGCCAAGGTTTTCGTCATCGGCGCAGGTGTTGCGGGGTTGGCTGCCATCGGCACGGCCTCGGGCCTGGGGGCCATCGTGCGCGCCAATGACACGCGCCCCGAAGTGGGCGATCAGGTCAAATCCATGGGCGGCGAGTTCGTCACCGTGGATTATGAGGAAGAAGGCAGCGGCGTCGGCGGTTATGCCAAGGTCATGAGCGAGGGTTTCCTCAAGGCACAGGCCGAGGTTTTCGCCAGGCAGGCGAAGGAAGTGGACATCATCATCACTACCGCGCTCATTCCGGGCAAGCCGGCGCCCAAGCTGATCACCGCCGAAATGGTGAGGTCGATGAAACCGGGCAGCGTCATCGTCGACATGGCTGCGGAGCAGGGCGGCAACTGCGAACTGACCGTGCCGCACCAGGTGACCGTGAAGCACGGCGTGACCATCATCGGCTACAGCGACCTGCCGAGCCGCCTGGCGAAGCAGTCGAGCACGCTGTATGCGACCAACCTGTTCCGGCTGACCGAGGAGCTGTGCAAGACCAAGGACGGCATCATCAACGTCAACATGGAAGACGAGGTGCTGCGCGGCACCACGGTGGTGAAGGAGGGCAACATTACATGGCCGCCACCGGCGCCAAAACTTTCAGCTGCACCGGCGGCAGCGGCCAAGCCAGCGGTGGTACCGGCGAAGGCGCAGGGTGGGCATGGCAAGAGCGGCGCGCCCGCCTCGGGTCGCAGCACAGCGATTATTTTCGGCGTGGCGGCGCTCGCGTTCTGGTTCATCGGCAACAGTGCGCCCGGAGCATTCCTCGGCCACTTCACCGTTTTCGTGCTGGCCTGTTTCGTGGGTTACATGGTGGTCTGGAACGTCACCCCCGCCCTGCACACGCCGCTGATGAGCGTCACCAATGCGATCAGCAGCATCATTGCCATCGGAGCGCTGGTGCAGATTGCGCCGCCGATCGAAGGGGGGCTCGCCCGGCCGGAAGACTGGATACACTGGCTCGCGGTGGCTGGAATCGCGCTCACCGCGATCAACATGATCGGCGGCTTCGCCGTAACCCAGCGCATGCTGGCGATGTTCCGCAAATAAGGGAGACGATTCGTGTCTGAAAGTCTGGCAACGGTTTCCTATATCGGAGCGACGATTCTTTTCATCCTCAGCCTCGGCGGCCTCTCCAATCCGGAGAGCTCGCGCCGCGGCAATCTCTACGGCATGATCGGCATGACCATTGCCGTGCTGGCGACGGTCTCCGGGCCCCGCGTCACGGCGGCCGGCATTCCGTGGATCATCGGCTGCATGGTGGTGGGCGGCAGCATCGGGCTTTACGCCTCCCGCATCGTGAAAATGACCCAGATGCCGGAACTGGTTGCGCTGATGCACAGCCTGGTCGGTCTCGCGGCCATGCTGGTCGGATTCGCGAATTACATCGACCCCGCAGCGTCGGCCCATGCCACGGGGGCGGAGAAGGCCATCCATGAGATCGAGATCTACATCGGCATCCTGATCGGTGCAGTGACCTTCTCCGGCTCGGTGATCGCCTTTGGCAAGCTCTCGGGCAAGATCGGCGGCAAGCCGATGCTCCTGCCCGCGCGTCATTGGATGAATCTCGCGGGCCTGCTGATTGTCATCTACTTCGGGCGCCAGTTTTTGCAAGTTGGATCGGTGACCGACGGCATGACCGCGCTGGTCGTGATGTCCGTGATCGCGCTGCTGTTCGGCATCCACATGGTGATGGCGATCGGCGGCGCCGACATGCCGGTGGTGATATCGATGCTGAACAGCTACTCCGGTTGGGCAGCCGCGGCCACGGGCTTCATGCTCAATAACGATCTGCTGATCGTCACTGGCGCGCTGGTGGGTTCGAGCGGCGCCATCCTCTCCTACATCATGTGCCGCGCGATGAACCGCCACTTCATCGCCGTGATCGCGGGCGGATTCGGCACCGGGGGCGGCATGCCCGCGGCGGCCAGCGGCGGTGCGCAGCCGGCGGGCGAGGTAGTGCCGATCCTTGCCGCGGCGACGGCGGAATTGTTGCGCGAAGCCAAGAACGTGATCATCGTGCCGGGCTACGGCATGGCGGTGGCGCAGGCCCAGCATTCGGTGTACGAGATCACCCGGCACCTGCGCGAGAAAGGCGTCAATGTGCGCTTCGGCATTCACCCGGTTGCCGGCCGCATGCCCGGTCACATGAACGTGCTGCTGGCCGAGGCCAAAGTGCCCTACGACATCGTGTTCGAGATGGACGAGCTCAACGAGGATTTCCCGAATACCGACGTCGCCATGGTCATCGGCGCCAACGACATCGTGAATCCGGCGGCCCAGGAGGACCCGACCAGCCCAATTGCCGGCATGCCGGTGCTGGAAGTGTGGAAGGCCAAGACCTCGATCATGATGAAGCGCAGCATGGCCTCCGGCTATGCGGGCGTCGATAATCCGCTCTTCTACAAAGAGAACAATCGCATGCTGTTTGGCGATGCGAAGAAGATGCTGGACGAAGTGCTCGTCGCGCTCAAGGCCTGAACGCCGACGGACGCCGCATGCCCATTCTCGAAATGGACAAGGCCAAAACCGAGATGGTGGTCAAGCGCTCGGGTGCAAGGGTCGATTGACGCGGAAACGCGGTCGCCGCCGGCGCTTGCACTGCACCCGGGGTAAGTCGACTCTATTTTGGGCCGATTCCGAGCATTGCTTTTTTTAAATCGGGATCCCGGGGCCGCTCGCCGATCCACATGCGCAGCAGAGCCTGGTTGAAGTCGGTGCCGGGAATGCGTTCCTTCTCCTCGCCGTTGACGCGGACGATGGTGCCGAGCTGCGGCACATAATCAATCACGATCTGCGCCCCTTCTTTTACCTCGCGCAGCGTTTCGAAAATTGCGTTGAACCTCTGTATGCGCGATTCGAGCGGCAACCGCTCTTCAGGCGTCAACGTTTCATGCAGGGCATCGTTTGTCGAGGAGACGAGCTGGTCGGCGCTCAGGTCGCGCAACATGTGCAGAAACAGGCGCCGTGGTCGATCGTCGCGCAAAATCGTTTCGCCATTGTCCATCTTGGCGGGCAGGTACAACGCGGCGACGTAGACTTTGAAGATGAGGCGCACGCGTACTCCCGCGCCGTTGAGCACCAGCTCGGGCCCATCGGCGCCAATCCGGGTGCGTTCCGGCACGTTGACGCCTTCGACCTCGGCGGCGGATGCGGCGGCGCTCAGCAACAGCGCGGCCCATGCCAAGCGCATGGCGGGCATTACGGGTTGACGGCTATGCGCGAGCGTGCCAGCGGCGGATTTTGCGCGAAATAACGCTTGATGCCGGACAGGATCGCCTCCGCCATTTTTTCCTGATAGGCCTCGTCTTTCAGCTTTTTCTCCTCGTCCGGGTTGCTGATGAACGCGGTCTCGACCAGGATCGACGGGATATCGGGCGCTTTGAGCACCGCGAAGCCGGCCTGTTCGACCGACGCTTTGTGCAGTGCGTTGATTTCGCCGAGTTCGCCCAGCACCGATTTGGCGAGCTTCAGGCTGTCGTTGATGGTCGCGGTCTGCGACAGATCGAGCAGCGTCTGCTTCAGGTACGGGTCGGATACGTCGAGGTTGACGCCGCCGATCAGGTCGGCCTCGTTTTCCTTCTTCGCGAGCCAGCGCGCGGCGGCCGAGGTGGCGCCGCTTTCCGACAGCGCGAACACCGACGAGCCGCGCGCATGCGGCTTGATGAAGGCGTCGGCGTGGACCGACACGAACAGGTCGGCGTTGACGCGGCGCGCTTTCTGCACCCGCAACTGCAGCGGGATGAAATAGTCGCCGTCGCGCGTCAGCACCGCGCGCATGTTCGGCTCCTGGTCGATCATCGCCTTGAGTTTGCGCGCGATCGCGAGCGTCACGTCTTTCTCGTAAGTGCCGCGGCGGCCTTTGGCGCCGGGGTCCTCGCCGCCGTGGCCGGCGTCGATCGCGACCACGATCAGCCGCTGGCTGTCGGGCTTGCCGGCGCGCGCCCCGGTTTTGGGCGCGGCTTCGGGCGTCGGGCGCGCAGTTTCGGCCGGCGCGGTTGCGATGGTTGCGGCCGGCTTGCCGTCGATCGTCGCCGGCGGCGCGGCTTGGGATTTTTCGAGCAGCGCGAGCAGCGGGTCGACCGCCTGCGCCGGGTAGATGTCGAGCACCAGCCGGTGGCCATACTCGGCGATCGGGCGCAGCGTGAATACTTCGGGCCTGGCTTCGGCTTTGAGGTCGAAGACGAGGCGCACCGTACCGGGTCTGAAACGCCCGACGCGCACCGCTTTCACGTACGGATCGCCGGCGCCAATTTTCCCGGCCAGCTCCTCGATGGCGGGGGTGACCGCGATGTCTTCGAGATCGAGCACCAGCCGGTCGGGATTCCTGAGTTGCAGCACCTGATGCTTGATCGGTACTGCCGACTCGAGCGTGATGCGCGTGTAGTCTTGCGCCGGCCACACGCGCGTCGAAGTCACCTGGGTTGCCGCCGGCGCCGCGCCGGGCAGCAACAGCAGGCTCAGGAGCAGGAATCCCGAGCATAAAGAAAGACCGTGCCGGGCGGCTGCCCGGGCGTAAAGCTGCTTCACTGATGCAGCCGCTTTAAACAATTTCTACCAGCCTCCGTGTATGCGCTGAGCGTGACGTTGCGTCCGCTGCCGGCGACTTCCAGCGCGATCCTCACATCCGGTGCGGGCAATTGCCCTCCGGCTTTTTCCGGCCATTCGACGAGACACACGGACTCTGGATTGAAGTAATCGCGAAAGCCCGCGTCCACCCATTCGTCGGAACGGTTGAACCGATAAAAATCAAAGTGATACAAGTATAACTTAGAAACCGTGTAAGGTTCAAGCAGGGTAAAGGTCGGGCTTTTGACCCGTTCTGCGACCCCCAGAGCGCGCAAAACGCCGCGCGCCAGCGTGGTTTTGCCGGCGCCGAGGTCGCCGCTGAGATAAATCACCATTCCCGGCCGCAGACCGCGCGCGAGTTCGCCGCCGAGCGCGAGCGTATTGGCCTCGGCGACGAGGAAACGTGTCATTTGCGCCAGCGGCTGTTTATGATTGGAAGCCATGCGGAGTGAAAAGCAATCGACGCTGCCGCCAGGCCCACCGCTGCTCGCGCAGTGGATCCGGGAGTGGGGCGCGCAGCTCGGATTCCAGAAAATCGGGATCTCCGACATCGACTTGAGCCGCGCCGAACCGCGCCTGAGCGAGTGGTTGAGCGCGGGTTTTCATGGCGAGATGGATTATATGGCAAAGCACGGCGTCAAACGCGCGCGGCCGGCCGAACTCGTGCCCGGCACGCTGCGCGTGATCGCCGCGCGCATCGACTATCTGCCGCCGCGCGCCGCCGACAGCTGGCAGGTAATCAACGCTGCCGGCAAAGCGTTCGTGTCGCGCTATGCGCTGGGGCGCGATTACCACAAGGTGTTGCGGCGCCGCTTGCAGCGGCTCGCCGCGCGCATCGAAGCGGCGGTCGGCGCGTTCAGCTACCGCGTTTTCACCGACAGCGCGCCGGTGATGGAAGTCGAACTCGCCGAGAAAGCGGGCCTCGGCTGGCGCGGCAAGCACACGCTGCTGCTCACGCGCGAAGCGGGTTCGTATTTTTTTCTGGGCGAAATCTACACCGACCTGCCGCTGCCGGTGGACCGTGCGGCGCAGAATCACTGCGGCACGTGCAAGAAGTGCATTGACGTGTGCCCGACGCGCGCGATCGTCGCGCCGTACCGGCTCGATGCGCGACGCTGCATTTCGTACCTCACCATCGAGCATCACGGCAGCATCCCGCCCGAATTGCGGCCGCTGATCGGCAACCGCGTTTACGGCTGCGACGATTGCCAGCTGGTGTGCCCGTGGAACAAGTTCGCGCAGGCGAGCGCCGAGCCGGATTTCGCGGTGCGCAACGGCCTCGATGACGTAACGCTGATTGAGCTCTTCGCGTGGGACCAAGCGGAATTCGATGCGCGCCTGCTCGGCAGCGCGATCCATCGCATCGGCTACGAGCGCTGGCTGCGCAACCTCGCTGTCGGTCTGGGAAATGCCTTGGGCGCGGTGGGTAACGCGCCGCGATCGGCGCCGGCTGTCGTGCAAATAATTGCTGCGTTGCGGGCGCGCAGCGACCATCCGTCGGCGCTGGTGCGCGAGCATGTGGCGTGGGCGCTGGAGCGACACGGCCGGCACTGATCTGCCTTGTCACGGCTGGATGGCATTGTTAAGATGCCCAGGTAGCGCGCCATAATTATTCCACCCCGAGGAGAAATCACATGAATTTCACGCGCAAATTGGCTGCCGCGCTGGCATGCGCGGCGTTTGCATTCACAGCCTATGCCGCAGGCTACCCCGACCGTCCGATCAAAATGATCGTGCCATGGGCGGCCGGCGGCGATACCGACAACATTTTCCGTCCGTTCGCGCCGGCGTTCCAGAAAGCGCTCGGCGGTGCGACGGTGGTGATCGCCAACATCGGCGGCGCATCCGGCACGACCGGCGCACGTGAAGCAAAAAACGCGCCGCCCGACGGTTATACGCTCTACGCGGTGCACGATTACATTCATTCCACTTACTACACCGGCGTCTCGGACGTGAACTACACCGATTTCGAGCCGGTCTGCCTGATTTCGGCCACCCCTTCGGTGCTGACCGCGAGCCCGAAGACCAAGTGGACCACGCTGAAGGAGCTGATCGACGACGCCAAAGCGCGCCCGGGCCAGATTTCGGTCGGCGCCACCCTCGGCTCGACCAGCCATTTCTTCCCGGCGATTTTCGAGAAAGAGGCCCACATCAAGTTCAAGTACGTGTCGTACGATGGCCTCGCGCAGCGCATGAACGCGATTCTCGGCGGCCATAACGACCTGACCGACGGCAACCTGACGCAGAAAGGCAAGGTCGACGCCGGTCAGCTCAAGTTCCTCGCGATCGGCACCGAGAAGCGCAGCCCCGAGCTGCCGAACGTGCCGACCTTCAAGGAACTTGGCTACAACGTCGTCTACGCGGTGTCGCGCGGCCTGATGACGCCGAAGGGCACGCCTGCCGACATCAATGCCAAACTTGAAGCCGCCTGCGCGGTAGCCTCCAAGGACGCAGCATTCGCCGCTTCGATGAAAGCGCAAGGCACCGACGTGCGCTATCTCGATCGCAGGGCCTACGCCGAGTTCCTCAAGCAGAACGACGTGCTCAACAAGGATCTTGCGCGCGACCTCGGGCTGCTGAAGCGCTGAGATCCTGCATGCTCGGTCGGGATGGCATCGCCGGGTTCATCTGTCTTGGCCTGAGCATTGCGCTGCTGGTGATGACGCGCGGACTGCCGCAGTCCGCGCTGGTGCCGATCGGGCCGGATTTTTACCCGCGCATCGTGCTCGGCATCATGGCGGCGCTTTCCGTCATGCTCATCGCCGCCGACGTGCTGTCGCGCTGGCGCAGCCGGGGTGCGGTTACCGCGCCCGCCGCTGCTGCTGCCGAAGAGCGCAATTACCGCCTCGTGACAGCGACGTTCGCGGTATTTGCCGTGTACGTGCTGCTGCTGCCGTTTCTCGGCTTCCGGGTCGCGACGTTCCTGTTCGTTGCGGCGCTGCAGGTTGTGCTCGAGACACCGCAGGGGTGGCGGCGCTGGACGATGGTCATTACCGCTGCGCTCGCGACGGTGATCGTCACTTATCTCGCCTTTGAAGTTTACCTGTCCGTGCTGCTGCCGCGCGGGCGGTGGACCGGTTTCTAAACCGGTTAGCCAGTGTTCGAATTGCTCGCAGCGGGGATCGTCAACGTCCTGCATCTGAAATACCTCGTGCCGCTGTCTATCGGCACGCTCGCCGGGCTGATCGGCGGCGCGCTGCCGGGCGTCACCATCACCATGACCATCATCATGGTGCTGCCGTTTACTTTCGGGCTCGACCCGCTGCAGGGCCTGGCCGCGATGACCGGCGTCTATGTCGGCGGTTCCGCGGGGGGAGCGATAACCGCGGCGCTGATCGGCATTCCGGGAACGCCATCGGCCGTCACCACCACTTTTGACGGCTTTCCGATGACGCAGAAAGGACAGCCCGGGCGTGCCGTGTGGCTCGGCATCTGGTCTTCCTTCCTCGGCGGCCTGCTCAGCGGCGTATTTTTGATCGGCGCCACCGGCCCGCTCGCCGCGATCGCGCTGGAGTTCGGTCCGTGGGAATATTTTTCGCTGTTTGTCTTCGCGCTGTCGATGGTGGCGGGCCTCACCGAGGGCTCGCTCATCAAGGGTTTGCTCTCCGGCGCGATCGGGCTGGTGATCACCATCATCGGCTCCGACCCGATCATGAGCGTCCCGCGCTTTACGCTGGGCAGCGATTTCCTGCGCAACGGCTTTCCGTTCCTGCCCGTGCTGATCGGCATCTTCGCGTTTGCGCAACTGATGACCGACATCGAGAAAATGGGTCAGCCCGAAAAATCAAGCAGGCCGGTGACGGCGCCGCCGCTGACGGTGTCCCACCTGAAGGTGATCTGGGAAATTCTCACGAAGCCGTTCCTGCTGGTGTGGTCCACGCTGGTCGGGATACTCATCGGCGTGCTGCCGGCCATCGGCGGCAGCGCCGCCACGGTCATGGCCTACGACCAGGCGAAAAAGTTCTCACGGCACCCCGAGCGCTTCGGCAAAGGCAATCCCGAGGGCATCATTGCTTCGGAGGCGTCCTGCAACGCCAACGTCGGAGGGTCGCTCGTCACCATCATGGCGTTCGGCATTCCAGGCGACGCGGTGACCGCGGTGATGCTCGGCGCGATGACCATCCACGGCATCCAGTCCGGCCCGCTTTTCATCACCCAGCACCCGGACGTCGCCTACGGCATTTACGCCGCGTATCTGCTCGCGCACCCGCTCATGGTCCTGATCTGCTTGCTGGGTACGGGCTTCTTCATGCGCGTCGTGACCGTCAACAAATCGATCCTGATCCCGATCGTCATGGTGCTGTGCGTGATCGGCGCGTATGCGCTGAACAACATCATGGACGACGTCTACGTGCTGCTGCTGTTCGGCTTGATCGGCTACGCGCTGGTGAAGTTCCGCTTTCCGCTCGCGCCGCTGATACTCGGCCTGATCCTCGGCGATCAGATCGAAATCAACTTGGTGCGCGCGATCATGACCGATCCCGATCCGCGGCTGTTCTTCACGCGGCCGATTTCCGGGGCCATGCTCGTGTTGTCGGTGGGCTCGGTGATCTTCGCGCTGTGGCAACACCATCGCTCGCAGAAGCGCGCGTCGCGGACGGACGAGCCCGACGTGGATTTCTAGTCATGGCGGTACTGACCGGAAAAATCGCGCTCGTCACCGGCGCATCGCGCGGCATCGGCCGCGCCACGGCGCACGCGCTCTCCGCAGCAGGCGCCGCGGTGTATCTTGCCGCCGACGGCACGCGCGAGGAACTGTCGGCGGTCGCCGCCGAGTGCCGCGCGCACAACGCTTTCGCGCGCGCTGAATTCGGCATGTTCGATCTGGCCGATGCCGCGGACGTGCAGCGCATGGTCGACGCGGCGCTCGCGATCTTTGGCCGCGTCGACATCCTGGTCAACAACGCCGGTATCCGCATTCGCCATCCGTTCGGCGATTACGCCGCGGCCGAGTTCGACCAGCTGGTTGCGGTCAATGTACGCGCGCCGTTTCTCGCCAGCCAGGCGGTGGTGCCGGCGATGCGCGCCAACGGCGGCGGGCGCATCATCACGGTGGCGAGCCAGAACGGCATCGTCGCGACCGCAAATTCCGCCCTCTACGGGCTCTCCAAGGCGGCGCTGATCTACCTGACCAAGGCGATGGCGCTGGAGCTTGCCAGGGACAAGATCATGGTCAACGCGGTGAGCCCCGGGCCGATCGAAACCGAATTTACGCGCGCACGCATGGAACGCGAGCCGGGCCATCGGGAAGCGCGCCAGGCACGGATCCCGCTCGGCCGCTGGGGCAGGCCGGAAGAGGTCGCGCAGGCGATCCTCTTTCTCGCCTCGACGGAAGCGACGTTCGTGCATGGCAGCAACCTCGTCATCGACGGCGGCTACGTGATTCACTGAAGGCCGCGCGGCGCGGCTGCCCGCCGCCACCGTCCAGGCCGGTCGGGCGGCACCGGGAAGCGCTGCGAATCAGCTGATGCGATCCGAAATGTGGCGGCGGATGTCGCGCGACATCCTGAGCGCGGTTTCGACGCCGCGGTAGTAGCCGGGGATGTAGGCCGTTTCCGTGAACCCGAGCGCGCGGTAGAAGCCGCGCGCCGCGTGGTTGTTCGCGCGCAGCTCGAGATTGATGGTCGCAATTCCCGCGACCAGCGCCGAGTCCACGAGCCATGCCGCCATCCGCCTGCCGATGCCGCAGCGCTGGTGCGAGGGCCTGACCGCGAGCAGGCTCAAGTGCGCGCTGGCGTCGCCGAAATTCATGATGGCAAAACCGGTGACATGCTGCTGGATATCCGCAACCAGCACCACGGTATCGCGGGCCCGGATCGAGCGCGCGACGCGCTCCGGGTCCCATGACCAGCCGCTCAAGCCGCGCTCGATCAGCGCGCGCGACATCAGCGCGATCGGGTCGGCGTCGGGGGGTCTGGCGAGTCTGAGAGTCGGGCCCGGCATGAGACTGAAGCATAGCAGGCGTGCCGTGAAAACGAAATGCCTGCTAAACTCCGCCAGAACTCATTTCAGTTACGCTTTGCCGGTCTTGGGGATGAAGCGCAAAGCGACGCCGTTGTTGCACCAGCGCTGGCGCGTGGGCGGCGGACCGTCGTCGAACACGTGGCCGTGATGGCCGCCGCATTTGGCGCAGTGATATTCGGTGCGCGTGTAAAAGATTCTGTGGTCTGACTTGGTGGCGAAAGCGCCGGGTATCGTAGTGAAGAAGCTCGGCCAGCCGGTGCCGCTTTCATATTTCATCGCCGAGGTGAAGAGCGGCAGCGAGCATCCTGCGCAGACGAATACGCCGGGACGTTTTTCGTTGTTGAGAGGGCTCGAGCCCGCCCGCTCGGTGCCTTCCTCGCGCAGCACGTCGTAGGCCGCGGCCGAGAGGGTCTTCTTCCATTCCGCGTTCGGGCGGCTGAGCGGCGGCGCGGGCGAGGCCGCCACATCGGCGCCGTCGGCCAGCAGCATTTTCCAGTTTTTCTGCAGATCCTCGACCGCCTTCATCGGTTCGGCCTGTGCTGCCACCGCGCGCCGCGCGAATGCGAAAAAAAGCGGTGTTCCCGCGAGTATCTTCCAGAATGTACGCCGTTCCATGTCTAGCCTCCGTTGGTGTTAGGACTGGCTGTCCGGCCATAAATTCCCGACGGGACAGCTATCAGCTCTTATGAGTCGTCCGAGCCCGGTTTTCTTTACACCGTCGACGGCCCGCCGAACAGCACCGTGCATTGGCTCGACAGGACGCCGCCATTGCCGTGCGCGAGCGCGACCCCGCAATCCTTGACTTGGCGGCTCCCGCATTCGCCGCGCACCTGGCGCACCGCCTCGATCATCACCAGCAGCCCGTACATGCCCGGGTGGCAATAGGACAGCCCGCCGCCGCTGGTGTTCACCGCAAGCTTGCCGCCGGGCGCGATGTTGCCGCCGGCGACGAAACGGCCGCCTTCGCCTTTGGGGCAGAAGCCCAGGTCCTCGAGAAACAGGATCGGCGTGATCGTGAACGCGTCATAGAGCGACAGCATGTCGACGTCCGCCGGCTTGAGCCCGGCCATTTTGAATGCTTTCGGCCCCGACTCGGCAGCCGCAGTGACGGTGAGATCGGGCATGTTCGAGATCGTCGCGTGGCTCAGCGCTTCACCGGTACCCAGCACGTAGGCCGGTTTTTTCCTGAGCGACCTGGCGCGCGCGGCCGAGGTCACGATCATCGCGCCGCCGCCGTCCACCACCAGGCAGCAATCGCGCACCGTGAACGGATAGCTCACCATGCGCGCTTTCAGCACCTGCTCGATCGTGAGCGGCTCCTTTTCCCATGCGACCGGATTCAGCAGCGCCCATTTGCGCGCGGCGACCGCGACTTCGGCGAGATTTTCCCGGGTCGTGCCGTATTGATGCATGTGGCGCGCGGCCGCCATCGCATAAGCGCTGATCGGCAGGATCGGCTTATACGGCGTCTCGTAGTAGTTGTATTCACGCGGCGATGCGGCCGCGCGGCTCACCGAGCGCTGGGTGCTGCCGTAGGCAATCAGCGCGACTTCGCACAGGCCCGCTTCGATCGCGGCCTGCGCATGCGCGAGGTGCGACATGAACGACGAGCCGCCGATCTGCGTGCCGTCGAAATATTCGGGTTTCAGCCGCAGGTATTCGGCGAGCGCCATCGGCCCCATGCGCACCTGGGTGGCCGCCATGAACAGCGCATCGACGTCGGCGAGCTTGAGCCCGCAATCGTCGAGCGCGCGGCGCGTGGCCTGCGCCATCAGATCGAGTGGGCTGGTATGCGGCGCAACCTGGCCGAGATCGGATTCGGCGACGCCGACGACCGCGACACTACCGCGTTTAAGGTTGCTCATTTTGCGCCCTCCGCCGGCGTGAACACCGGGTAAGGCGGCTGCTTGTCGTCACCGGGATGGATCCTGACCTTCACGCGCATGCCGATCTTGACGGCGAGCGGGTCGATGTCCTCGACGCGGCTCATCATGCGGAAACCCTCGTCGATGTCGATCAGCGCGACGTTGTGCGGCGGCTGGTCTTTGGCGGCATAGACCGCCGTCGTCGAGTACACCGTACCGAGGCCTTTGGAAACGCGCCATTCGAGATTAGTGCTGCCGCTTTTGGGCGCGACGGCGCGCGGGAAAAACACCGGCGTATTGTCGTCGGTGCACACCTGGTAGGCGAGCTCGCCTTTCTTGCAGTGCTCGAGATAGACCCCGAGCGGAGATTGTTCTTTCAAACTTTGCATGACTGCGTTCCTTTCACGTCAAAAGCGGGTGAATGGTGAATGGTGAATGGTGAATGGTGAACGGTAAACGGTGAGCGGGGCTTTGCCGGCCCATCATGGGCGCAACATGGTAGCGCATCACGGTTTGCAGTTCACCGTTCACCGTTCACTGTTCATCGTTCACGCATTTTAGCTTTTTCTGCGCTAATCGACTTTCATGCCGGTCGCTTTGACTACTTTTGCCCACTTTTCGATTTCATCGCGCAGTTTTACCTTGAACCGGTCGGGCGGCATGCCGATCGGCTCGGCGCCGCCGTTCAGCAGGTAGGCAGCCGTTTCCGAGGTGCGCAGGGCGGCGGCGACTTCGCGATACAGCCGGTCGACGATGACTTGAGACGTGCGCACCGGCGCGAACAACCCGTGCCATCCTTCGGATTCATAACCGCGCAGTCCGGCTTCGTCCATGGTCGGCAGCTCGGGCAGCAGCGTCGAGCGTTTCGCGTTGGTCACCGCCAATGCGCGCAGTTTGCCGGCTTTGATGTGCGGGACTACTCCGGGCGCACTGATCAGCGAGAGCTGCACCTGTCCGCTCAGCAGATCCACCACCGCGAGCGATGCGCCCTTGTACGGAATATGCACGATGTCCAGCCCGGCCATGCGCTTGAACAGTTCCGCGGCGAGGTGCGTCGGCGTGCCATTGCCCGTGGATGCGTAGCTCAGCTGCCCGGGCTTCGCTTTCGCGAGCGCGATCAGCTCCTTGACTGAATGTGCCGGCACCGACGGATGCACCACCAGCACGCTGGTGATGATCGCGACCATGGTGATCGGCGCAAAATCCTTCTGCATGTCGTAGGGCAGTTTCGGGATCAGGCTCGCGTTGATCGCGTTGGCGGTGGTGCACAAGAGCAGCGTATAGCCGTCCGGCGCGGATTTCGCGACGAGATCCGAGCCGACGATGCTGCCCGCGCCGCCGCGATTATCGACGACGATCGGCTGGCCAAGTGCTTCGGTCAGCCTGGGTCCGAGCGCGCGCGCCGTGATATCGACCGGGCCGCCGGCCGGGTACGGCACGACCAGGCGAATCGGCCTGGACGGATAATCAGCGGCGGCGGCTGTTGCGCCTGCAGCCGCCAAGGTCAGACCGAACAGCAGTGCATGTCGCATGGCGTCCTTCCGGTTCTAATTGGCTTTTGCGCCCGATTGCTTCACTACTTTGCCCCACTTGGCGATTTCCTGCCGCAGATAGGTGCCGAACTGCTCGGGCGTGGTGCCGACCGGTTCCACGCCGTCGCCGGCCAGGCGTTGCGCCACGTCCGGCAGCCGCATCACGCGGTTTATCTCGCCATTGAGCTTCACGATGATTTCGCGCGGCGTCGCCGCTGGCGCCAACGCGCCGTACCAGCCGCTCGCCTCATAGCCCGGCACGGTCTCGGCGATCGTCGGCAGGTCCGGCACCGCGCTCGAGCGCTTGCCGCTCGTCACCGCCACCGCGCGCAGCCGGCCGCCTTTCACGTGCGGCATCGCCGACAGCATATTGTTGAACATCAGCGCCACCTGTCCCGCCAGCAGATCGGTGGTGGCCGGCGCGGCGCCTTTGTACGGAATGTGAACCATCTTCACGCCCGTCATGCTGTTGAACAATTCGCCCGCGAGATGCGGCATGCCGCCGGTGCTTGCCGACGCGTAATTGAGCTGGCCCGGTCGGCTGCGGGCGAGCGCAATAAGGTCCTGCACCGTCTTCACGGGCAGCGCCGGGTGCACGACGAGGATGAACGGCGCTGCCGCCACCAGCGCGACGGGTGCGAGATCTTTCTCGACGTCATACGGCATCTTCGGAAAAATGCTTGGCGTCACTGCATAAGTCACGGGCACCATCAGCAACGTATAGCCGTCGGGCGCGGCGCGGACCACGAGCTCGGCGCCTATCATGCCGCTCGCGCCCGGGCGATTATCGACGATAACCTGCTGGTTCAGAAACTCCGGGAGTTTTTGGCTGACGGTGCGCGCGAGCAGATCGGTGGGACCGCCCGCCGGGTAGCCGACCACGATGCGGACACTCTTGAGCGGATAATCACCCGCTGACGGGCGCGCCGTCTGCGCCGCCGCGGGCCCGCACACCGCGAGCAGCGCGCTCAGGGCGATCCGGTATGAAGGTTTCATTTTTGTCCGGTCTGCCCGGCAATAAATTCCAATGCTGCCAGCGCGCAGCGATCAGGGTAAGCGCCGGCGGCATGCCAGGCGTCGCCTTCGAGCACGAGCAGTTGCGAGTTCTTGATGCGCGGCTGCCACGCCTTGACGCTGTCCAGCGTGCGCAGCCCGCTGCCGGTCGTGGTGATGATCAGGGTCGGGCATTTTATGTTTTCGACGTCGGCCCTGATATCGAGGCTCGGCACCCAGCGCAGGTAGCTCTGCACGGTGGACAGCGGGGTTTTGCCCTGCAGATTATCCACCCACCAGTCGACTTCGGCCTGTGCTATTTTGCTGCCGAGCCGTCCTTGCATGGTCTGCCGCGCCCAATCGCGCACGCCGTGCTGCTCGATGTGCCTGACCCAGTCGTCAACGCCGGCAGCCGAGGTGACCGGCGGCGTCACGCCGACCAGCGTCTCGACGAGATCCGGATGATCCGCCGCGAGTTTGAGCGCCATCGAGCCGCCGCTTTTCGCGCCGATAAGGTGCACGCGCGCGCAGCCGAGGTGGCGGATCAGCGCAACCAGGTCGGCGATCAGCAGATCCATGGTCCACGTGAAATCGGCCGCCATCGGCGTCGAGCGGCCAAAGCCGCGCAAATCGACGCGCGCGACGCGATAGCGCCGCGCGAAATGCGGCACCCACGCGCGCCACGCCTCGCCGCTTTCGGCGAGCCCGTGCACGAACAATACAGTCGGCGGCTCGCACCACGGATCGGTGAAATCATCGACGCGGTAGTAGAGCTTGCAGCCGTCGGGGCGGTCGAGAAAGGCTTCCATGTGAGTGTCAGTGATTGAGTGATTATGTGATTACGTGATTCGGTTGCCAACGGCCACGCAATTCGAGTTACTTCAATCACCTAATCACTGAATCACCGAATTACCGGTCTTGTAGTCCGAGATCGCTCAGCGCCTGCGCGCGCAGCTTGTTCTTCTGCACCTTGGCGCTGCCGGTCATGCCGATCGCGTCGAAGCTGTCGACGATCTTCACGTAGCGCGGCACGCGGAAATTCGCCAGGCGCTATGTACCGCCGAATGTCGGTGAGGTGTTACCGTGGCTGCGCGTCAAGAAATTCGATAATGGGTTTGTTAAATGCCACCGGGTCATCAAATACACCCAAGTGTCCGGTGGGGATAATTCGTTCCACGGAACCGCTGATGAGCTTGGTGAGATCGTTGCTGAACTCTACGGGCGTGGTCCGATCGTGCCGCCCGCACATGACCAATGTCGGAGCCTTCACCTTGCTGCAATGCTCGGTGAAATCCGGGATCAGGATGCCGCGCAGGACATCCATGTAAGCAACTTTGGACGCAAGACAGATTGCAGAGACCAGTTCATCAACGGCTGACTTGGGGGTCGATGGCAAAAGCCTGGTCGCAACGTACTGGCGGGCATACTCGCGCGAGGACATGTAGCGAAAGCACTTCTCGGACTCTTCGATGCGCGCCTTCGAGTGCGTGCTGTACTTGGCAAAGGTATCAATCAACGTGAGCGACCGCACCATCCCGGGCCATTGCGAATTGAAGACGAGTGCGATGGGCCCACCCATGGAGTAGCCAACGATATGCGCCTTTTCTATGTCCAGCGCGTCGAGCCCCGCTTTGAGATCCTTGGCCCCGGTTGGGACATCCCAACGGCCATTAAATGTGGAAAACCCAAAGCCGCGGTGGTCAAATGCGATGCAGGTGTAACGGTCCTTCAGCGCTTCGATCTGATGCCGCCATTGATACGTGAAGCCGCCCAGGAAATGCAGAAAGACAACGGCAGGTCCTTGCCCCTCTTTGACGTAGTTCAGTGTTTCCCCGTTCACGGAAATATGCATACTTGCCCCTTTGGGTTTGACTTTCGATCTTGATTTCCTGGATGGTGGCCACGCCGCCGGGCAAGCCGAACATGGCATTCTCGTTTGGCAGTCCACCACACGGCGTTCCGGTCAACCGCTTCGCTGCCAAATTCAGGGCGGGCCGCAGATCAAAGCGGACCGTATCGCCGATAGACACTCTCGAGTAACGAATCGAACTGGCGCTGCGACAGTTCCACGCCGTGCTCCTGGCGTACTGACACTGCAATTTCCGGGTAATGCTTCCCCTGCCTGACCAGTCGAATTGCCGTGACGCAGGCATCCAACTCGGCCGGAATTTCAACCAGCCGGTCTCCCCACAGGGTATAACCGAACGGGATCTCGCCGCCGAGATAACGGCCGTCTTCAGCTACCTTCAACTCACTCATGGGAAATACACCCTATGTCGCGCTATTGATCCATCCGGGAGGGGAAACTTGATTTGGTCCTACGAAGACCGCCCAAGCAATAATGCCCCGCCGATTTCTTGCTGAAGGATGATGCCTGCTTTTCGCCGGCGCTGCAATATAGACCGATAGGAATCAGCCGATTGCGTGATCACCCGGTTTGCGCAACTTGACGCACACAACTTCGGCTCCCTTAGGCTACTCAAACTTGCGGAGACTGTCAGATTGAGCGGACTACACCTGATTACTGCTTCTACAACTGGAAGTCGAGCAGCGCCTGCGCGCGCAGCTTGTTCTTCTGCACCTTGGTGCTGCCCGTCATGCCGATCGCGTCGAACGAACCGATGATTTTCACGTAGCGCGGCACGCGGAAATTCGCCAAGCGCTCCTTGCTCCAGGCGATGATTTCATCCGGCGTTGCGTACGCGCCTTCGCGCAGGATTACGTCAGTCATATTT
>JAHFRL010000223.1 GCA_023266235.1 Betaproteobacteria bacterium
TTATCTCGCGTTGTTGTTCACCGCGCTGCTGGTCGACCATTACTTCTGGATCTAGCGCGCGATGACACGGCTCGCGACGTTCATGCTGGCGCTGTGGCTCGCCGCGTGCAGCGACGAGACGCCGAAGTTCCAGCTTACCGACCTCACCGGCGCCACATTCGGGCGCGATTTCCAGCTTACCGACCACAACGGCAAGCCGCGCACGCGGGCCGATTTTCAGGGCAAGGTGGTGGTGATTTTCTTCGGCTACACGCATTGCCCCGATGTCTGCCCGACTACGCTCGGCGAGATCGCGGTTGTGGCCAACGAGCTTGGCAAGGACGCCGAGCGCATGCAGGTGCTGTTTATCACTGTCGATCCCGAACTCGACACGCCGGCGGTGTTGAGCAAATACGTGCCGGCATTCAATCCGGGTTTTCTCGGCCTTCGCGGCGATGCCGACGCGACAGCGCGCACCGCCAAGGAGTTCAAGGTGTTCTACCAGCAGCAGCCGCTGCCGGGCGGCGGTTACACCGTCGATCACTCCGCCGGCACCTACATCTACGATACGGCGGGACGGCTGCGCCTGTTCGCGGGCTACGGCCAGGGGGCGCCGAAGATGCTGCACGACATACGTTTGCTGATGATGCAGCAGGCAGGCTAGGCGTTCACGCGGCGCCTGCTGCGGCAAATTGCGCGCGCAGCTCCGTCTTAAGCACTTTGCCGTAGTTGTTTTTCGGCAGCGACTCGACAAAACGGTATTCCTTGGGACGCTTGAAGCGCGCGATGCGTTCAAGACAGACCTGATCCAGATGCTCGGGCGTCAGCGCGACGCCGGGTTTGGCGACAATGAACGCGACCACCGCCTCGCCCCACTTGGGGTCGCGCCGCCCGACCACCGACACCTCGGCGACGCCCGGATGCGCAAGCAGTGCTTCCTCGACTTCGCGCGGATAAATGTTGGAGCCGCCCGAGATGATCACGTCCTTCGAGCGATCCTTGAGCGTGAGGAAGCCGTGCTCATCGAAGCTGCCGACATCGCCGGTATGCAGCCAGCCGCCGCGCAGCGTGTCGGCGCTTGCCTGCAGGTCGCGCCAGTAGCCCGCCATCACCACGTCGCTGCGGCACACCACCTCGCCGATCTCGCCTGCGTGCAGCGGCTCGTCGAGCTCGTTGACAACGCGCACCTCGACATCGGTGCGCGCGATGCCGACTGACGCCAGTCGCGCGAGGTAATTCAAATCTTCGCTTTCGACGTGCATGGCTTTCGGCAGCACGGTGATAGTCATCGGCGCCTCGCCCTGGCCGTAGATTTGAACGAATCTCGGGCCCAATACGGCAAGCGCATGACGCAAGTCGGCGAGGTACATCGGCCCGCCGCCATAAACGATGGTCTTGAGGTTGCCAGCGTCCGCATGCTTGATCGCATCGCTGTTGACGAGGCGATTGACCATGGTCGGCGCGAAGAAAAAGGTCGCGCCCGGCCAGCGCGCGATCAGCTTGAGCGTTTCATCCGGCGCGAACCCACAGCTGACGGGTATCACCTGGTTCGCGGCTTTGGCAAGATGAGGCAGCCCATATAATCCCGAGCCGTGCGACAGCGGTGCGGCGTGGATGATGCAGTCGTGCTCCGAAATGCTGTCGACGTCGGCGAGGTAGTTCATCGTCATTGCCAGCAGGTTGCGATGCGTCAGCATCGCGCCCTTGGGGCGGCCGGTGGTGCCCGAAGTGTAGAAGAGCCACGCCAGATCGTTGGGATTTACGCGCTCGCACAGCTGCACCGGCTTGCCTTGCGTCAGCGCTGCGAAGTCGGGCGAGTCGGTCGCAATCACGGCGGCGAGCGATTTCACCTCAGCCGCGAGCGGCGCCACCGTCGCGGCGAGGTCGGGCGTGACAAACGCGAGCTTGGCGCCGCTGTGGTCGAGTATCCATGCGAGTTCGCGCGGATGCAGCCTGGCGTTGATCGGCACCGTGACGAGCCCGGCGAACCACGCGGCGAACAGCCCCTGCATATATTCGACGCAGTTCGTCATCACCAGCGCCACGCGGTCGCCCGGCTGCAACCGGTGCCGTGCGCGCAGGTTGCCCGCCATTACGGCGACGCGCTGCAGCAGTTGGCCGTAGGTGAGGACTGTCTCATCGCCGCGCGAGATCGCCGGCCGGCGGCCGTGCGCGCGCGCGGCCTTGATCAGCAGTTGCGCGAGATTCATCGCCTAGGGGCTCGGAAATAAAACGGGAGAGCCAGTATAGACTCTCCCGCGAGTGTAACGTAGCCGCGCACTGCGGCTTGTGTAGCGATCAGGCTGCGGCAGCGTCGATCACGCCGCGCATTTTCTGCATCGCCTTGTTCTCGATCTGGCGGATGCGCTCGGCCGATACGCCGAATTCGGCGGCAAGGTCGTGCAGCGTCGCCTGGTCCTGCTCGCGCAGCCAGCGTGCTTCGATGATGCGGCGGCTGCGCGCATCGAGGCTTGCCAGCGCTTTTTGGAGGCCTTCGCTCTTGAGGCGTGCCGATTGCTCGTGCTCGAGGATGCGGCCGGGCTCGGCGTCAGCATCGGTCAGGTAGGAAATCGGCGCGTACGCTTCCTCGCCGTCGTCGTTGACCGGCTCGAGCGCGACGTCCTGGCCGCCCAAGCGGGTCTCCATTTCGACCACTTCCTCGGGCTTCACGCCGAGTTGCCTCGCCATCACCTTGACTTCTTCACTGCCAAGCGTATTCAGGCCCGGCTTCATGCTGCGCAAGTTGAAAAAAAGCTTGCGCTGCGCCTTGGTGGTCGCGATCTTGACGATGCGCCAGTTGCGCAGAACGAATTCGTGGATTTCGGCGCGGATCCAGTGCACCGCAAACGAAACCAGCCGCACGCCGCGCTCGGGATCGAAACGCTTGACCGCTTTCATCAGTCCGATGTTGCCTTCCTGGATCAGGTCGGCCTGCGGCAAGCCATAGCCCAGGTAGCCGCGTGCGATCGCAACCACCACGCGCAGGTGCGACACGATCAATTGCCGCGCCGCGTCGAGGTCGTCGTGTTTGCGGAACCGGCGCGCGAGCGCTGTTTCCTCCTGTTGCGACAGGATCGGAAAGCTGTTGACCGTCTGGATATAGCTTTCCAGGCTGCCACTCGCCGACGGGATCGGTAACGCGTAACTCGTCATGGTTGGACTTCCTTTCCCGCAAATTTTAGCACTCTCGACCTAGGAGTGCCAGCAACCCCAAAAGTTCCTGCCGGCGGCTTGATTTTGAGGTCGGCTGAACCAAGACAACGACTTTTGAAACAATCACTTGTTGGCTCCCGGCTCGATCAGCGCCAGATGCCGGCCGACTGATAGCCAAGCGCCGAACCAGCCCAGCACAGCGGGGAAAATCAGCAGGCTCAGGCTGTCGCCGGGGGTCAGATACTTGAGCTGGAACAGCGTCGCGTAAACGTGCGACAACTCGCCCAGATTGCGGTTCACCAGGTAAACGCCGCCGTTCACGATCAGCCACGCCACCACTCCGCCGACGCAGCCCTGCAGCGCGCCGAAATACAGAAACGGGCGGCGGATAAAAGCGTCGGTAGCGCCGATCAGCTTGGTCACCTCGATCTCGTCGCGCTGCGTCAGCACTTGCAGCCGAATGGTGTTGAAGGTGACGGCAATCAGCGCCAGCGCGAGCAGCGCCGCGACAGTCGCGACCAGCAAGCGGCCGAGCCGCAGCGCGGCATCGAGGCGCCGCGCCCACGCCGCGTCGAGCTGCACGTGCGCGACGCGCTGCCATTGCTTGATTTCGTCGCGCAGCGCCTCAAGCGCCTGCGGCGTGCTGTCTTTGGCGGTGATGATAAATGCGTCGGGCAGCGGGTTCTGCGGCAGGGTATCGACGACGTCGGCGAGCCCGCTCGATTGCTTGAGTTCCTGCAATGCCTGGTCGCGCGGCACGAAGTGGAAGCGCTGCACGCGCGGGTCTTGCTTAAGGCGCGCCTCGACCTGCGCGACTTCGGCGCGGCTCGCGTCGAGCACCATGAAGGCGCTCACCTGCGGCTCGGCCGCCAGGTGGTGCGACGCTGCCTGCAGATTGTCGATCACCACATACAACCCGACCGGCAGGCTCAGCGCGATGCCGATCACCAGGATGTTGAGAGCGGCTCCGAGCGGCGTGCGTGCAAAGCGGGCGAACGTTGCGGTGAAACTGCGCCCATGCTGCGCGATCCACACCATCATGCCGCCAGCTCGCCGTGTTTCAGCGTAATCACGCGTGGCGCGAGGCGCGCGAGCAGCACCTGGTCATGGGTCGCAATCAACACCGTGACCCCGACCTGGTTGAATGAGCGGAACAACTCGCCGATTTCCGCCGCATACTCGGCATCGAGGTTGCCGGTCGGCTCGTCGGCGAGCAGGATCGCCGGGCGGTGCACGATGGCGCGCGCGATGCACAGCCGCTGCTGCTCGCCGCCGGAGAGCGTGATCGGCGGCGCTTTTTCGTGCTGCAGCAGGCCGACCTTATCGAGTGCCGCACGCACGCGCCGCGCCGCGTCCTTCGCGCCGTAGCCCGCAATCTGCAGCGGCAGCACAACGTTATCGAAGA
>JAHFRL010000118.1 GCA_023266235.1 Betaproteobacteria bacterium
AGGTGTTCTTCTCGATTACGATTACGGACGTCTTGCCGCAGGTGGAGGCGAAGCGGTTGCGCGCGCTCGGTGTGACGAGCTCCAGGCGTTCGCCGGTTGCGCCGCAGATTCCGACGCTCGCGGAGTCGGGGCTGCCGGGCTACGAGTTCACGTCGTGGCACGTGCTCGCCGCGCCTGCGGGCACGCCGCGCGCTCTGGTAATTCAGATCAACGACAAGGTGCGCAGCGCGCTCGGCACGTCCGAGGCAGTGCAGCGCTGGCGCGAGCGCGGCCTCGAGGTCATTGCCAGCACGCCCGACGAGGCGGCCGCTCACCTCAGGAAGGAAGTGCAGAAGTGGCGGATCGTGTTCAAGGAAAGAGGGATGAAGGCGGAGTAATGTCGGCGCGGGAGCGTGAGGGCGTCAGCCTTCGCTGAAATCCACGCCGACCCCATCAAATGATCGATTGCGCTCATGCTTGAATCCGCAGGCTGGCTGTTGGCGGGGGCCGCGCTGTTCGGGCCAGCGTTGGAAGCCGCGGCGGCCGAGGCGTACCCGTCGCATCCGATCCGGATGATCGTGCCGAGCGGCGCGGGCGGGATTACCGACATTCTCGCCCGCATCATCGCCGCGCGGCTCGCCGAGAGCCTGGGTCACCAGGTCGTGGTGGATAACCGCCCGGGCGCGAGCGGCGTGGTGGGTACCGACATCGTCGCCAAAGCGGCGCCGGACGGACACACGCTGCTGATGGTGTTTCCGTCGCATCCGGTGAACCCCAGCCTGTTCACCAATCTTCCGTTCGACACGATCAGGGATTTCGCGCCCGTCACGCAGGTGAGCCAGGTCTCGCCGGTGCTGATCGTGCAAAACCCGTTCCCCGCGCGCTCCATGCCGGAGCTGATCGCCACGGCCAAGGCGAAACCGGGGCAGTTGAACCACGCGTCGGTCGGCAGCGGGAGCATGGGTCACCTCGGCGCATTGCTGCTGCGTTCCATGGCCAAAATCGATTTCGCGCTGGTGTTATACAAAGGCTCCCCGCAGGCGTTGAGCGCGCTGCTGTCCGGTGAAGTGCAGTTTTATCTGATCGGCTCGGTCGGTACCGCCGTCACCCACATCAAGACCGGGCGGATCCGGGCGCTCGGCGTCGGCGCGAGCCAGCGCGTCGCGGTGCTGCCGGATGTGCCCACCATCGCGGAAACCCTGCCCGGCTACGAGGCGCGCGGCTGGAACGGCATCCTCGCGCCGGCGCGCACGCCGAAACCCGTCATCGACCGCCTGCACCGCGAGATCGCGAAGATCGTGCGTTCGCCCGAGTTCAATGAAGTATTAACGTCCGAAGGGGCGACGGCGGTCGGCAATACGCCGGCGGAGTTCGACGCCGTGATCCGGGCGGACGTCGGGAAGTGGGCAGGGGTCGTCAAGGAAGCCGGCATCCGCCCCGAGTAACGCGGCCGCGGCCGCCGCACATTACAAAGGAAAAGCGATGCCGTATCTCGACGTGCAAGACTGCAAGCTGTTCTACCGGATAGACGATTACACCGATCCGTGGACGAGCCCGGAGACCGTGCTCTTCGTGCACGGCTTCACCGAGAACTCCGAGGCGTGGCGCGCGTGGGTGCCGCACTTCGCGCGCCGCTACCGCGTGGTCCGCATCGACCAGCGCGGGTTCGGGCAGTCAGGTGCGGTCGCGAAGGACTATCCCCTCGCCACCGCACTCTACGTGGACGATCTGACGCGCGTCATCTGGCACCTCGCGAACGGCCCGGTGCATGTGGTCGGGGGAAAAAGCGGCGGCATCAGCGTGATGATGCTCGCCGCGACCCACCCCGAACTGGTGAAGACCATCACCGTTGCCTGCTCCCCCGTCACGCCGCCCAACGCCGCCGGCTGGGTCGAGGAAATGGAACGCACCAGCGTCCGCAGTTGGGCGAGGCGCACCCAGCGCGAGCGCATGGGCAGCAAGATGCCCGAAGCGGGCATCGAATGGTGGTCCGACATGATGGGCAAAACGGCGCTCGCGACGGTGCACGCGTACATGAACTGGGTCGGCGCGATCGACATCCGCGAGGACATCAAGCGCATCCAGTGTCCCACGCTCGTCATCGGCACGGATACCGCGCGCCGCGGCCACGCCGAGTTCGAAGGCTGGCAGAAAACCATTCCGGACTCGGAACTGGCGATGCTGCCGATCGACGGCTACCACGCCGCCGGCACCGACCCCGATAACACCGCGCGCGTGACGCTGGATTTCCTCGCGCGGCACTCGTAACGGCGATGAGTAAGAACGGGGCCGGGGTCGATGGCTGCTTGACGGCGGCGTAAGGCGGGCGGAAGCTTTCGCTGAAATCCACACCGACCCCCATGGCACTACCTTAAGTCTGCCGCATGCGAGCGCCGAACAATTCCTGTAGGGTGGGTTTGACACGGAATCTTGCGGCTCGCTACATTACGCCGTGCAGTCGAAGGCTCGATTCGCGGCTCGCGCATCGAGAACAACAAACCCCGGAGGAGCAATCCCATGTTTGCCGCCATCCCGTCCGCCGCGCGAATTCCCGCCGTCGCGCTGATTTTCCTTGCTGCCCTGTTCGGCGCGGGAACGGCCTGGGCGCAAGCGTATCCCGCAAAGCCCATCAAGCTCATCGTGGGATTTCCTGCCGGCGGCGGATCGGATGCGCTCGCCCGTATTCTCGGCGCCGCGCTCACCGAAAAGTTGGGCCAGCAGATCGTCGTGGACAACAAGCCAGGCGCGAACACCATCGTCGCCGCCCAGTACGTGCTGACCCAGCCCGCGGACGGCTACACGCTGCTCTTCGTTTCTGCGTCCTTCGCGATCAACCCGAGCCTCTACAAGCTCACCTACGACATCGAGAAGGATTACACGGCCGTCGCGGTGGTGGCGATCGTGCCGCTGCTCCTGATCACCAACAACAACGTGCCGGCGCAGACGGTCAAGGATCTCATCGCCATGGCCAAGGCGCGGCCGGGCAAGCTCACTTACGCCTCTTTCGGCATCGGCAGCGCCGCTCATCTCGCCGGTGAGATGCTGCTCAGCATGACCGGCGCCGACATGGTGCACGTGCCCTACAAGGGAAGCGCTCCCGCGGTCGCGGACGTCATCGGCGGCCGCGTGACGATGATGCTGCCGGGCATCGGCTCGGCAATCAACCTGGCAAGGGAAGGCAAGTTGAAGGGCCTTGCCGTCTCCACCGGCAAGCGCGCCCAGGGTGCGCCGGACATTCCCACCATCGCGGAAACCGGCGTCCCCGGCTTCGACGTGGCGACCTGGGAATCGATTCAGGCGCCCGCGGGCACGCCGCCGGATGTCGTGGCGAAGCTCAATGCCGCCATCCGCGAAGTCGTCGCCTCCAGCGAGCTGCGCCAGAAGATGATCAACCTGGGCTTCGAGCCGGACGCGATGAAGTCCCCGGCCGAGGCCGCGCAGTTCGTCAGGAGCGAGATGAACAGGTGGGGCAAGCTCGTCAGAGAACGAAACATCAAGGTGGAGTAGCGGCCGCGTGAGCGCAGGCGAGGTGACGGTCGTCGGCGCGGGCATCGTCGGCGTCTCATCCGCGGCATGGCTGCAGAGGGCGGGCTTCGAGGTCACCCTCGTCGATGCCGGCCCCGTCGGCGAGGGCGCGTCCTTCGGCAACGCGGGCAACATCAGCCCCGGCGCGGTCGTTCCCTACACGATCCCCGGGTTCCTCAGGGAAGTGCCCGGCTGGCTGCTCGATGCCGAGGGGCCGCTCGCCGTCCGCCCCGGCTACCTGCTCAAAGTCCTGCCCTGGATCCTCGCCGCGGTGAAGTCGAGCCAGACGGAAACGGCGCTGAAGACCTCGCGCGCGATGCGCGAGCTGCATCGCGGCACGTTCGATGCCTACGACGCGCTCACCCGCAATACGGAGGCGGCGGCGCTCATCGAACGCTGCGGCCAGCTCTACGTCTCCGAGCGCCCCCACACGGCGCAGGGCTCGCAGATCGCGCAGTTCATGCGCGAGGCGGCGGGCGTGAAGACCATTATCCTGGGGGAGCGCGAGATTCGCGAGGCGGAGCCCGCGCTGGCCCCGATCTTCAAGAGCGGCATGCTGCTGCCCGAGCACGGCCGCTGCAAGAACCCCCACCAGCTCGTGCAGATCATCGCGCGCGAAGCCGGGCGCAACGGCGCGACCATCCTGCGCGGCAAGGTGACCGGCTTCCGGACGAACGCCGACCGCGTGCTGGGCATCCTGCTCGACGGCGAAGTCCGGCCCGTCGAGCGCGTGGTGATCGCCGCGGGCGCCGCCTCGGGCCAGTTGAGCGCCCATCTCGGCACGCCCCTGCCCGTCGAGGCGGAGCGCGGCTACCACATCACGATCGCCGATGCGGGCGTGATGCCGCGCATTCCGGTCAGCCACTGCGACGCCAAATTCGTGTGCGCGCCCATGAACATGGGCCTGCGGCTCGCGGGAACGGTCGAGTTTGCGGGCATCGACGCGCCGCCGAACTGGAAACGCGCCGAGCTTCTCAAGGAGCAGGCGCGGCGCATGTTCCCCGGCGTGCGCATGGAAAAGGTGACGCAGTGGGCGGGCAACCGTCCGAGCCTTCCCGACGGGCTCCCCGTGCTGGGCGCGGCGCCCGGATTCGCGAACGCGTTCTTCGCCTTCGGCAACTCCCACTTCGGCATGACCGCCGGGCCGGTCATGGGCAAGGTGATCGCGGAAATCGTCGCGGGCCGCAAGCCCGCAATCGACATCACGCCGTTCAGCGCCACCCGTTTCCGCGGCGCCTGAGGACCGATCGTATAAGTGCGGTCGGAGTCAGCGCTTGACGGCCGGATGGGTTGGGTGAATGCTCATCCTTCCGCCTTCAACCTTCATCCTTAACTCCGGCACGGCGGAAGTTTTTGCGGAAGCGGAATTTTGCGGCAATCCGGCCAAAATCACACGGCAGCGCGAATCTGGGCTACGATGCAATCGCAGCAGAGAGCAGACATTATTTCAGGGGTCGTTTCTTTGAAAGGAGGATGTCATGGGAGCGGGGGCGAATAAATTTTCAAGTGGATGGCTGCGGTGTTTGGTAAGCGCGAGTTTTGTCATTGCGACAGGCCCCGTTGCAGGCGACGCAAGAGCCGCTGACGCGAGCTTCGGCAAACCCGGCGAGCCGGTCAAGCTCACGATCGGCCATCCCTGTTGCTACACCGAGGTATGGTCGGCCATGGCGTTGCGTGGCAAGGAGCTGTGGAAGAAGCACCTTCCGGCCGGCTCGACGGTGGAATTCGAGATTGGCCTGCAGGGATCGACGATCGTGAACAACATGCTCGCGGGGAAGGCGCAGATCGGGTATGTCGGAGATCTTCCCTCCATCGCCGCCACGACAAAAGAAACGGTGGCCGACCTGCGCATGATCGCTGTTACGGGCGTCGCTTATGACCAATGCAATATTCTTCTGGTGCGCAAGGATGCGCCGCAGTTCAAGGGCGCGGAAGATGCGGTGAAATGGCTCGCCGGTAAACAGTTTGCGCTGCCGAAAGGAACGTGTTCCGACATATTCGCAAAAGACCTGTTCGCAAAGTCGAACGTTCAACCCGCCGCCTATCTGAACCAGAATGTGGAAGTGATAACCAGCGGCTTCCGGGCGGGGAAACTCGACGGCGCCGCGATTTGGGAACCCGTTGCGGCCAGGTTGGTGCATGACGGGTTGGCGCGCCGCATCGCTTCGGGGGCGAATTACAACCTCAAGGACTCGTCCTACATGCTGATGAATGCCGAACTGATCAAGCAGCGGCCCGACGTGGTCAAGGGCTGGCTCAACGCGGAACTTGACGCGCAGCTCTACATGGCCGAAGAAAAAAATGCCCCGGAAATGATACGCATGGTAATGCAACAAACAACGGGATTCCCGGAGCGTTCGCTGTGGAACGCGTTGTACGCCAGGTATCCGGAAAGCCAGGGCGGGACCAAGGTCCGTATCAATTTCCCGTTCGTGTTCACACCGGAAATCATGGGCCTGCTTAACGGCGGCACGACCTTTCTGCATTCGATCAAGGCCATTAACGTGGAAAAGCTGCGCGCCGACGCGATCATGCCGGAATTTGCCGAGCAGGTCTTGAAAGAGCGGAAGCTGAAATCGCCCATAGGCGATGTTACCGCGCTGCCTGAATCCGACTATAAGGGTAAATAACCGCGACTCCCGCTGCCGGGCAGCGGTCCCGGCCGCGGGGAGCATTCCGGATCCGGCACGTTATTCTCCCGGCTGCCGCGTCACGCTACGCGCAGAGAGCCGGCCCTTGCGAAGCGTCAGGCCCAATGACTGCTGACCAGCTTGAAACGGGTGCGGGTGTCGAGAGCAGGCGGATTTCCGCGCTTGCGCTCAACATGTATCGATTCTCGAACTGGATAAAAAGTCCGCGACCGTACTTGATGTTGGTGGGCTTTTCGCTGGTCCTGAGCTTCTGGTACTTCGCGGTCGAGGTATGGAAGCTGCCCCGGTTCGAGAAGATGCCCGGACTGACCGCGGTATTGAAGGAATGGCTCAGTCAGAACCCGGGTTTTGGCTTGTCGTTTTACACCGTGGAATACTATCACCACATCTGGGCCAGCCTCGAACGGGTCCTGATCGCGTTCGGGCTGTCGACGATCATCGGGGTCCCGCTCGGCCTGATTCTCGGGTGGTCGCGGAAATTCAAGGCCTACGTATTTCCCATTTTCGAGCTGTGGCGGCCGGTGCCCGCATTGGCATGGGTACCGCTTGCCATCGTGATGTTCACCGCGGCGGAAAGCCCGATCATATTTCTCACCTTCCTGCCCGGCTTTTTTGCGACCACGCTGAATACGATGCTGGGGGTCCGCTCGATTGACGAGTCGTATCTGCGCGCGGCGGCCTGTCTCGGCGCCGGTCAACGGCAGATATTCCGCCACGTCATCATTCCCGGCGCCACCCCATTCATATTCACCGGACTGCAGATATCGATGGGGGTTGCGTGGTTTTCGCTGGTCGCGGGCGAAATGATCGCCGGAGAGTTCGGCCTCGGATATGTCATTTACACGGGGTACACGTTGCTCACCTATCCGACCATCGTGATCGGCATGATCACGCTCGGAGTGGTGGGTTACACGTCGAGCGCGGCGATCCGGGTCATCGGAAATTTTCTGATGCGGTGGCGCGCCCGCGAAATGGGGTTGAGCGGCTCGCCCACATGATGACGCGCCTTCGCAAGACGATCCTCGATCCCGACCTGTTGCGGGCGATCGTCGCGGTCATTTGTTTCCTCGGGCTGTGGGAGCTCGGATCGAAATCGCAGCAATGGTTCGGCGTTGCGGCGCCGTGGATCGGGAAGGTTCCTGCGCCGACTGCGGTCATTGACGCGTGGTGGCATTTAGCGGGCGACGCCGGTTATTGGCGCAGCTGGTATCTCAGTACCTTGCGGGTCCTGGCCGGGTTCGGGGCGGCGATGGTGGTTGGAATTCCATTCGGACTATCGATGGCCTTAAGCCGGACGTTTTATGGAACGGCGTTCCCGCCGTTTGAGGTATTGCGGCCGATTCCTCCGCTCGCCTGGGTTCCCGCCTCGATTATTTTCTGGCCGACGCAGGAGCTGTCGATCGGTTTCATTACTTTTCTGGGCGCTTTTTTTACGGTGGTGATCAATGTCGTCGAGGGCGCGAGGTCCATCGACATCAGGTATTTCCAGGCCGCGCGCTCCATGGGCGCATCGCAGTGGGATATGTTCCGCCGCATCGTGCTGCCCGGGACGTTGCCGTCGATCACCGTTGGCGCCGCGGTCGGCATGGGGATTACGTGGGAGGTGGTGGTCGCCGCGGAGATGATTTCGGGCGGCGGCAGCTCCATGGGAAAAGGCGGTATCGGCGGGGGCACCGGCGGCGGTCTCGGGTTCTTTATCTGGAATTCGTATACGGGCGGGTCCTACGAACAGATCATCGTTGGCATGATAAGCATTGGAATTGCAGGGTACCTGTGCAGCAGCGCGCTGCGCGCTTTTGGCGACCGGCTTACTCCCTGGATCAGGACAAGATAAAATCGATGTGCCCGGTCAGGCGCGTCGCCGCGAAACCATTCCGAGCCGCCGATCGTCTTAGTGTCTGCGCAGGAAGATGAGCTGTGACGCTGCAGCGCCAGCCGGATGGCGTGCGCTGGCACGCGCAGTAACCTCAATCCTCACTCCTCGATCCTGCTCCTCCCCTTCACCCTTCACCCTTCACCGCTTTCCATCGTCATACAGCGCTTGACGGCGGTGCGGGCGAGGCGGAAGCTTTTGCGGTTGTCACTCCGATCCCGTTTGCTCCTGCGGATTGGTTTTGCGCAACTGAGGAAGGGAGCATCATGGCTTACCGCGAACTGGTCGGCGCAGCGGCTGCGCTCTCTTTGATTGCCGCAAGCGGAAATATCTGGGCCCAGTCGGCCAGGCAGGATGCCGCCCCGAGCTACCCGAACCGCCCGATCCGCCTGGTCGTGCCGGTTCCGCCGGGCGGCAGCAGCGACGGCATGGCGAGGATACTTGCCCAGAGGCTGACCGATAGCTGGGGCCAACAGGTGCTGGTCGACAACCGCTCGGGCGCGGCCGAGGTCATAGGCACCGACATCGTCGCCAAATCGACGCCGGACGGGCAAACGCTGGTGCTCGCGTCTCTGCGCTTCTCGGTCAATCCGAGCCTGTTGAAGCTGCCTTACGAGACGATCAAGGATTTCGAGCCGGTCACGATGACGGCGGCGGTCGGCAACGTGCTCGTGGTTAATGTGAAATCGCCGATCAACTCGGTGAAGGAACTGATCGCGCTGGCGCGGCAGAAGCCGGGAGAGCTCACGTTCGCCTCGTCCGGTCTGGGCGGCGCGCCGCACCTGATCGGCGAGTTCTTCGCGCTGACCACCGGCACCAAGCTCACGCACGTCGCTTACAAAGGCGGGGGGCCGGCGATATCCGATCTGGTCGGCGGCAGCGTGTCCATGAGCTTCGCCTCGATGACCTCGTCGCTGCCGTTCATCAGGAGCAGCCGCCTGCGGCCGCTTGCGGTGTCCTCGAAAGAGCGCTCCGCGCAGCTGCCCGAGGTGCCGACGATGGCGGAATCCGGGGTGCCGAATATCGTGGTGCGCGACTGGCAAGGCATACTCGGGCCGCGCGGCACGCCCAGGCCCATCGTTGACAAGCTTGCCGCCGAAATCCGCCGCATCCTCAGGGACCCCGGCAATCAGGAGCGCTTTGCCTCGTTGGGCCTGGAGGTGATCGCGAGCACGCCGGAGGAGTTTCGCGCGGCGATCGCATCCGAAGTCCAGCGCTGGGCGAAAGTGGTCAAGGACGCCAACGTCAAGGCCGAGTAGCGCGCTCAACTGATTTTGATTGATGCTTCACCCTTCACTCATTCACCCCTCACCGCTCTTGACGGCGGTGCGGAGGTGGCGGAAGCTTGCTCGAAATTTCACTCCGACCATGATTAATTCAAGTGCACGCGCTGCCGTCGCCGTCGTTGCTCTGTGCGCGATCGCGAGTCCGCTTACTGTTCAGGCGCAGGCGTTCCCGTCGAAGCCGGTGCGCATCGTCGTGCCGTTCCCGGCCGGCGGTGCTTTCGACATCACCGCGCGGGTGGTCGCGCAGCGCATGCAGGCCGGGCTCGGGCAAAACGTCATCGTCGAAAACCGGCCGGGCGGCGGCACCGTCATCGGCACCGAATATGTCGTGCGCCAGCCCGCCGACGGCTATACGGTACTGATGATCGGGCCGAGCTTCACTTCGCACGCGGCGTTGCGCAGCAAGCTGGCGTTCGACACCGACCGCGACTTCAGGGCGGTGAGCCAGGTGATCGGGCTCACGATGGCGATCGCGGTCAACCCGTCGCTGCCGGCGAAGAATATGCGGGAGTTCGTCGCGCTCGCCAGGGCGCGGCCCGGCGAAATCAGCTGCGGCACGTCCGGCCCGGGCACGAGCCATCATCTGCTGCTCGAGGCGTTGAAGCTCGCGGCAAAGATCGACATCGTGCATGCGCCGTTCCAGGGCGCCGCTCCCGCCGTTCCCGCCGCGGTGGGCGGCCACGTCACCGCGGTCCTGCTCAACCTCGCCGACGTGGCGCCGTTCATCAAGACGGGAAAACTACGCGCGCTCGTCGTCACCTCGGCGCAGCGCGAGGACTCCATGCCCGGCGTGCCGACCGCCCGGGAAGCCGGTCAGCCGGAGCTCGAGGCAATCAACTGGAGCGGCTTCGTCGTGCATTCGGCGACACCGGTGAGCGCGATCGCCCGTCTCAACGCGGAGACGGTCAAGGCGCTCCATGCGCCTGAGGTCCGCGACAACCTGCGCACCCAGGCCATGGTCGCCACACCGGGCACGCCCGAGGAGTTCGCCGCGCTGATCAAGTCGGATGGCGAGCGCTACCGGCGGATCATCCGCGAGGCGAATGTACGGCTGGAGTAAGCGCGCGGCCCCGCTCGGCGATCCCCGGGGGCAGCCCGGGAGCTGGTAACTTTCTCTTGCGCGGCCAAGAGAAAGTCACCAAAGAGAAGGCCGCCCCGGTTCACCGCCACTGCGTGGTGTCCCTGTGCTGCTCGCCAAGGAAGGCGGCTGTGGAACTCGCATAAAGCGCTCAAACAGTCCTCGCCGAAAGCCCCTTCCTTGGCTGCGACTGCTCGGCGGCTCTCAGGGGTCCCTACTTTAGACGGTACCGCGATGGGGTACGGAGGCGGGATTGGTTACGCCATTCACTCTTCACCCTTCACTCATTCACCCTTCACGCGCGACCGCGCCTCCCCTTCACCCTTCACCCTTCACCCTTCACCCAGCGTGCCGTGCACGCTGCTGCTTGATGGCCGGATGGGGGTGGCGGAAGCACTAGGCCAAAGGTAATACTTCGTAGCGCGAACTGCCTGAATCCGGCGAGAACGCGGTGTTTCGTGCGACACAGCGGTAGCGGCTTTGTCGGCGAGATGCACGAGATGCGCGTTATTCATGGCGACTGGAATCCATTTAAGCCATTTGTTTCATCTATACCGAATAGGGTATAATTCACCGTGCGCAGCCACCGCCCGCCGCAGGAAAAGCCGCTGCACTGGGTCGGCTCCGCGAAGAAGGACCTGCTCGGTTTTCCCGCGGAGGTGGTCGACAACATCGGCTACGCGCTGGGAGTCGTGCAGTTCGGGGCGAGCCCGCCGTCTGCGAAGCGATGGAAGGGGCTCGGTCCCGGCGTCCTGGAGATCGTGGAAGATGACCGCTCGGGCACGTATCGCGCGGCGTATACGGTGCGCTTCGAGAAAGCCGTGTACGTGCTGCACGCTTTCCAGAAGAAATCGCCTTCCGGCGTCCGTAGCGCGCGAACCGACGTCAAGTTGATCGCCGAACGGCTGAAAGTTGCTGCAAAAGACTACGAGGAACGCTATGGCAAGGAAAAGAAACCGCATTGACGCGGGATCCGGCAACGTGTTCGCCGATCTCGGGTATGCCGACGCGAAGGAGCGGCGTCTCAAGGTCGAACTGGCGCTGGAAGTGAATCGGCTCCTGAAGCAGCGCGGTCTCACGCAAGCCCGCGCCGCGGCGCTGCTCGCCGTGCGCCAGCCCCACGTCTCCGAGCTTGCGCGCTATCGCCTCAACCGCTTTTCCGCAGAGCGGCTGATGCAGTTTCTCACGCGCCTCGGCAGCGACGTTGAAATCCGCATCCGGCCGCGGCGCTCCCGTCGCGCCGCTTCCGCAGTGCGGGTGTCGCACGTGTCGTGAGCGATGCCCTCGCCCCGCTCCTGTGTGGCCCGTGTCAGGGTTTTCGCTTCACCCTTTCCTGACCGTCCCCACGACCTTCTTGTCCGTACGCTGGTCGCTGAACGGGCCGAGAACGATCTGCACGTTCTTCGGGGCCGGTTTGGCGGCCGCCTGGGCGGCCGGTATTGCACCGGACTCGGCTGCGGGAGGATAAATCAAAGTCGGCTGCCGGGTGCCAAAAGCGCAACCGGCGAGGAGGATTACGGCAACCAGCACCGTCGTGCAGCGCAGACCGCGAATGGCAATTGGCATGGCGCCCCCCCTATTTCGTTCACGAGCATCTCAGTCCACGCGTCGGGCCGTGGACGGCCTTGGAGCGGAAAATACGCGTGCTCCGTGATCAGGATGCCACGTTGATCCGCATCAGACAAGCCGGAGGTGTTATGACATGGACATTTTCCGCCATGGAAAAACCGTGGGAAAAAATAGGTAAAAATAGGGTCTTGCAATCCTGCGTTCCCCCCGCTTTGTCTTGCCGCTTGACTCGCCATCGCGCGGCGAATGCCGAAGCAGCCGGGGATTTCCTGCATCACGCGATCTCGAAAAATGTTGGATTGCAAGACTTGATCTCATGACTCCGGTCACTTGTCTGGTTCGTCTATTATTTAGGAGTGCCACCTCTCAGGAGTGCCATAAGGCTGGATACTGACCGCTCTCGATCTATGTTTTCCAGCATCTCCAGACTGCGCGCGACGTTGCCCTCAGATAGAACGCGTTTCGCGCAATCACGATACTTGCTCTGAATTTCAGATTTGGTCAGTCGGTGCATGGCTCTTCCTTTTGGAGTCTTCACTGAATGAGAAAACTCGCGGCCGTCTTTAAGGCGAACGCTTACGGTTTCAGGGAGAATCAAGTCATCTGCATTCGGACCGGTAGCGTCTTCGGGAGGCACATAGCGCATGCCTCTTTCTCCCCTTAGCTCTTCGGGATGCCCTACAAGGGCGCCGCCGCGAACGCCATCGCCGTCGTGCAAGGCGAAATCGGGATGGCCTTTCAGCCGCTCGCCGCCGCGATCCCGCACGTGAAGTCAGGGCGGCTCAAGGGTATTGCTGTCACGGGCGCCAAGCGCGCCCGCGCGGTGCCCGAGATTCCGACCGTCGGCGAGACGCTGCCCGGCTACCAGGTCGAAGCATGGTACGGCTTGCTCGTGCCCGCGCGGACGCCGCGTGCGATCGTCGGTTATCTGAACCAGCAGACCAACCAGGTGCTCGCGATACCCGAGGTCGCCGATACGCTGATGAAGAACGGCGTGGAAGCCGAAGGCGGCACGCCGGCAGCGTTCGCACGGCTGATCGATGAGGATGCCGCGCGCATGGCAAAGCTGGTGAAGGACGCCGGCATCAAGTTCGACTGAACTTCCGGCTGGATCGCCGGTTTTTCCACCGGAGGTCCCGCCCTTCCCGTACTTTCAGTCGCGTGGTACCGGGGTCTTGCAATCATACATTCCCCTCGCCTTGTTTTGCCGCCCGGCTCACCGTCGCACCGTGAACACCGAAGCAGTCGGCGAGTTTCTGTCCAAACACAAACCAACAGGATCAGTGTAACTTTATCCTGGCCGCTTCAGAAATCTGACACCGGCCTATTTATTTGTTCCGCATTCATCCTTGGCTTTGGCACGGCGGAAGCTTTTGCGGCCATCCACCCCGATCCCGTCTTTTTGCGGTAATCTCACACCGCTGCATTACAGGAAATCCCTGCAAGGAGTATTCAGCAATGAGATTCGCGTCGCTCGCTTTGCTGCTGCTGGCGCAGATGATGTGTTGCGGGCAGGCCTGCGCTGCCGACACGCTCGCCCGGATCAAGGCAACCGGAGAGATCCGCATGGGCTACTTCGAGACCTCCGCGCCGTTCTCGTCCATCGGCCCGGATAAATCCCCGCAGGGATATTCCGTGGATCTGTGCCAGCGCATCGCGGCCGGGATCCAGCGCCAGCTCGGGCTCGCGCAACTCAAGACGACATGGGTTCCGCTCGGCCTGGGGGAGCGCATCGAAGCGGTACGCGGCGGGCGCATCGACATCGAGTGCGGCACCACGACGTGGTCGTTCTCGCGCCAGCAACTCGTCGACTTCAGCCTGATGACTTTCATCGACGGCGCGAGCCTGCTGGCGGCGGCCGATTCCGGCATCAGGCGCATCACGGACGCCGGCGGCAAACGCATTGCCGTCATTCGCGGCACCACGACCGAGAGCGCGCTCGCGGCCGCGCTCGCGAGGGACAATGTGAAAGCCGAGGTGATCGGGGTCGACAGCCGCGAGCAGGGGCTCGCCCTGCTCGCCGAAGGGCGCGCCGATGCCTTTGCCTCGGATCGTTTCCTGCTGCTGAACGCGCTCGCTTCGACCGGGTCGCCGCGGCCGCTGCGGCTCATCGACGAAGATTTCTCGGTCGAGCCTTACGCGCTACCGCTGCCGCGCGATGACGCGGGCTTCCGGCTCGCGGTCAATCGCAGCCTGGCGGAAGTTTTCCGCTCCGGCGACATCAGCCGCGTCTACGAGCGCTGGCTGGGGCGGTTCGGGCAGCCGAGCGTGCTGCTCTCCGCGCTGTACTATCTGCAGCAGGTCCCGGAGTAAGCGCCGTGCCGCGCCAGTTCGCCGCGGCCGCCGCGGTCCTGTCGCTCGCGGCCCTGCCGCAGGTGCTCGCGCAGCCCGCCGGCACGACGCCGCTGCCGGACGGCGGCGTCAGCGTCGTCATGCGCTGCAAGGCGTGCGGCGTCATCAATTCGATCCGGGAGGTCCAGCAAGCGCGCCCGGGAGCGACCCCCGGCCTGGGGCCCGAGTCACCCGTCGGGCTCGTGATCTTTATTCCGATGGGCCCCGGCCGCAACAAAGACGATTCGTATGTCGGCTCGGTCGGCAACCGGGAATGGCAGAACCGCATCAACAGCACGCGTTACGAATACACGGTGCGCATGGACGACGGCGATTTCCGGGTGGTGGAAAAGGTCGGCGCCTCCGACTTGCAGGTTGGCGAGCGCGTGAGACTGGACCGCGGGCAGATCGAGCGCTGGGGCTCGTAAGGCCACCCGCAATAGTCACCAGCTCCCGGGCTGCCCCCGGGATAAAACTTACTGGGCCGCCTGGCGGGTGAGTTTATTCCGGATGGCCCGCCGCGAACTGATGGAGTCCAGGTCCAGGTAATACGCGCCGAGTGTCGTAACCTTCGAAACGTCGGGATAGAGCACGCCGACGCCGGGCTCGGCGCCCGACCGCGGGCAGTACCAGATCGCGCCGTCGCGCGTGATTTCGATCTTCGGTTGATCCGCCACCTGCGGCGTCGGGTAATAGCTGAACTCGCGCGTCTTCGGATTGTAGCGGATCGTGGCCCCGCCCTGGCCGTCGTCGCCGAACCAGACGGTGCCTTCGTAGTCGCCCTGAGGATCGTATGGCCGCGAGATATTGAGCGGCAGCTTCTCTTCGGTGACCTGGCCGTTCTTCGGATCGATATAGCCGATCACGCCGCGGTCGTAGATGCCGAACCAGACCCGGTCCTCGACGTCCACGCTCGCGCGGCGGATTCTGCCGG
>JAHFRL010000119.1 GCA_023266235.1 Betaproteobacteria bacterium
GGCGCGGACCTGGGGCCAGTCGCGCGCTGGCTCGTTTTTCTGCTGACGTTCTTCGGCTTCGGCGTCAAAGCGGGCCTGGTGCCCGTCAATACGTGGCTTCCCCGCGCGCATCCGGCGGCGCCGGCGAACGTGTCGGCGATTCTTTCCGGTGTGATTCTGAATCTGGGTCTTTACGGCATCATTCGCCTGAATCTCGATATCGTGCCCGTCAACATGGTCGGCGCCGGCGTGGTCGTGCTCGTCGTCGGGACTATTTCGGCGTTGGTGGGAATTTTATACGCCACCACCGAAAACGACCTCAAAGCCATGCTCGCCCACAGCTCCATTGAAAACATCGGAATCGTAACTGTCGGTCTGGGCGCGGGTCTCATTTTCACGGCCTATGGTCGGTCCGATCTGGCAGGCATTGCCTTCATTGCGGCCTTTTATCATATGATCAATCATTCGATATACAAGGCGCTGTTGTTTCTCGGCGCGGGAACGGTGGATGATCGTGCCGGCACTCGAGATCTGAACCGGCTCGGCGGATTGGCGCGCGCGATGCCGTGGACGGCGGGTGCGGTCCTGGTCGGCGCGCTGGCAATTTCCGCGCTGCCGCCTTTCAACGGCTTCGTCAGCGAATGGCTCACGCTGCAGACCATGCTGCGCTCCGCTGAACTGCCTTCGACGCCGGTGAAAATCGTTTTCGCCTTGTGCGGCGCGGGATTGGCGCTAACGGCGGCGCTGGCGGTGACATGCTTTGTGAAAATGTTTGCGATGGGCTTTCTCGGCATGTCGCGCTCCGAAGGAGCGGCGAAAGCCATCGAGGCGCGAAGCTCGTCCACCGTGCCGATGGTGTTCCTAGCCGTGCTATGTCTGCTGCTGGGCGTGCTGCCGACCTATGTGATTCCGGAATTGAATCGTGAATTGCAGCCTTGGACCAATGCGAGCGCCGATGCCCTGGTGCCACCGTTCTTTGCGTCGAACGCGGCGCACGAGACTCTGCCGCCCGCGTTCGTCGATGAGTTTCACGATCTTGGCGCGCAGGTAGGGCAGGATGTTTTGCCCGGACGCGGTCTGGTGGTGATGCATCGCGGCGGGACGGAGAATCCGGTGGTCTTCGCGATGTCCACTTCCTACATGTTGGTAGCGCTGATCATTTTGCTGGTTTTGACTTACATGATCATTCGTTTGTGGCTGACGCGCGGTCGGAAGTTGGCGCGGCGCGAGCGCTGGGACGGTGGGGTGCGGCGATTGTTGCCGGAGATGACCTACACGGCGACGGGCTTTTCCAATCCGGTGCGGGTGATTTTCGATGCGATTTTCCGACCGACGACGGTTGAGGACACGAGCGAGACAGTGGCGGAGCATTTCCGCATGGCAATCCGCCGCGAGCAGTCGGCCGTGCATATCGTGGATCGTTTTATGGTGCATCCGGCGAATAACGCGGCGATGAGATTGGCACGCGGTCTGGCGGCGATGCACCACGGCCGCCTCAACGCCTATGTTGCATATGTGCTGCTGACCCTGGTGGTGTTTCTGATTATTGCCGCTTGGCGTTAACGGATTGATTTCGCTAAAACCGGAGCGCGGAGAGCTTGCAATGCTGCAGATCGTAGTTCCGACGTACAAGATCCTTCACCTCGAGCATCTGGTACTCGATTACAACGGCACGCTCGCATTCGATGGAGTTCTGTGCGTGGGCGTGAGGGGTCGTCTAGATGATTTGGGAAAGCAATTGCGGATTCATGTCGTAACCGCAGACACCTTTGGCAAAGCGCGTGCGGCCCTGGAGGGTATCCAATGCGAGATCCTGGTGCTCGAAAGTGCGCAGCAAGCCGACAGCAAACTCGCTTATGTCGAAAAGCTCGGGTTCGACAAGTGCGTGTGCATCGGAAATGGTCGCAACGACTGCCTCATGCTGAAAGTTGCCGCGTTAGGCATCGCGGTAATTGGCAGGGAGGGCGTCGCTGTCGAAACATTAATGGCAGCGGACATTGCCGTGCCGGATATCAGCGCAGCGCTCGACCTATTGCGCCATCCGCTGCGCCTGGTTGCCACGTTGCGTGAATAGAACTCGCTCATGCGGCGCGGCAAAAAAGATGCGTCTCATGCCGTCACTCGCCTATCGGGCAGCCGGCTTGCGCTCTGTTCTTATGCAAAGGACGCCTGCGAAGGGTCTTCAGCCGCTGCTCGCAATGCATCAACGCGCGCTGGAATCTGCGGCGAGCCGCCTCGATGCCGCATTGTCCACCGGCGAGGCTTATCACTCCCCTGAAAGATCGGTCGCGGCAATCGAATCATCCCTCCGGCTTACCGTAGGCGATCCGCCATGCGCGGCCCGAGCAGGCCGGATCCGAGGCATCAGCATGGGAACAAGCGATATGCCGATTTTCCGGCGGCTTGGTGGATTTGCGCTGACGCTCGACGCAATCGATCGGAGAAATAATGGACATCAGCAAAGCGAGAGCGCTTAAGTTCGTCGTCCTGGTGGGCGTCGTGAGCTTGTTCGCCGACATGACTTACGAAGGCGCGCGCGGCGTAACCGGTCCCTACCTCGCCGTGCTCGGAGCGAGCGGCACGGTGGTCGGCATCGTCGCGGGGTTCGGTGAGCTGATCGGTTATGCAATACGGCTTGTGTCCGGCTATCTTGCGGACCGCACCGGCCGCTATTGGGCGATAACGATTGCCGGATACGCCATCAATCTTCTTGCCGTGCCGTTGCTTGCGCTGGCAGGCAACTGGCAGGCCGCTTCCGTTTTGATTATCCTCGAACGCGCAGGCAAGGCGATCCGCACGCCTGCGCGCGATGCGATGCTTTCGCATGCCACGACGTTGACCGGGCGCGGATGGGGATTTGGCCTGCATGAAGCGCTCGATCAAACCGGTGCCATGACGGGGCCATTGATCGTTGCGGCGGTGCTCTATTACAAGGGTACCTATCAAACCGGTTTTGCGATCCTCCTGGTGCCGGCGATACTCGCGCTCACTGTGCTGCTCGTAGCGCGGGCGCTTTATCCGCACCCCCGCGAGCTGGAGTCCATCAAGCCCCAGCTTGCCGCGAAAGGGTTTCCACGGGCGTTCTGGATATACCTGGCAGCGGCATCCTGTGTTGCTGCAGGCTATGCCGATTTTCCGCTGCTGGCATATCACTTCGAAAAACAAAAAGTGTTATCCGAAGAGTGGATACCCATCTTCTACGCAATTGCGATGGGGGTAGATGGCCTGACCGCCTTGCTCTTCGGTTATTGGTACGACCGCAGAGGCATAGTGATTCTGGTGTTTGCCGCAGCCGTTTCCGCGCTCTTTGCGCCGCTCGCCTTTCTTGGCAACTTCTCGATCGCGCTGGCCGGGGTCGTTCTCTGGGCGATCGGGATGGGGGCGCAGGAATCCATCATGCGCGCCGCAGTGGCGGATCTGACGCCGGTCGACCGCCGCGGTATGGCCTACGGCGCGTTCAACACAGGCTTCGGGGTGTTCTGGTTTCTGGGGAGCGCAGCCATGGGAGTGCTTTACGATATTTCCATTGAATCGTTGATCGCGTTCTCCGTGGCGATACAGTTAATCTCGATACCCTTGTTTCTCGCGATCAAGTTGCCGAGGCGCCCTCCAGCGACAGATTGACACAAACAGCGATCATCACCTTGGCCGGCGACGCGAAGCGAGCCGTAGAAAGGAGCTGCCTATGGAACTATCATTTCCAAAATTCGTCTTCTGCCCTTCGTGCGGCGGAAGGCGACGCGTAATCCGAAAAGAGGTTTACGAGATGCCGTCGGGTGTGGCCGGCGTCGCGTGGGCAAAGTGCAGAAAATGCCGCCACACGTTTGTTCGCTTCATCGGTGAAAAGGGCCCGGCAGGGAAACTGATGGAAAAGTGGCTCGGACTCAAGGCTTGATAATTGCGCCGATTTTGAAAGAGCGTGCTGGCACTCCAGTCATCCTACCCCATCTCTCGCTGCTGCGCCGCCGAATATCTCTTCATACAAGTCCGCGCCAAAGCTGGTCTGCAACGGCTCGCCTTCGAGCAACTTGAAGGTCCGCCTGCCGTCGGCATGTCTTTCGGCGCGCAGGAAGAGGGCATTGTCCATCTTCTGCTCGGACAGGCCATGCGCGAATTCGTACAAATGCGTCACGAAGAAGACCTTGGCGGATGTTTCCATTAGAGCTCGGACGATTTGCCGCGCAATCTCGGAACCCTCCCTTTCGTTGGTCGCGGCGAACGACTCGTTGAATAGCAGCATCGAATGCGGCGTCAACGCGTTGACGATATCGCTCATCCGGCTGAGTTCTTCATCGAATTTGCCGCTTTTCATGGTGGCGTCTTCTTCGCGCTTGTAGTGCGTGAAAAGCCCGCGGCACAGATCGGCACTGAAAGACTCGGCCGCCACGAACATGCCGCACTGCATCATCAACTGCGCGAGGCCGATGCTGCGGAGAAAGCTGGATTTGCCACCTTGATTAGCGCCAGTAATAATCACGAGGTTCCTGCCGTCGGCATCCAAGCTGTTGCCCACGACACGTTGTTCAATGTTGAGAGCGAGACAGACATCGCCCAGTCCGACGCAAGAATGACGGCGAACGCCGGGCGGTGCGGGAACGGGAAAGCACACCGGCTCGCCCTTCTGGGCAAGCCGGCCATGCAAGTTCAGGCAACCGACGTAGAACGCCAGCTCCGTCCGCAGCATGACGAAGAAGCTCAGAATGTGATCCGCGGACTGGGCGAGCGCATTCGCCACCAGATGAATACCCCGGTCCCGGAGTTCCGACAGCGCCCGGGCGCCGGCCTCGTCGCGCTCATGGATGCGAAAGGTGAAAGCGGACGATCCTCGCTTGAAGATCCGCTGGAGCCAGCCCGGCTTTGTGCCCAGGGCTTTGCGCAGTACGTAGTTGGTGCCTTGGTTGCCTTTCCCCAGTTCAGCGCTCACCAGGACGCCTTCGCGGAACTTCAGTTCCTTGAGATGACGCTGGACGCCGGCAAAATATTCATCCGCCAATTCTGTCTTCAGCATCGTGAAAAAAGCCGTGAAACCGTCTGACTCGAATTTATCGGAATGTGCATCGGCGATGAGTTTCAGTTTCCCGAGCATGCCCATGAACATCTGTACCAGCTCGACCGCCGAATGCAGTATCGAGCCAGGAAAGCTGCTGGAGATACCCCACCAATGCTTTCTCCTGCTCTCGATCGTTTTAACCGCGATATCGTGGATGCTTCTGACCACGGAATCGTTCCGCAGGCAGTCCCTGAGGATATCCTGACGGTAAAGAATGGTGTCCAGATCATCGCGCAGACCCGACAAGACGGCTTGCTTTGCCACTTGAAACAGGAATTCGTCGCCACGCGCCATGGCGTTCAACAATGTGTTCAATTCCAGATCCTGTGTCAGCGCCGGTTCGTTCGACGGCAACTTCGGTTGCGGGTCGAAGTCACCGTCGCGATACATCAGGTGCGCTTTCATCGCTTCATCCGTTCCTTCAGACGCTCGTAGGTAAGCCGGTGCTTTTCGGCAAGCGCCAGAGCGTATGAAAGTCCATCGGCCGGTTTTCTTTCAATCCGGTACGTTCGCAACGTCGGATTGTCGGGCACGATCATGGCGACGGCGCTGACGGTTTTCTCGTTCAACGAAGCGAGTTCATCCAGAAAGGTGACGCAGACGCATAGCGCATCCAGTTGAGCTATTCTCTCCATCACATTTCTGCCCAGGTAGACGCGTCCTTCAGAGTTGTAGATGAGAAAATCTCGTTGATGACGATGACGCTGTTCGGCGTGGCTTGGTCGAGAATGCGACGAATCCTGACCAGATCGTCCTGCAGTTTGCCTCGCAGCGTCGTGATGTCCTCCTCTTTCTCAAAGTGCGCAAAGAGGCGGTCAAAGAGGAAAAGTCGGGCTTCCGTGCCCGGGACGGGGCAGCCCAGGCTCGCCAGATAGTGCAACTGCCCGAAAATGCGGGCGAACGTCGTCTTTCCGCCCTGGTTCGGACCGGTGACAACGAGGATCCGCTCCTTGCCACTCAGGAAGAAATCGTTGCAGACGACAGGCGATTTTTCGCCGATGAGCTTGCGAGCCAGCGCCAGATCGAAGCCTTCCCCATTGCTGACGTTCTTGCACTTGTCCAAGAGTTGCGGATAGCAGAATTTGAGTCCGGCGCGTTTGAATGCTTCTGCGTACTCCAGATAGGCGATGTAGAACTGAATCTCCCGGTCGAAATCGGCGATCGTCTTCTCGAGATAGCTTCCGTATCGCGTATAGTAATCATCGAGCGCGTTGAATACATCGGGATTTAACAAGGCGACCCGGTCTAGCACCTGCGCTTCGACGTGGTTCATGCCGGAGGCCGGAAACTTGACCCTGTAGTCCTTCACGGCGCCCTGCCTAAATTTCTTGAACGTGTCCTCGACCGCCGCACTGTAATCGATTTCAGACGCGTAGTGGCGCACCGTGATGCTGCTGCCCTTGATGAGCAGGCAGTATCTGATGGCCGCCAGCCCGGACTTCAGCTTTTTCGCTTCCTGCAAGAGCGCTCTGAACTGGCCGGATTCGGCATACTCCGCCAGATACTCCCGGAAAGCCAGCAGGCCGCGCGAATGCGGACCGGCCTGGTGCAGGTCGCGCAGCAGGTTTTCGACGGCTTCACAATAGATTTCCACCGTGTCCAAAAACCATCCTTGCTTATGGTATTTGTAGTAGAGCTTTTCCGCGGCGGTTAGATGCTGGCGCATTGCGCGCATCTGCCTTGAAAAGGCCTTGATGCTCTGGAACAGGGCCTCATTTTCGAGGTCGCGCATGATTTCGTGGCGATACGCGACTGCGGCGACATCGGTCAGGCGCGTGTAGAAGAAAGGCTTGAGATCGTATTCCTGCCGGCCGGCTGTGATGGCGTCGACGATCTGGTCGAGATTCAAATCGCGAAAGAAGGCCGGCGCCTCGAGCGTTTCCCCTCTGTTGCCGTCGTCAGATCCTTCGAACAGGATGCTGTCGAAGCTCAAGGGAGATGTGCCGCTGTTGCGAGCCGGGTTGGATGGCGGCTCTTCTGACGCGCCGCCAAAAGCACTAACGCGAAGCGGCTGCAGCAGGATTTTCTGGGATAGGCTGACTGCAAGATTTCTCCTCCTTTCCGACGCTGGAAAAAAGAGGAGTCATCAGCCCGAGGGCGGTTAAACCGGCGAACTCCATCGCCTGGGATTTCTAAATAGGATAGGGTCGATCGGATTCTCTGTCAACATCCTGTCGAATCCTCCGCTCACCTCACGAAAGCCCTGTGCCCGGCATACACCGCCGAATCGCCCAGCGCTTCCTCGATGCGCATCAACTGATTGTACTTCTCCACCCGCTCGCCGCGACACGGCGCGCCAGTCTTCAGATGGCCGGTGCCGAGAGCTACGGTGAGATCGGCGATGAAACTGTCCACCGTCTCGCCGCTGCGGTGGGACACCATGGCGCCCCAGTTCGCTTCATAGGCAAGCCGCACTGCTGCATTCGTTTCGGTCAGGCTGCCGATCTGGTTGAGTTTGATAAGCACGGCATTCGCCACGTTATCCTTGATGCCCCGTGCGATGCGCTCCACGTTGGTGACGAACAGGTCATCCCCCACCAGTTCGATCTTGTCACCCAGTTCCCGGTTGAGCAGTTTCCAGCCCGCCCAATCATCTTCGGCCAATCCGTCCTCCAGCACCGCGATCGGATATTTCGCCACCCAGTCGGCGTACATCGCCACCATCTCCTCGGCGCCCACTTTGCGGCCCTCGGTGCGCAGGTGATAGACGCCCTCCTCGAAGAAGCCGCTGGAGGCCGGGTCCAAGGCCAGCACGACATCCTCGCCCGGCCGGTAGCCAGCGCCTTCGATGGCCTTGAGGATCAGTGCCACCGCATCGGCGTTGCGCTTCAAGACCGGCGCGAAACCGCCCTCATCGCCCACGCCGGTGGAATAGCCGCCGTCCTTGAGCACCTTCTTCAGGCCGTGGTAGATCTCCGAGCCCCAACGCAGGGCTTCGGCGAAGTTGGGCGCGCCCACCGGTGCGATCATGAATTCCTGCAAGTCGGTGCCTTGCCAGTTGGCATGGACACCGCCATTAAGGATATTGAACATGGGCACTGGCAGGCGGCAGGCCGCCGCTCCGCCCAGGTAGCGAAACAGAGGCAGGTTGCAGGCAACCGAAGCGGCGCGCGCCACCGCCAAGCTCGCCCCGAGAATGGCGTTGGCGCCGAGCTTTTCCTTGTGGGAGCTTCCATCCAGTGTCAGCATGGCCCGGTCCACCGCCCCCTGCTCCAGAGCATCCATGCCCTGGATCGCGGCGGCGATGGCGCCGTTGACGTTTCCGACAGCGTTTCTCACGCCCTTACCGCCATAGCGCCTCGCGTCGCCGTCGCGCAGCTCCACCGCTTCATGCACGCCGGTAGAGGCACCCGAAGGGACGGCCGCACGCCCCATCGCGCCGCCTTTGAGAACCATATCCACCTCGAGAGTGGGATTGCCGCGGGAATCGAGGATTTCCCGGGCACGAACGGACTGAATGCACGTTTCCATGTGTTCTCCTATGAGCGGGGCTTCAAAGAGCGAAGGCTATCGATGCAGCGAATCGTTTGCGAATTGTATAATCAGCACCGGCGGTCTTGTGAGATTCCAGCAAGGTGGTAATTCCCGACCGCGCTCCCACCCTATGCACAACGTGATTTTTGATCGGTCCTTCTGAGCACCAGCATCATGAAAGCAAGCAAAGAGAACACGGCGCCGGCGTAAAACGTAACGGCGGCTCCGAACTCGTCCCACAGCAAACCCGCAAGCACGCTCGCGATCAGCATCGCGATGCCGCTGGCAAGGTTGAAAAAACCGAAAGCAGTTCCCCGTAGATGTGCCGGCGCAGTACCAGCCACCATTGTTGCCAGCAAGCCCTGGGTCATCCCCATGTGCAAACCCCATAACGCCACGCCTATCGCCACCATCGTAAGTCCCTGCGCCCGCGCCAACACAAGGTCTGCGAGGATCAACACCACGAGCCCGACCCCCAACAAGGTTGAGTCACTCATACGGTCGGCGAGTTTCCCCATCGGATAGGCTGCCAGTGCGTAAACGACATTCATAGTCACCAGCACCAGCGGCGCGTACGTATCCCCCAAGCCCTGCTGCTGAGCGCGCAAGATGAGAAATGCTTCGCTGAAACGCGCCAGGGTGAATACGCCACCGGCAGCAAACGGCCGGGACGACCGCAAACCAGAATACCGTCCTGAAGTCGCCTGCCCAAAGCAGCATCAATCCGACACCGAGCAGAGGGCCAAGAAAGGCTCCAACGGTATCCAGCGATTGACGCAGGCCGTAGGCGGCTCCCCTTATCTCCGGTGCGGTCAGGTCCGCAACCAGGGCATCGCGGGGAGCGCCGCGTATTCCCTTGCCTATGCGATCCATAAAACGGGCGACGAATACCCAATGCACCGAGATTGCAAGCGCGAAAATGGGCTTGGAAACCGCGCCCAGGCTATAGCCGAACACGGCCAGAACTTTGCGCTTTCCGAGATAATCGCTGAGCGTGCCGGAAAATACTTTCACGATGAGTGCGGTCGCTTCGGCGACGCCTTCGACCAATCCGACGACAAGAGCGGTCGCGCCCAGGCTTGACACCATGAAAACGGGCAGCAGACTATGAATCAGCTCGGAGGAAACGTCCATGAACAAGCTCACGAAGCCGAGCATCCAGATACTGCGGGGAATAGCTGGAGAGGATTTCATCTGATACTCGGTTGCAGGTGGTCCAGTCCTCGAGAAGCGGAACCCCGGTTACGTGTATACGCGATCAATATACAAGGCAATTTGCAGGCGCGGGAATTACACCGGTTCTACCAACTTGGGGCGCGGTGTCGTCCCGGATGATCAACCATTGGTACGGCTGGGCTCGGTTTCGAAACAGCTCATGCACTACGCGCACTGCGCCGTTACCGTGGTGCGCTGAACCCCTGCGCGCCGCAACTCGGTATCAATCCCGCACGACGTCAGGCCGTGCCGAATAGCTTGCCTGCGGCGACCAGCATGACGACTGCCAGCGTGGTCACGAGCCCCCGCTGCGACAATTTGCGCAAGCCCAACCAGGTGCCCACCAGCGCCCCGGCAACTGCTGCTGCCGCGAGCCACGGCAACTCGGCGGGCAATGCGCCGGCGCCAACGGATCCCGCAACCAGCGCCACCACGGAATTGACGAGAATGAACGGCGCCGAAATGCCCGCTGTCGTCTTGGGGCCAGCCCAGCCCAGCAACAGGATGACCGGGCTCAGGAAGATGCCGCCGCCGGTGCCGGTCAGCCCCGACAGCATGCCGATGAGCGCGCCGAGTGGCACCGCGGCCGCCTTCTTTATCGAAACTCCGGCATCATCGCGCCGGAACCCGGTCCCGTATACGCGCCACACCAGCATGGCGGCCGACGCCAGCAATACCGCCCCCAGCAGCACATAATACGTGCCCGGCGGCAACCGCATTGCGCCGCCCAGCCCCGCGAGCGGCACCGAGCCCAGCAGGAACGGCCACAGCGCGTCCCAGGAAAAATAGCGCGCGCGGCGGAAGCGGTAGACCGTGATTGCTGCAACCAGGATATTCAATGCGAGCGCGGTCGGCCGCATGACGTCGGGCGCAACTCCGACCAGCGCCATCGTCGCCAGATAACCCGACGCGCCCGCATGCCCGACCGTGGTGTAAAGCGTCGCCACCACGAAGAACGCGGCTGCCAGGATGACGATTTCCGTTGCCGTCACTGCCCGATCGCCTGCAATAGGTCGGCCTTGCCGTGGCCGATCGCAATCGCCGTCCCGAACAGTATCCGGATCCGGGGCCGGGGTCGGACGCGCACCGCGGGTGTGGCCCGCCGTCTGCCGCGCTCAGCCCTTGAGGCGCCAGCGTTCCGCAGCAATGTCATCGCTCGCACGCGCCTCGACCCACTGCTCACCCTCGGCGGTCTGCTCCTTCTTCCAGAACGGCGCGCGCGTCTTCAGGTAATCCATGATGAACTCGCATGCCGCGAACGCATCGCCGCGGTGGCCGCTGGTCACGACTACGAGCACGATCTGATCCAGCGGCTTGAGAAGCCCCACCCGATGCACCACCAGCGCATCGAAAATGCGCCAGCGCGCTTTGGCCTGGTCGATGATGGCGGCAATTGATTTTTCAGTCATGCCCGGATAGTGCTCGAGCGTCATCTCGGCAACGCGGTCGCCGTCATTGGTGTCGCGCACTACGCCAATGAAGCTCGCAATCGCGCCGATCTGCTGATTACCCCGCCGCAGCGTGGCGATTTCATGTCCCGCGTCGAAGTCTTCGCTTTGAATGCGTACCGGCACCTCAGCCTCCCGTCACTGGAGGGAAAAAGGCAATCTCATCGCCATCACCGATAGGGGTATCTCCGTGCGCCATATCCTGGTTCACCGCGGCCCGCACCGGCTTATTGTCTGCCAGCTCTTGAGCCCACGCGCCGCCGCGCCTGCGCAGCATCTGCCGCAATGCCGCGAGATCGCGCACATCGGCAGGCAGCGCGATCTGTTCCGAGCCACGCCCGAGGGCCTCGCGTAAGCGGGCGAAGTAAATAACAGTCACCATGCGAATAGTATGCGCCGGCGGCGCGCAAAACAAAACGTCTCAGCGTGCATTGAGCCCGGTCTGCAGCAGGATGAACCCGGTGATCGCCGTTGTATCATTGAGATCGAACTGCGGCAGTTGTGTGTCAAGATGCGCATCGCTCGCAACCGCGACGATGTCAGGGTCATGCGGAAAGAGGTTTGGTTCGCCGACCGCGGCGCGATAGACCTCGAGCTTGGGAATGGGTTCGCGCTTGAAGCCCTCCACCAGCAGCAGATCGCACGGCGCGATATGCTGCAGGTGGTCACGCAGCGCCGGCTCGGGCGCGCCGCGCAATTCGTGCATCAGTACCCAGCGCCGCGATGACGTGACCAGCACCTCGTTGCAGCCGGCATGCCGGTGGCGATACGAATCCTTGCCCGGCTGGTCGACATCGAAGGTATGGTGCGCGTGCTTGACCAGCGAAACCCTGATGCCGCGCGCGGTGAACTGCGGGATCAGTTTTTCGATTAGCGTCGTTTTGCCCGAGCCGGAAAAACCGGCAATGCCAAAGATCTTCATCGGCGCACAGTTTACCAGCCGGCGGTTTCAGTCATCGGCTTCGATGCGCCGGTCAGAAATATAAAGCCGGTTCAGGATCGCCAGCCGGGTGATCTCGGGATCGTGGCTCGCGACCACCACCGTGTGCTTTTCGATGCACAACGCCGTGACCAGTTCCAGCACCTGCCTGCGCGCATCGCCATCGAGATTCGCGGTCGGCTCGTCGAGCAGCAGCAGCGTAGGGTCGAGCACCTTGGCGCGCGCGAGAGCTGCGCGCTGCGTCTCGCCGCCTGAGAGCTTGTGCGGCGGCACCTCGCGCCGGTCGGCGAGACCGGCCCATGCCAGCGCCTCGCGCACGCGCGCCGCGCGCTCGGCGCGCGGCATGCCGCGCCGTGCCAGACCATAATCGAGGTTCTTTTCTATGCTGGTGCGGAACAGATACGGCTGCTGATGCACATAGACGATCTCGCGCCGCCACGCCTCCGGGTATTCCGGCACCGCGCAGGCCTGCGCGCGAAAAGCGAGCCGCCCCCGCTCCGCCGGCTCGAGACCGGCAATGACGCGCAGCAGCGTGGTCTTGCCGGTGCCATTGGCCCCGGTGAGAACGTAGCCGCTGCCCGCCTCCAGCTCGAGCCGCGCGTCATCGAGCAGCACGCGTTCACCGAATCTTTTCACGAGCCCTTCCACCGAGAATAGCGGCGCGCTCACTCGAGACCTCCCCTGCCCTGGAGCCAGGCGAGCGCGACGTTGATGCCGATCGCGACGGCGATCAGGACAAAACCGAGCGCGATGCCCTGTGCGAACTCGCCTTTCGAAGTCTCCAGCGCGATTGCCGTCGGAATGTTGCGCGTGATGCCGGCGATATTGCCGCCCACCAGGAGCGCGCAGCCGACCTCGGAGACCACGCGCCCGAACGCGTTCACGATCCCCGCCATCACCGCAAAGCGCACCTCCCACAGCGTCGTCAGCGCGGCGCGGCGCCGTCCCGCGCCGAGGCTGCGCGCGGTCTCATACAGCCGCGGATCCGCACCCTGGACCGCCGATACGGTGAATACCGTCAGAATCGGAAGCGCGATCACCATGTAGCCGACCATGATCGCCCACGGCGTGAACAGCAGCTCGAATGCGCCGAGCGGGCCGCGGCGCGACAGCAGCATGTAGATCACCAGGCCGATCACCACGGTCGGAAACGACAGCAGCGCCTGTAGCAGCACCACGACCCCGCGCCGGCCCGCAAATTGCCGTTTGGCGAGGACAAAGCCGAACGCGATGCACGGCGGCGCCGTCAGGACAATCGCGAGGACCGAGACCCACAGCGACAGCCAGATGACGCGCCAGAGTTCGGAATCACCGGTGAGCAACAGGTGAAACGCCTGCCGGGTGGGTTCGAACAGATCCACGGCGCGCTACTTTCCGGTGCCCGGAAAGAACATCTGCACGCCGTTGATCCTGAATGCCTCGATCGCGTTCTGCCCTTCGACCGAGGTCAGCCAATTCGCGAACGCCAGCGCCCCGGCGTGATTGATGTGCGGATGGCGCTGCGGGTTGACGACGATGACGCCGTAGGGATTGAACATCTTCGGGTCGCCCTCGACCAGCGTCTCGAGCCCGGTCTTGTCCTTGTAGGCGGCATACGTGGCGCGGTCGGTCAGCGTGTAGCCCTCGAGTTGCGCGGTCATGGTCAAAACCTGCCCCATGCCCTGTCCCGTCGCCAGGTACCACGCTCCGTGCGGCGCAATACCGGCGCCTTTCCAGTAATCCTTTTCCATCTGGTGGGTGCCCGACTCGTCGCCGCGCGAAACGAACCTGGCGCCGCTCGCGCTGATTTTTTTCATCGCGGCGATCACGTCCTTTGCGCCGCGCACGCCGGCGGGGTCGCGCTGCGGTCCGACGATGATGAAGTCATTGTACATAACGTCCTTGCGCAGCGAACCAAAACCCGCGGCCATGAACCTGTCCTCGAGCGGCCGCGCGTGCACCAGCACCACGTCGGCATCGCCGTTTTCACCCAGTTTGAGCGCAGCGCCGGTGCCGACGGAAATCACGCGTACCTTGCCGCCGTATTTTGCTTCGAACATTGGCAGGATCACATTCAGCAGACCCGAGTTCTCGGTGCTGGTGGTGGTTGCAAGCCGGATGTCGCGGCCCTGCGCGTGGGCCGCCGAGGCAAGCACTGCCAGCAGCAAGCAGATTGTCCTGAGCATCGTCTTCATGGCGCCAAGCCGCAATTCTACCCAGACAGCGGGAGCCGCTCCACCAATATCCTCGTATCGATGCACGAAATGACGGAAATGACCGTCGCCCCAATCAGGTAAAATTGGCGCGCTGCAGCGCTTATTGTCGAGGCCCCGATGAACGATCCCGTGAAATCACTGCGCGAGCTGAGCTGCGCCGACGACTACGACCCGAACTCGCTGCCGGTCGCCAAGGCACGCGAGTTCATCGCCCGTTTCCTGACTCCGGTGTCTGCCGTGGAACGGCTCAATATCCGCGCTGCGCTTAACCGCGTGCTGGCCGAGGACGTGATCTCCCCGCTCGACGTGCCGGTGCACGACAATTCGGCAATGGACGGCTATGCCGCGCGCTTCTCCGACCTCAAAACCGATGGTGAAGTCACGCTCAGGGTCGCCGGCACCGCATTCGCCGGCATGCCGTTCCAGGGCCAGCTCAAGGCCGGCGAATGCGTGCGCATCATGACCGGTGGTGTGGTGCCGGCCGGCACCGACACTATCGTGATGCAGGAGCACGTCGCAGCCGCAGGCGACAATGTCAAAATCGGCGGCGGCCACAGGCAGGGGCAAAACCTGCGCCGCGCCGGCGAAGACCTGAAAGTCGGGCAGGTCGCGCTCAAGCGCGGCCTGCTGCTGCGCCCCGCCGACATCGGGTTGATTGCCTCGCTTGGCATCGGTGAGGTCGCCGTTTACCGCAAGCTGCGCGTCGCGTTCTTTTCGACCGGCGATGAGCTGCGCGCGATCGGCACGCCGCTCGGCGCGGGGCAGATTTACGAC
>JAHFRL010000120.1 GCA_023266235.1 Betaproteobacteria bacterium
ATTACAGCAAAAATGCGAACCGCGTTCTTTGACGGCCCCGCTACGCATCCATTCCAACCCGGGCTTTCATATTTCGGGCGCATGAGTTTTCGTCAAGATTTTTATCGGCGTCCATCTGCGTTCATCTGCGGTTTCATCGGTTTAATCCACGTGCGCGCCGACCGCTCTCACGATTGCGCCCAGCTTTTCGATATCCGAGCGCAGATGCGTCGCGAACTGCTCAGGCGTCGCGGTAACCGGGTCGGCGCCTAGGGTTGAGAGCGTTTGCCTGAAATCCGCCGAATTCACGATTTTTGCAAGCTCGGCGTTGAGCTTGCCGACGATGTCGCGCGGCAAGCCCGCCGGCCCGATGACGCCGCTGTAGAGCACCATTTCATAGTCCTTGAGGCCTGCCTCGTTGATCGTCGGCACGGCGGGCGCGGCGGCAACGCGGCGTGCCGTGGTTACCCCAAGAGCGCGCAACTTGCCGGCTTTCACGTTCGGCAGCGCCGGCGGCATGGTCGAAAACGACACCGCCACCTCCCCGCCCAGCAGCGCCTGCACAGCGGGCGCACTGCCTTTGTACGGCACGTGCACCATGTCGATGCCGGCCATCGATTTGAGCCGTTCCATCGAAAGATGCAGGATGGTGCCGTTGCCGGATGACGCGTAGACGATCTGGCCCGGTTTCGATTTTGCCAGCGCGATCAGCTCCTTCAGCGACCTGGCCGGCAGCGAGGGGTGAACCAGCAGCATCAACGGCGTCGTCGCCACCAGCGCGACCGGCGTGAAATCCCTGATGGAGTCGTACGGCAGCTTGCGGTACAGGCTCGCATTGATCGCGTGCGTGGTGATGTCCTGCATGAACAGCGTGTAACCGTCCGCCGGCGCCTTGGCGACGATGTCGGAAGCGATCGTGGTGCCGGCGCCGGCACGGTTGTCCACCAGGACCTGCTGTCCCATGGCCGAGTACATTTTGGCGCCGATCGCACGCGCCAGCACGTCGGAAATTCCGCCGGGAGGAAAACCCAGCACCATGCGGATCGGTTTGCCCGGATAATCGGTCTGCGCGTGCGCGGCCTGAAACAGGCCGGCCGCCAGGACGGCGACGCCGATGCGGGTCCACTTCATGGCTCACTCCCCCGGAGGTGCGAAATGCGCGTCGCTGCCGGTGCGGCACGCGGGAAATCATGTTAACACAGGCACGCCTGTCCCAGCTCCGCTCCCCGGCTTGGCACCGTGCTATGCTGAGAATTCCAGCGAGGAGGAAACACCATGCAAATTCGCGTTTTTGCCGTCGCGCTGGCGTGCTGGGCGCCGCTTGCCGCGCACGCCCAATGGGCGCCGAAAGCCCCGGTCCGCATCGTCGTGCCGTTCGCCGCCGGCGGGCCGACCGATATCACCGCGCGCCATCTGTCGCGCAAGCTCACCGAACTCCTCGGCCAGTCGGTGATCGTCGACAATCGCGGCGGCGCGAACGGCATGATAGGCGCCGAGATCGTCGCCAAATCCAAACCCGACGGTTACACGCTGCTGATGCCGACTTCCAGCACCATGGCGATCAATCCGGCCGTCTATGCCAGGATGCCCTACGATCCGGTCAAGGACTTCGCGCCGATTACGCCGGTGGTGACGGCCGCGGTCGTGCTGTTCGTGACGCCGAGCCTGCCCGCCAAGAGCGTGAAAGACCTGATCGCGATTGCGAAGGCGCGGCCGGGCGAGCTGGTGTTCGCCTCCAGCGGTGCCGGCAGCAACACGCACCTCGCGCTCGAGCTGTTCCGCGATCAGGCCGGGATCAAGGTCACGCACGTGCCGTACAAGGGCGCGGGGCCGGCCGTCACGGATGTTATCGGCGGCCAGGCGCAGGCCATGTTTGCGGACATGCCGGTGCTGGCGCCGCACCTGAGGAGCGGCCGGCTGCGCGCGCTCGCGATTGCCGGCTTCGAGCGCGCGCCGCTGTTTCCCGATATTCCGGCGCTCAAGGAGCTGGGCTTCCCGCGGTTCAACGCGCGCCAGTGGTATGCGGTGTTCGCGCCGGCCGGCACGCCGCCGGAAATCGTCAACCGGTATAACGAAATGATCCGTCAGGCAGTCGCGGCGCCCGAGGTGCGCGACCGGCTGACGGAAATCGGCGCCGATATCTACACCTTGAGCCCCGACGAGTTCGGCAAATTCGTGCAGAACGAGATCGCGCGCTGGAAGGCGATCGTCGCCAAGTACGGCATCAAGCTCGAGTCCTGACACGCGCACGCATCCGGCGCGTGCCGGCTACGGCAGCAGCACCGTCGAGCCGGTGGTCTTGCGCGCCTCCAGATCGCGGTGCGCCTGCGCCGCTTCGCGCAGCGGATACGTCTGGTTGATCGAAATCCTGACCGCTTTTTTCTTCACCACCGAGAACAGGTCCTGCGCCGCTTTCAGCAGGTCCGCGCGCTTCGCCGTGTAGGTGAACAGCGTCGGACGCGTCAGGAACAGCGAGCCTTTCTGGGCGAGGACGCCCGGATTGAACTGCGTCACCGCGCCCGACGCGTTGCCGAAGCTCACCATCATGCCGAATGGCGCGAGGCAGTCGAGCGAGTCCATGAAGGTGTCCTTGCCGACGCCGTCATACACGACCGGCACGCCGGCGCCCTTGGTGATGGCCTTGACGCGCTCGACGAATTTTTCTTTCGACGTGACGATCACGTGCTTGCACCCGGCTTTCTTCGCGAGCACGGCCTTCTCGTCGCTGCCCACCGTGCCGATCACGGTCGCGCCGAGGGATTTCGCCCACTGGCACAGGATCTGGCCGACGCCGCCCGCCGCCGCGTGCACGAGAATGGTGTCGCCTTTCCTGACCTTGTAGGTGCGTTTGACCAGATACCACGCGGTCATGCCCTTCAGCATGATCGCGGCTGCGATCTGGTCGTCGATGCCGGCGGGAATTTTCACCAGCCGCGCGACCGGGCGCAGACATATTTCAGCGTATGACCCGATCGGCTGCGCATAGGCGACGCGGTCGCCGATCTTGAACTCCTTCACCTTCGGGCCGACCGCTTCGACCACGCCCGCGCCTTCCATGCCGAGCGTGAACGGAAGCGGCAGCGGATACAAGCCGCTGCGTTGATAAGTGTCGATGAAATTGAGGCCGATCGCGGTGTTGCGCACCCGGACTTCGCCCGGGCCGGGGCTGCCGACCTGGACTTCTTCCCAGCGCATTTTTTCGGGACCGCCGATTTCGTAGATGCGAATTGCGTGAGGCATTGCTGTTCTCCGTTGGTGATTAGTTCATGGTGTGAGGTGCGAGCACCACATGGTAGCGGAAACGCCGCAAAGCTCAAGCCACTTTGCGCCGGCACGGCACAGGAAAAGGGGGGACTGTTGACTAACCCCTTGGATTTTGGCAGATCGCGGGAAATTCGAAATGGATTGGATTACGCGGACAAACCCCATTTCCGCGCGTATATCGCGCGGTTTCTCGCAAATGCTCCTGACGGCCATGCGGTCTGGGCCCCATACTTCGTATGAATCACCACCAGGTCGTCCCGGATCTTGAACATCGCGCCGGCCCGGTGGACGCGGTTGACCCAATCAGGGTCGTCGTATCCGGCGCCTTCGCGGTATTCCTCATCGAAGCCCCCGGCTCGCTCGAACAGGGACTTGTAGAGCATTGCGCAAAAGTGATAGCCGGAGCCTGGAGGCTGTTTTTCTCCGGTGGGCCGGTCCCCGGCGACGGAACTGTGGCAGTGCCACAGCTCCTGTTCGGGACACCAGGCCGCCGCCAAAACATAGCCGTTCTCTCCCAGGCGGTGCAGCTCCTCGAGCATCGCCGGGAATATCGGCTGGTCATGAATGATTTCGGGATTGGACAGAACGATCACGTCGCCTGCCGCTTCCTTGACCCCTCTGTTGATCGGCACGCACGGATTCTTCGGCGCGTCCTTGGCCGGAAGTCTCATGACCTTCACCGGCCACGGGTAATGCTTCCCGATGGTCAAAGGATCGGGAGACCCGTCGTCCACAAAGATCACTTCCATGGCGAGGTCCTGGTAGAGCCGCGCCATGGCGTCCAGCGCAAACTCGGTAATGCTGTTCCGTTGCCAGAACGGAAGGATTACGGAGATGACGTGGGCCGGTTTGGCTTTACGGGCCCCGAACCAGGAACTCAGCATCGCTTGACGCTCGAATTATTCGGTGATTTTAGTGTAGCACCGGGAGACGCAGCCCGCCGTCGGAATCGCCATTGATTTGCGGGCATAGCGCGTGCACCACCGGTATATCGCCGGGCATCTCGCGATTGCAGTCGCGCGAATCGAAACGGGCGCAACGGCAATGTCACCCGGCTCTCCACGTTTTCCCGACGGCAGAAACAACCAGGGGCTGGCTGAACGCCAACCCTTGGTTGTAAGCGGCAGGCGGCGGGAAATCCGAACTTCCGACCAACGGATCAAACGCCGAGCCCGCGATCAGGCGCTCTTGGTGGATCAGCCGCTTGACGTCCTTACTTCAGCGTCTCCGGCGGCAGGCGGTTCAGCCGCGACGAGGTGTCGCCTTCTTCGCTGATCGCTTTAGCGAAGCGGACATTCTTGTTCACTTCTTCGAGATACAGGTTCTGCCCGCCGAAATGCTGCTGCGCGTAGGTATGGCAGCCGCCCAGGTCGACGTCAAGCCGCTTGCTTGCGCCCTGGAAAAAATTGGGGGTCTTCATCACCAGGTCCAGGCCTGAGGTAAACAGGACCTGCTCCGCGCCCTCGGGTGTGCGTTTGACCGCGATGCCGCCGGCGACGAACTCAGGATACAACCGGTCGCGGCATTTCTCCAAGTAGCAGCGGTCCGCCATCTGGGCGATGATGTCGGCCGAGCCGAGCATGCTGCCGAGCAGCCGATAGATGAGCGAGGGTACGTTGATTTTGCTCACCGCGATCTCGTAGCCGGTGAAGTGGATCAGCTCGGCGGCGATATCGGCCACCTCGGCCATGCCGATTTTCGGCAAATAGTATTTGAGAAAATGCGCTCCGCGCGAGACGTGGGTGAGGGTGTATTCGGCGCCGTTCCTGTGCGCCTGGTCGGTGAGTTCGCGCACGTAGCCGCAATCGTGGAACAGGGCCGTGATCACGCCCAGGCGGAACAGGGAATCGCCGAGCGGCTGGGTGCCGATGCGACCGCACTCATAACCATTAATCAGGCGCGCCATGGCAAGCGTCACGTCCAGCACGTGCTGAATGTTGTGATAGGCGGTGTCGCAGGGGTGGTAACCGGGATATTCGCCCCGGTAAAGCCGTGTCAGGTCGTGGAAAGCCTGGTCAAGCTTCTGGGTGGGGGCGTCCGGATAGAGCTCGAGATAGATCGAGTTTATCTCGTCGTTGACGGTTTTCGGATCGGTGGTGTTGACCTTCGAGGTGACGTCATACTCGTTGCGGCGGATATTCCTTACTGCTTCCATACCTCCCCTCCAGGAAGTTGAAGCTCGACCCGGAATAAGGCCGGATAGGCCCTCCCGAATCCAAAACCATGCGCATCATATCAAAATCCATGGCTTGAAAATGTGAATTTGTGCACACAACCGTGTGGCAGGGGGCTCGCGCCAGGGGCCGGCAAAGCTTCCCATGCCGATCAAATCTTGGAACATTTGGGTGCCTAAGGGCACCACTCGGCCGTCGCGGCGAAAGAATCGGCGCCCCCGGCGGGATTCGAACCCACAGCTCCCTGGTTTGCAGGCTTCATCCGCCGACCAGTGATTGATTTTATATTAACCCCAAAGACCGCACCCCGCCATTTTTGTCACGCAAACCTGACGCGGCGCGCCAGCAATGCTTCTTTTTTGCTGTCGCCACCTGTGCTGCGCAAGATCTCTCACGCCCCGTTCATGGCTCGATCAATCGAAGGTCGGTCTCAAGCCTCTGTGGCTTGCCGATCTTGGTGCGCCGAATGATAATCCGGTGCGGAATCATGGATACTGTCGGTGACGATAAGCAAAGAGGCTCGACGATTGAAGATTAGCGGCAAAACCGTGGTTCGAAGTTTGCTCTATTTGCTGGCGTTGTTTCGGCGCAATGGCCGGATGCCCGAGTACGCGAGCGAAGAGCCGCCGCTGCGATCGGAGCTGCTCAGTGCAGACCAGATGGAGCAGCATGGCAAGACTCTGGCGGGCACGCATCGGTTGAGTCCGGGACGCGCTCCGGACCAGCTGCTGGCGCGGCTGGCCGAAAATGCGGGTGTTCTGATTGAAGTCTGCGACCTGCTGACCGCGGCGGTCAAGGCGAACCGCCGGATTGCGCCGGCCGGAGAATGGCTGCTCGACAACTTCTATCTGATCGAAGAACAGATTCGCACGGCCAAGCGGCACCTGCCCAAGGGTTACAGCCAGGAACTGCCGCGCCTGGCTCACGGCCCATCGGCCGGGCTGCCGCGCGCGTATGACATCGCGCTGGAGGCGATCTCGCACGGCGATGCACGGGTGGATCCGGAAAGCCTCAGCCGTTTCGTCGCCGCCTACCAAACCGTCACGACGCTTACCTTAGGCGAATTATGGGGCATCCCGATCATGCTGCGTCTGGCGCTGATCGAGAATCTCCGGCGCGTTGCAGCCCGGATCGCCGCCGGCACGATCGACCGGGACCTGGCCGACTCCTGGGCGGACCAGATGATGGAGGTCGCCGAGAAGGACCCGAAGAACCTGATTCTGGTGATTGCGGACATGGCACGGTCCGACCCACCCATGGTGAGCTCGTTTGTGGCGGAACTCGCGCGCCGGCTGCAAGGGCAGAGTCCGGCCCTGGCAATGCCGCTCAATTGGATCGAGCAGCGACTCTCCGAATCCGGATTGACGATCGAGCAGTTGGTGCAGTCGGAGACCCAAATACAGGCCGCCGAGCAGGTCTCCATCAGCAACAGCATCGGCAGCCTCCGGTTTCTGGGAGCGATGGACTGGCGCGAGTTTGTCGAGACGATGAGTGTCGTCGAGCAGAAACTGCGTGAGGATCCCGAGGGGGTCTACGCCAAAATGGATTTTGCCACCCGTGATCGCTACCGCCACGTGGTGGAGAAAATAGCGAAAGCGAGCCGCCTGTCCGAAAGCGAGGTGGCGCGCAAAGCGATCCAACTGGCGCACGAGGGCGCGGCCAGGAAAGACGGTGACGATCGGACGGCACATGTCGGCTTCTACCTGATCGACAAGGGACTGGTGCGGCTCGAACGAACGGCGGAGGCGCGCTTGTCTATCGCTGAAACTGTGCAGCGAATAGGCGGCCGCTTTCCTTTATCCCTCTATCTGGGCGCGATCGTGCTGCTGACGGCGATTTTCACCGGCAGCCTACTGGCAAAGGCGCACGCCGACGGGTTGCATGGCTGGCTGCTCGCGCTGATTGGCATCCTTTCGGCCTTGTGCGCAAGTCATTTGGCGGTCGCGCTGGTGAACTGGCTGGCAACGTTGCTGGCGACGCCGCATCTGCTGCCGCGCATGGATTTTTCCGGCGGGATTCCGTCGCAATCCCGCACTCTGGCGGTGGTCCCGGCCATGCTCATAAGCGCTCAAAACATCGAGGATCTGAGCGAGGCGCTTGAAGTCCGGTTCCTGGCGAATCGGGACGCCAACCTGCACTTCGGCCTGCTGACTGATTTTCGGGACGCGCGCGAGGAAACGCTGCCGGAGGACGAACCGCTGTTGCGGCTCGCGCAGAAGAGAATCGAAGAGCTGAATCAAAAGTACCGCAGCGCAGAGAACGACACCGGGCACGACACTTTCTTCCTTTTCCATCGCCCACGCCGTTGGAATCCCCAGGAACGGCTGTGGATGGGCTACGAGCGTAAACGCGGGAAGCTGGCGGAATTGAATTCGCTGCTGCGCGGCGGCTCGCAAGACCGCTTCTCGCTCGTCGTCGGTGAGACTGCGGTCTTATCGAACGTGAAGTACGTGATCACCCTGGACACGGATACGCAATTACCGCGCGATTCGGTGTGGCAGTTTGCGGGAGCCATGGCGCACCCGCTGAATCGCGCGCGCTATGACGAAGACAGGCAGCGCGTCTGTGAGGGGTACGGCATCCTGCAGCCACGCATGGCCGTGAGCCTGCCGGGTACAAACCGGTCGCGGTACGCGCGGCTGTGCGGGAGTGAGCCCGGCATCGACCCGTATACGCGCGCCGTCTCTGATGTTTACCAGGACCTGTTCGGTGAAGGCTCGTTCATCGGCAAGGGGATCTACGACGTTGATGCGTTCGAGCGGGCGCTCAAGGGACGCTTTCCCGAGAACCGGATCCTCAGTCACGATTTACTGGAAGGATGTTACGCGCGGGCGGGACTGTTGAGCGATGTGCAGTTGTACGAGGAATATCCATCCCGCTACAGCGCGGACGTGAGCCGTCGGCACCGCTGGATACGCGGGGATTGGCAGATCGCATCGTGGTTGTTGCCGCGCGTGCCTGGCAACAACGCCGGCTCCGGCGCCGGCCGCCAGAGGAACCCGCTTTCGGCTCTGTCCCAGTGGAAGATCTTCGACAACCTTCGGCGTAGTCTCGCGCCTCCGGCGTTGACGCTCCTGTTGCTGTTCGGCTGGACAGTCTTGTCATCGGCCTGGTTTTGGACCTTGGCGGTGATCGGCATCATCCTGATTCCGCCCTTGATTGCCTCTATTCTGGAATTTTTCGAGAAGCCGGACGATGTGCTGCTGGGCCAGCATCTCGCCGCCACAGCACGCTCCGCTGGGCGGCACCTCGCTCAGGCTGCACTTACGCTTGCATATCTTCCCTACGAGGCATACTTCAGCCTGGACGCGATCATACGCACGAACTGGCGGATGCTGGTCACACATAAACGGCTTCTGGAGTGGAGTCCGTCGGGTGAACCGGAGCGTGAGTTTGACCGCGAGGTTGACCCAACCAGCCGCACGAACCTCCTCGCTTCCTGGCGGTCGATGTGGATCGCACCCGTTATCGCCATTGCCGCAGCGATCTATCTGACGGCATCAATGCCGGCCGCGCTGGCAGCGGCCGGGCCGATACTGCTCCTCTGGCTTGCCGCCCCCGCCATCGCGTGGTGGATCAGCCGGCCGCTCGTTCGCCGTGAAGCACGGCTGACGCCCGACCAGATCATTTTTCTGCAGAAAATTTCGCGCAAGACCTGGGCGTTCTTTGAGACGTTCGTCGGTCCGGAAGATCACTGGCTGCCGCCGGACAACTATCAGGAGCATCCCGTTGCCGTGGTGGCGCATCGCACGTCCCCGACCAACATGGGGCTTTCACTGCTCGCGAATCTGTCCGCGTACGACTTCGGCTACATTCCGGCCGGACAACTCATCGAGCGCGCGGCGAACGCACTCCACACGATGGCAGCCTTGGAACGGCACCAAGGTCACTTCTACAACTGGTACGACACGCAATCGCTGCAGCCGCTGGCCCCGCTTTATATTTCGTCGGTGGACAGCGGGAACCTCGCGGGTCATCTGCTGACATTGCGGCCGGGATTGCTCGCGCTGCCCGATCACAAGATCCTGGGGGCGCGCTTGTTTGACGGACTCGGTGACACCCTCAGGATCCTGATGGACGCTGCGGGAGAAGCCGCTTCACCCCGGCTCGCTCAACTGCAGAAGGAGCTGGAGACTGCCTACGATTCCCGGCCCGCCACGCTCGCGGCGGCGCGGCGGTGGCTGGCCCAGCTGACGACGTCCGCTGCGGAGGTGGCCCGCATCTTCGATACCGAGTTCGATGTTGGCGCCGCAACTGAGCCCGAGAGCGAAGCGAAGTGGTGGGCGCATGCGCTGGCCCGGCAATGCCGGAGCGCCCTCGATGAGCTGACCTTGCTCGCCCCGTGGATACTGCTGCCGGCCGCGCCGAGTGGGCTCAGCGACTTCCCCGGTTTTGGTGAGATTCCGACGCTGCGCGAACTGGCAAGACTTGAGGAGAAATTGCTGCCGGCAATCGCGCGTCGGCTCGACGCGGTCGCGACGCCCGGGGAAAGCGGGTGGCTTGATGAGCTGCGACGGCTTGTCGCCGAAGCAAGCCGTCGCGCCAAAGAGAGGATTGCGGCAATCGAACGCCTTGCACTGCAATCAAACGATCTCGCGCGGATGGAGTATGACTTCCTGTACGACAAGGCGCGTCATCTGCTGGCTATCGGTTACAACGTTGGTGAGCGCCGGCGGGATTTGAGTTACTACGATTTGCTGGCTTCGGAAGCGCGGCTATGCAGTTTCGTGGCGATTGCGCAGGGGCAGCTGCCGCAGGAGGGCTGGTTTGCCCTCGGGCGCCTGCTCACCGCCGCCGGTGGCGAACCGATCCTCCGGTCGTGGAGCGGTTCGATGTTCGAGTACCTGATGCCGCTGCTGGTGATGCCGACGTACGAAAACACGCTGCTCGACCAGACCTGTAAGGCGGCGGTGAAGCGACAGATCGCGTATGGGAAGCAACGCGGCGTGGCGTGGGGCATGTCGGAATCCGGCTATAACACGGTCGACGTTCGTCTCAACTACCAATACCGGGCATTTGGCGTGCCCGGCCTGGGGCTCAAGCGCGGACTGGCGGAGGATTTGGTCATTGCGCCATATGCCTCCGCGCTCGCGCTGATGGTGGCGCCCGAGGCGGCGTGCCTGAATCTGCAGCGGCTCTCCACTGAAGGGCTGGAAGGACAATACGGCTTTTACGAGGCCATCGACTACACGCCATCACGTCTGCCACGCGGGCAGTCGAGCGCCGTGGTGCGGTCGTTCATGACGCATCACCAAGGCATGAACTTACTCTCTCTGGCCTATCTGATCCTGGACCGTCCGATGCAGCAGCGATTCGCGTCGGATCCGCGGTTCCAGGCGACCACGTTGTTGCTGCAGGAGCGGATTCCAAAGGCCACGGCGTTCTATTTGCACACACCCGAGCTTTCCGACATTCGTGCGATTTCCAGCGGCCCGGAGATGCCGGTGCGCGTACTCAGCAGTCCCGACACCCCGACACCGGAGGTGCAGTTATTGTCGAACGGCAGATACCACGTGATGATCACGAACGCGGGTGGCGGCTACAGTCGCTGCAAAGACCTCGCCGTCACACGCTGGCGCGAAGACACGACCTGCGACAACTGGGGCACTTTCTGTTACCTCCGCGACGTGGCGAGCGGGGAGTTCTGGTCGACCGCCTATCAGCCGACGCTCAAACGACCGAAAACTTTCGAAGCGATGTTCTCGGAGGCGCGCGCGGAGTTTCGCCGTCGCGACCACGATTTCGACACGTATACCGAAATCGTTGTTTCGCCGGAAGACGACATCGAACTGCGCCGGCTCCACATCACCAACCGCGCGCGGACGCGCCGGATGATCGAGGTCACGAGTTACGCGGAAGTTGTTCTCGCGTCATCTGCCGCGGACGCGCTGCATCCGGCGTACAGCAATCTCTTTGTGCAGACCGAGATCATCCGCGAGCGGCAGGCGATCCTCTGCACTCGCCGGCCCCGCTCCCTCGAGGAACACGCGCCATGGATGTTGCACCTGATGGCCGTGCACGGGGCGGAGATCGCAGAGGTTTCCTATGAAACGGATCGCATGCGGTTCATCGGCCGCGGACGCACTGTCGCCTCTCCCCAGGCGATGGGCGATTCCGCGGCGCTCTCGGGCAGCCAGGGCTCGGTGCTGGACCCGATTGTCGCGATCCGGTATCGAATAACGCTCGATCCGGAACAAGCGGCAACGATCGACATGGTTTCCGGCATCGGCGAAACCCGCGACGCCGCCTTAAGCCTGGTCGGGAAATACCAGGACCGGCATCTGGCGGATCGGGTTTTCGAACTGGCGTGGACACATAGCCAGGTGACCCTGCGGCAAATCAATGCCACCGAGGCCGATGCCCAACTCTATGGACGCCTTGCAAGCTCCGTCATCTACGCCAATTCCTCGCTGCGCGCCGACGCCGCCGTTCTCATCAAGAACCGCCGCGGGCAATCCGGTCTATGGGGCTACGCCATTTCCGGCGATTTGCCGATCGTGCTGCTGCAGATCGGCGACCTGGTGAATATCGATCTGGTACGCCAACTCGTACAAGCCCACGCGTACTGGCGCTTGAAGGGACTGGCCGTGGACCTGGTGATCTGGAACGAAGATCACGCCGGTTACCGGCAATTGCTCCAGGAACAAATCATGGGGCTGATTGCCGTGGGCCTCGAGGCGCACGTGATGGACCGGCCCGGCGGAATCTTCGTGCGGCGGGCGGAGCAGATATCGGACGAGGACCGCATTCTGCTCCAATCGGTCGCGCGCGCCATCATCACCGACAGTCGTGGCGCGCTGGCGGAACAGATCAACCGGCGCGGCTTTATTGAAAGGCGGGTCCCGCGGGCGGAACAGACCGACCGGCGCGGCTTTATCGAGAAGCGGGTCTCGCGCCTGGTGCCAACCAGAACCCACCGTCCCGAACTCCCGGCTGCCGCTGAGTCGCCGCGTCGCAATCTGATCCTCAGCAACGGACTGGGAGGATACACCCCTGACGGGAGCGAGTACGTGATTACGACTGCTCACGGGCAAGTGACGCCGGCACCCTGGGTGAACGTGCTGGCGAATCCGGACTTTGGAACCGTCATTTCCGAGAACGGACCGGCCTATACGTGGAGCGAGAATGCCCACGAATTCCGCCTGACTCCCTGGCACAACGACCCCGTGAGCGATGCGAGCGGCGAGGCTTGTTACCTCCGTGACGAAGAGAGCGGCCATTTCTGGTCTCCCACGCCGCTGCCCAGCCGCGGCGCGGAATCTTACGTCACCCGGCACGGTTTCGGCTACAGCGTTTTCGAGCACATCGAAGACGGCATCCGCTCGGAGCTGTGGGTTTACGTGGCCTTGGACGCATCGATCAAGTTCTCGGTGCTGAAAGTGCATAACGACTCAGGCCGATCGCGCCGGCTCTCCGCCACGGGATACGTCGAATGGGTGCTGGGCGATCTGCGGGCAAAATCGACCATGCACGTGATCACTGAAATCAACCCCAACAGCGGCGCGTTCTACGCGCGAAACCGATACAACATGGAGTTCGCCGGCCGGATCGCCTTCTTCGACGTGGACGATGCGGCCCGAACCATCAGCGGCGACCGCACGGAATTCATCGGGCGCAACGGCACGCTCAGGAATCCGGCCGCGATGACCCGGTCGCGGCTTTCCGGCAAGGTGGGGGCCGCTTTGGATCCCTGTGCCGCGATCCAGGTTTCATTCGAGCTGGCCGGCGGGCAAGAGCGTGAGATCATCTTCAGGCTCGGCGTAGGCCGGGACGCCAATGACGCCGGCAACCTGGTGCATCGCTTCCGGGGATCAACTGCTGCGCGGAGTGCGCTCGAAGCAGTACGGCAGTACTGGAAGAGTACTCTCGGCGCAGTGCAGGTGGAAACACCCGACCAGTCCCTCAACGTGCTGACCAACGGCTGGCTCCTCTACCAAACTGTGGCGTGCCGTCTGTGGGCACGCAGCGGTTACTATCAATCGGGAGGCGCCTTCGGTTTTCGCGATCAGCTGCAGGACGTGATGGCGCTTATCCATGCCGAGCCCAGGCTCGTGCGCGAGCACCTGCTGCGCTGCGCGGCCCATCAGTTCCGGGAAGGCGATGTCCAGCATTGGTGGCATCCGTCGTCGGGCCGGGGCGTGCGCACGCACTGTTCGGATGATTACCTCTGGCTGCCGCTGGCGGCGTGCCGCTACGTTCTGAGCACCGGGGACACGGGGGTGCTGGATGAACCCGTCCACTTCATCGAAGGACGGCCGGTTAGCAGCGAAGAGGACTCGTATTACGATCTGCCCGGCCGGTCCGACGAGGCGGCGAGTTTATACCAGCACTGTGTGCGCGCCATCCTGCGCGGTCTCACGTTCGGCGAGCACGGCCTGCCGCTCATCGGCTCCGGTGACTGGAACGACGGCATGAACATTGTGGGCGTGCACGGCAAGGGCGAGAGCATCTGGCTGGGCTTTTTCCTGTACGAAGTGCTCATGCGGTTCAGCGAGGTTGCCCGCATGCGCGGTGATACTTCCTTCGTCGAGCGTTGCCGGCAGGAGGCGGCGCAAGTGCGCCGGAACATCGAGCAGCATGGCTGGGATGGCGAGTGGTACCGCCGCGCTTACTTCGATGACGGCTCGCCGCTGGGGTCGGCGAGCAACGCCGAGTGCCGGATCGATTCGATTGCGCAAAGCTGGTCGGTGCTATCCGGTGCGGGCGATGCCGGACGTTCGCGCATGGCGATGGAAGCGGTGGATAAACGCCTCGTGCGCCGGGACCATGCGCTGATCCAGTTGCTGGATCCGCCGTTCGACAAGTCGACTTTGAACCCCGGCTATATCAAAGGCTACGTCCCGGGCGTGCGCGAAAATGGCGGGCAGTACACTCACGGCGCGATCTGGATGGCGATGGCGTTCGCCGCAATGGGCGACAGCCGGCGCGCGTGGGAGCTCACGGCCATGATCAACCCGGGCAACCATGCGAATACCGCGCGGGCGATCGCCACCTACAAAGTAGAACCTTACGTGGTCGCGGCCGACGTCTACGCGGTCGCGCCGCACACCGGCCGCGGCGGCTGGACTTGGTACACTGGTTCGGCCGGCTGGATGTATCGGCTTATCGTGGAATCACTGCTGGGGTTGAAGCTGGAAGTCGACAAACTGCGCTTTGCGCCATGTCTTCCAGCAGACTGGGAAACATTCAAGCTACATTACCGCTACCGGGAAACGGCCTACCACATCATCGTTCTTCAAACACACGCCGCGGACAACAAGACCGGTGTAACGGTTGACGGCGTCGAACAGCGAGACGAGGCCGTTCCGCTGGTTGACGATCGTTTGGAACATGCGGTCGAGGTAAGAATTCACGGGGCGCAAAGCTGAAGCAGCCTCGCGTAGCGAGAAACGATGTCTTCAGGATGCCAACGTTATCCATCTCTCCACGTTTTTCCCACGCCAGAAACAACAAAGGGCTAGCTAAATCGCTAACCCCTTGTAATTTGGTAGGCGGTGGGAGATTCGAACTCCCGACCAACGGATTAAAAGTCTTGGCTGTAAAACAAGGTTGTTGTTAAATCAATCGCTTGTAACGCTTGCCAATTCACAAACCAATGTCACTCTA
>JAHFRL010000121.1 GCA_023266235.1 Betaproteobacteria bacterium
GCCGGGTGATGAGCGGCCTGGGCGTGCCGGCCGGAACATAGAAACCGTACCAGTTCTCGGCCACGATCTCCGGAAACCCGAGTTCCGCCACCGTCGGCAATTCAGGCATCACCGACGAGCGCTGGGCGCCGGTGACCGCCAACGCGCGCACCTTGCCCGCCTGGATGTGCGGCGAGAGCGCAAGCATCGTTTCAAACGCGAGCGAAACCTGCCCGGCAACGAGGTTGACGATCGTGGGGCCGCCGCCTTTGAACGGCACGTGCACGATGTCGATCCCGGCCTGCTGCTTGAAGAGTTCGCCCACGAGATGGAATACCGTGCCGTTGCCGGCGGAGCCGAAATTGAGCTGGCCCGGTTTCGATTTCGCGAGCGCGATGAGGTCTTTCACCGACTTGACCGGGATCGACGGATGCGCGGCGAGCACGATCGTCGCCGACGCGGCGAGCGTGACCGGCGCGAAATCCTTGAGCGTATCGTACGGCAGCTTGCTGTAAATGCTCGGGTTGATGGCATGGCTCGTCGGCGCCATCAGCAGGGTGTAGCCGTCACCGGGCGACTTCGCGACGATCTCGGTGCCGATCGTGCCGCCGGCGCCGCCGCGGTTGTCGATGATCACCTGTTGCCCGACGTTCTCGCCGAGCTTCTGCCCGACGATGCGGGCGATGATGTCAGTGCCCCCACCCGGCGGGTACGGCACCACCAACCGGATCGGCTTGGTCGGATAAGACTGGGCGTGGGCGCCCGCCAGCATGAAACCCGGGGCGGCCGTAAAAAAGCAGAGCAGCAGAACGCGATTCATGATCCCCTCCTGTGGACTCCTGAATACGTGCTTTGGACCGGCGCGCGTGCCGCCGGCCCGGCTTCAGCGCGCCTGTTCCTTAACGCCGCACATGATGTCACGAATGCACTGTCATGTGCGCGAAGTTCCGGATCACGCTTTGCGCAGGGCGGGCCGCGGCTCGAGAACGCCGCTGCGGATCAAGAGTTCCCGCAGCGTCTGGTAATCGGCCTGTGTCAGCCGTTGCAGCGGCAGGCGCGGCGGGCCAAGCGGCTTATCCATGATTTCGGCGGCTGCCTTGACCGAACGGCACAGGCTTTTCTCGGCGTAGAAATCGCACAGCGGCAGAATGCGGTTGAAAAGCTGCCGCGCCTTGTCGAAGTTGCGGCGGTTCACCGCCTCCTCGAATACCGCAACGCAAAGACCGGGTATCGTGTTCGCGATTCCCGTGGTCCAGCCGGTCGCGCCCGTGGCAAACGCAGCCAGACCCAACGACTGATGCCCGATGGAGACGCTCATTTTGCCGTCGGTCAGCTCGAGTATGTTCTGCACGCGGCGGATATCGCCGGAACTCTCCTTGACGGAAATAAAGTGGCTGAATTCCCTGTTCAGCCTGGCGATGAACTTCGGCGACATGTCGATCTTGGTGGTGCCGGGATTGTTGTAGACCATGACGGGAATGCTGACGGCGCGGGCAATGGCGCCGTAGTGGTCGAATAATTCGTCCTCCGTCGGCAGCCAATAGGATTGCGGATTGACGATGATCGCATCGGCCCCCGCGCGTTCCGCGTGCTTGCTCAGCGCCACCGCCACCTTGGTCGAAATCGCCGCGGTACCGATCACGGCCGGCACGCGCTTCCTGACCGCGTCAATCGTGGTCTCCGCGACGAGCTGGCGCTCCGCTTCGGACATCAGCGCGAATTCCCCGGTGCTGCCGAGCGCCGTGATTCCGTGCACCTTGCCGGCCACGATGAGCTCGTCGATATGCGAGTGCAGCCGTGCGGCATCGACCTGCTGTTCAGCATCGTCGGTAAAGGGCGTCGCCAGAAACGGATAAACGCCGGTAAACAGTGGGGTGCGGGACATGGTGTGCTCCTCCAGGATTGAATGTTGCGCGGGCCGTCCTCGACTTTTGGTATACCATATACCGTATACCACAGGGGCCGGCGGGGTGCAAGCCCCGCGTCGGCGCGGCGCGGATAGGGGCGCCCCGCTCTTCGGCGAATTCCGATTGACGGTCGGCCGCGTCGCCTATAGATTGGGGAATCCTCCGCAAACTCAGGCGCATGAACGATGGCCGACACCACGGCGAAACCAGGCATCCGGCCGGAATCTTCCCCATCCTGGGCGCCGATCGTGCGGCCCGCGCTGCCGGAAGAGGTGGTGGCCCGCATCCGGCAACTGATCGAGGACGGCCTCCTGCTGCCGGGCAGCCGCATTCCGGAACGCCAGCTGTGCGCGCAGCTCGGGATATCGCGCACGCCGTTGCGGGAAGCATTTCGCGCGCTCGCGGCAGCCGGCTTGCTCGAGGTGCAGCCGCGTCGCGGCGCCACCGTCAAGCGCCTGCAGCCGGACGAGATAGACCATATGTTCGAAGTGCTGGAGACGCTCGAGGGAATGGCGGGCGAGCTCGCCTGCGGCCGCATATCGGACGCGGAGCTCGCGCAGGTCGGGGAGCTGCACGGAAAAATGATGGCGTGCCACCGGCGGCGCCAGCAACGCGGCTTTTTCGAGCTCAATCAGGAAATCCACGAGCGGATCGTCAAAGCCGCGGCCAATCCGATATTGACGCGGATCTATGACGGTCTCAGCGGCCAGATTCGACGCATCAGATACCTGCCGAAAATCACCGTTGCGCAATGGGCCGTTGCGGCGAAGGAGCACGAGGCCATCATGCAAGCATTGAAGGCGCGCAACCGACGCGCCTTGGGGGCGATACTGCGCGCTCATCTGCGCAACAAGCGGCAAAGAGTCAAGGCGTTGCTTGTAAAATAGCGCGAATCACGCGACGCGGCGGTGCAAGTCAACGCTGACGGAAACTGCGCGTTGTTCACATCATGGGACTGACTCGTCAAGATCTCGAAAACGATACCCTGCGCAGATCCTATGAGCATGTCCGGCACACGGTGCCGCTGGTGCCGGAGGATGAGTTCCACGCCTCGCTCGAGCGCATCCTCGCCGAGTGGAACCCCGCACACGGCCTGTGGATATTCGGCTACGGCTCGCTGATCTGGAACCCGTTGTTCAAATTCGTCGAGCACGAACTCGCGACCATCCACGGTCTTCACCGCTGTTTCTGCCTGCGCTCGCGACTGGGCCGCGGCTCGGTCGACAAGCCGGGGCTGATGCTGGGGCTGGATTTCGGCGGCTGCTGCAACGGCGTTGCGTTCCACATCGCGGCTGACAAGGCGCGTCATGAACTGACGCTGATCTGGCGGCGCGAGATGGTGCTCGGTGCGTACGCGCCGCGCTGGGTCACGGCGCGCGCCGGCAAACGGAAACTGCGCGCGATCGCGTTCGTCGTCAACCACGCGCACCCGCACTATACCGGCAAGCTGCCGCTCGACACCATTATCAAGACGCTCGCCACGGCGCACGGCCGCTTTGGTTCCGGCGCCGACTATCTGTATCAGACCGTCGACTGCCTCGCCGACCATGGCATCAACGACACTTATCTGGCGTGGCTGCGCGTGGAGGTGATGAAGGCGACGGGGGGCGTCCATCACCCGATCGAGTGCCCCGAAGTCGGGGCTTAGCGCACAGCGTCTTGCCCTGCCGGGAATGAACACATTTGCTCGAGTCACTGCGATCGGGACAAACCGGTTGCCGGTTGTGCTGGTGCTGCTGCTTGCCGCATGCGCGCCACTGCCCCCACGCGCGGACCTGCCGATGCAGTGGCGCCCGTCGCCCAATTTCGACGAGCGATGGCCCAACTTCGTCATCATCCATGCCACGAGTAACGACACGGCCGACGAGGCGCTGCGCACGCTGACCGATCCGCAACGGCGAGTGAGCTCGCATTACCTCATCGGGCGCGAGGGCACGGTCTACCAGCTCGTCGATGAACGGGCCCGGGCGTGGCACGCCGGCGAGTCGAAATGGGGTGCGGACACCGATCTGAATTCGGTATCGCTCGGAATCGAGCTCGACAACAACGGGCGCGAGCCGTTTCCGGACATTCAGATCTCGGCATTGCTCACGCTGCTGAGCGGCATCGCGGAGCGCTACCGCATTCCGGCAGCCAATTATCTCGGTCACGGCGATGTTGCGCCCGCACGGAAAGTCGACCCGAGCAGCCATTTTCCGTGGGAGATCCTCGCCAGGCAGGGCTATGGTCTGTGGTGCGATCCGCCTTGGCCGGAGCCGCCGGCGGTCATGGATACGGCACTCGCGCTGCGCGCAATCGGCTACGACGTTTCCGATCTCGAAGCGGCGATCCGCGCCTTCAAGCGGCACTTCGTGCAGGACGAAACCTCAACGGGGCTCACCGACCGCGACCGCGGCGTGCTTTATTGTCTTCTCTCCAAAAGCACCCATTGGACGCCTACTTCGGAAAACGCCTCACCGCTTTCAGCCGCTGCGTGGCGTCACCGGCGAGATGTGTCCAGATGATGCCGTCGCGAGCGAGCTTGTCCGCCATGGCGTCCATGCCGGTACCCGCCCCGGCGTGTATGTCAAGGTTAAGTTCCGTGACGCGCTGGATCACCGTGGTCGAGTAGTTCATCACCAGCACCGCGTTTACGCCCTGCAGCTTGTGGTCCATTTCCCAGGCGGTGCGCATCACGTAGGAGCGCAGCGCCTCGGTGAGCATGTGCATCTCGTTGAGCTTCAGCTGGACGAGCTGATGGTCGAAGAGGAGCTTGCCGCCGCGGCGCTGCGTCCTGGCGAATTGCATCGCGTATTCGCACGCCGCAGCGCAGATGCCCAGCGCATTGGCCGCGAGCTCCAGGTCGCCGAACTCCGCGGCCGCGCCGCTGCGGACTTTCACGCCGCCGTGGACCTCGCCCACGACGTTGGCGTGCGGCACGCGCGCGTCCTCGAAAATGAGCTCCGCGTTCTGATAGAAGCGCCAGCCGCTCTTGTTGAAGATCTTGCCGATGCGAAAGCCGGGCGTGCCGAGCGGCACCAGGAACACCGTGGTGCCATCGCGGATCGCCACGTCAGGATTGGTCCGCGTGCTCACGAAAAAGAGCTTGCCGACACTGCCGTTGGCGATGAAGGTCTTCTCGCCATTCAGTATCCATTCATCGCCGCTGCGTTCCGCCCGCAATCTCCACCCCGACTTCGGGGCGTGTTCGGGCGGGTAGCGATTGTCGGAACCGGCGTTGGTCTCGGTGCTCGCCGAGCCCATTAAATAGGTGTCGTCCGCGAGGAACGGTTTGAGGAAGCGCTCTTTCTGGTCGTGCGAGCAGAATTCGGCGATCTGATGGCTCCACTTCCAGTTTTGACTGAATGCCTTCGAGATGGCGCTGTCGCCCCTCGCGAGCTCGGCCATCACCAGACCCTGCGTGACAAAATCGGCGCCGGGCCCGCCCCAGTCCCTGGGCACGGCCAGCGTGCGGAATCCCAGCCTGGAGCCCTTCCTGATGATCTCCCAATCCCAGGGCGCAAACCCGCCCTCGATCCGATCGCGCTGGAGCGAAATGGGGCGTATCTCCTCCCGCGCAAACTCGCGCGCTTTCATCCGCCACGCGCGCTGCTCTTCGCTCAACGAAAAATTCACGGTAAGTTGCCGATTCACGTTCACTATTGCTGGACGCGGATGTTGGCCGCTTTGATGACGCGCGCCCACTTGTCCGTTTCCGCCCGCACGAAATTCGCGAACTCGGCCGGCGTGCTGGTGGCGGCGTCGAGCCCCACCGGGGCGAGCTTGCTCTTCGTTTCGGGCGCGTTCAAGAGCTTGACGATTTCGGCGTGCACGCGCTCGATGATGTCGGACTTCACGCCCGCCGGCGCAAACAGGCCGTACCAGGTAATCACGACGAGCTCCGGCATGCCGGCTTCGGCGGTCGTCGGCACCTGCGGCAGCGCGGCCGCGCGCTCCGGCGCCATCACGGCCAGGGCCCGGATCCTGCCGGAATTGACGTGGGGAATGGTCGCGGGAACTGTCGACGTCACCATGTCCACTTCGCCGCTCAACATCGCCGTCAATGCAATGGCGGCGCCTTTGTATGGCACGTGCACGATATCGATTTTGGTGAGCGCCTTGAAAAGTTCGCTCCCGAGCTGGCTGCCCGAACCGAGGCCGCCGGAGCCGAAGTTCAGCTTGCCGGGGTGCGCTTTCGCCAGCTTCACCAGTTCGGCGAGACTTCTCGCCGGCACCGAGGGATGAACGATCATCACGTTGGGCACCGTCGCGAGCAGCGTTATCGGCGCGAAGTCCCGGAACGTGTCATAGCCGAGCTTCGGGAAGAGGCTGGGACTGATGGCGATCGTCGGGCTCGTCAGCAACAGCGTATAGCCGTCAGCGGGCGCTTTGGCGACCAGCTCGGAAGCGAGGTTGCCGCCCGCCCCCGGCCTGAAATCAGGCACGACCGACTGTCCCAGCGACTCGCGCAGCTTTTCCGAGATGAGGAGCGCCAGGATGTACGGGGCGCCGGTCGGGAACGCCACCACCATCCGGATGCTCTTGTCAGGGTACTTCTGGGCCATGACCGGCAGCGGGCACGCGAGCAGAGCGAGCAGGGCAAAGCAAAGCGGCGCGCTTGCGGTTCTCATGTGTTCTCCTCCATGTGCTGTAGTGTAATCTGTAACAAATTACATCGTCCATTAGGTGACTGATGCTGCGTGCTGCAATCGTCGGTCTCGGCGCATGGGGTCGCACCCTGGTGACCTCGGTGCAAGGCAAGTGTGAAGATATCCGGTTCACCGCGGGATACACCCGCACGCCGCAGGTGGCGGAAGCATTCTGCCGGCAACACGATATCCGCCTGGCCGGCAGTTGGGAGGAACTCCTGACCGACGCCGCAATAGACGCGGTGGTGCTCGCGACACCGAACAGTCAGCATGCAGAGCAGATCCAACAGGCAGCGCGGGCGGGGAAGCACGTTTTTGTCGAGAAACCGATCGCGCTCGACCGCCGCGGAGCGCAGGCTGCGATACGGGCCGCGGCAGAAGCCGGGGGCATACTCGCCGTGGGCTTCAATCGCCGGTTTCACCCGTCAATCCGCGAACTGCGCAAGCGGGTGAAAAGCGGCCAACTCGGCGCGATCGGCTCCATCATCGCCGAGCTTACCGCCACCACCGCGTTCTACCGCACGAGCGATTCTTGGCGCGTGGATCCGCAAGAAGAGCCCGCCGGCGCCATGGCCGCGATCGGCGTACACCTCGTCGACGGAATGATCGATATCATCGGGCGCATCCGCGAAGTTTATTGCGTCGCGCGGCAACGCGCCGGTCCGCATGGCGAAGACACGACAAGCCTGCTCGTGAATTTCGAAAACGGCGTGACCGGCCTCGCGTTCTGTTCGATTGCCGCGGCGCGCAACTTTCGCATGGCCGTGTACGGATCAAAGGGATTCGCCGAGGTCTTGACTCCCGCCATGGACGTCTTCCGCTTTATTCGCGCGGTCGAGGGGCGAGCGGACCACCTGGCCCGGATACCGGATGCCGAAGAAATCGCGACGCCGGGGTTCAATTCAGCGACCGCAGAGCTGGCTCAATTCGCCCGCTGCATTCTTGATCGCCAACCTTACCCCGTGCCGCTCGAGGAGGTCCTGCATGGCGCATGCGTGTTCGACGCGGCCGTGGAATCGGCGCGGATCAATCAGCCGGTGATGGTAAGTGATGTCGAGTGAGGATTGACGACCGTACGAATCCAAGTTCTGTACTGGCGCTGCTGTATCACTTCCCCGTCCAGCGCGGCTCGCGCTTCTGCATGAATGCTTCCACGCCGATGCGGAAATCTTCGCTGCCGTAGCACTGCCGGATCAGGTCCTCGCCGTCCGGAAAACCCGCGTGCAGCAGCCGCCGCAGCGACTCCTTGGTCACGCGCATCGTGATCGGCGCGTTGCCGGCGAGCCGGCTGCACAACTGCTCGACCCGTGCGTCGAGCTCGGCCGGCGGGATGATCTCGGCCAGAAAACCGGCGGTATGGAGTTCATCGGCCGTCAGGTTCTCGGCCAGCAGCAGCATGCGCTTGGTGCGGGCCAACCCCAAAGCGGCCGCGAGGCAGGCGTAGTTGGCAATCGACAGGCAGTTGCCGAGGGTGCGCGCGATCGGCACGCCGAACCGCGAGCCCGGGGTCGCGACCCGCAGATCGCACGCCGCGGCGATGGCAAGCCCGCCGCCGATCGCCCAGTCCTCGATCACGGCGATGGTGGGCACCGGCAGCTCCTCGACCGCGGCGAGATAGGCTTCAACGCGGCGCTCGTAAGCGACACCGTCCTCGCCCGATTTGAAGTCGCGGAACTGCCCGATGTCGGTGCCCGCGACGAACGCCTTGCCGCCGGCGCCGCGCAACACGGCAACCCGCACTGCCGGGTCCGCCGCCACTTGCGCGCAGGCCCCGGCCAGCTCGTCGTACATGGCCCACGTCATGGCGTTGCGCGCGGCCGGACGGTCGAAAGTGATCCGGCCGATGGCGCCGTCGCGCTGGTAACGCACCGCTCCGTCGTTCATGCTGCGCATACTCCTTGTTTTATCCAAAATAGCCGATCAACCGCCACCACACGTAATCGAGCGGCAGCATGACGATGATACCGACGGCTGCCAGCGGCAGCGACACCCGCAATGCGGTGCGCAATGAAATTCCCGCGACCTGCATGCCCACGACCACCGGCGGCACCTGATACGGCAGTATCATCACGTTGAAACCGACGGCGATGGTCATCAGCGCCGCGTTGAGCGGCCAGCCGGTGGCTTCGGCAAAATCTCCCGCGAGCGGCACCAGCAGCGCGGGTTGCGCCGGATTGGTCGCAACCAAGCTGACCAGCGTCCCGAGCACGCTCAGGGCGACGAAATTGGTGAAGTCGGCGCCTGCCTGCAGGTTCAGCGTCGCCAGCGCCAGTTTGCCCAGCAGCGCACCGAGGCCGGACTCCTGCGCCAGCGCGCCGAGCCCGATGGTTGCGCCGACGTAGAAAAACGGTCCGAACCGCACCTGGTTGAATGCCGTGACCGGCAGCACGCCGATGCGTGGCAGCAGGCAGGCGACCGCTGCTGCGAGCGCGACCCAGCCGGCGCGCACGCCGTGCACGAAATCGGTTGCCCACAAGAGGAGCGCGAGCGTCAGGATCACCGCCAGCCGGCGCTCTTCCGCGCTCATCGGCGCGTGCGGCGGCGGGTTGCTCTGCTGCCTGATCGCGGCCGGGTAGAACCAGCGGATCAAAGCGATCACGATCATCCCCTTCACCAGGCACAGCACCGGAAACATGACCAGCAACCATTCCGCATAGATGATGGCCACGTCGTAGATGGCCTCGGTGGCGCCCGCGAGCACGAGGTTGGGCGCATTCGCAGGCAGGATGCCGGTGCCGCTCTGGTTAGTGATGATGATGGCGACCAGGCACAGGCCGTTGTAGCCGCTGCTGCCGCGCGCAAAACCAACACGCTCCGCGAGCGCGATGACGATCGGCAGCAGGAGCAGGATGCGCCCGACGGTTGCCGGCATGAAAAACGCGAGCAGGGTGGCGACCACCGCGACCACGGTCACCAAGCCGGTATAGCCGAGCGCGTAGCGGTCAAACAGCAATCCGGCGACGCGCCGCCCCAGGCCGGTCACGGTAACCGCCTCGGCGACGAACAAGCCGCCCAGCACCAGCCACATCGTCGCCGACGCAAAGCCCGAGAACACGACCTGCGGCGAGGCGATCGCGAACACCATGGCGAGCAGGAAAAACAGCAACGCCGTGATGTACTCCGGCACGGTGCCGAGCGCCCACAGGCCGACCGTGAGCACGATCAGCGCCGCGGCGTGCATCGTGACCGCGGTTGCGCCGGCCGGCGGCGGCAGCAAGAAAATTATGGCCGCGCCGATGCCGACCAGCGCGGTGAAAACGGAGGAAAGTCGCGGCACTATGGCTTAAAGCGTATTCCGAATTGTTGGCAACAAACGTGGTCGATGCATTTCACCCCCCCCCGTGCTAGCCCCCCCTCGCGAGAGGGAGGGAACGGATGGGCGGGCAGACTACGCTTTGAACTTCGCGGCGAGCGCGTCCGCGCCGCGCACGAGCATGCCGACGTCGGCGCCCACCGCGACGAACAGGTAGCCCATGTCGAGGCAGCGCTGACCGTCGGCCTCGCCGACCAGGATGCCGGGCGCTTTGCCCGCCTGGCGGATTTTCCCGGCCGCCCCCTCCATCACCTTCCACACTTCGGGATGCTGCCAGTTGCCGAGGTAGCCCATGTCGGCGGCAAGATCGTTGGGACCGATGAACACGCCGTCCACGCCCTCGACCGCGGCGATCGCCCCGATGTTCGCCATCGCCTTGCGCGTCTCGACCTGCACCAGCAGGCACAACTCGGTATGCGCCTGCTTGAGGTAGTCCCTGGTGCGGCCGTAGCCGGCGGCGCGCGTCGCGCCGGCAACGCCGCGCACGCCGTCCTGCGGATAGCGCGTGTAGGCGACGGCATTTTTCGCTTCCTCGACAGTCTGCACGTACGGCAGCAGCAACGACTGCGCGCCGATGTCGAGGTAGCGCTTGATCATCACCATGTCGTTCCATGGCACGCGCACGATCGGCGTCGCCGCCCCGCCCTGCATTGCGTGCAGCTGGTTCTGCACCATCGGCAACTCGTTCGGCGAGTGCTCGGTGTCGAGCAGCACCCAGTCGACGCCGGAATGCGCCAGGATCTCGGCCGCGATGTGCGATGAAAGCGAGCTCCAGATGCCGATCTGCGGCTTGCCGGCCTTGAGCGCGTGCTTGAATTTATTGACTGGCAGTTCCATTGGTCACTCCCTGTGTTTTGCAATTTTACGCTAGCGCACCCGCAACGCGCCGAGCCCGGCGCGCGGTGTCAGCAACAGCGCGGTGAAGACGGCAGTGATCACCGCAAGCAGCACGGTAAGCAGGGGCATGCCGAGGATGTCGGCGAGCATGCCGTCGACCAGCACGCCGATCGAGACGAAGCCCGGATAGAGCTGCTGCAGGCTCGCCATGCGGCCCCGCATCGACACCGGCACGCACATCTGCAGCGTGGCCTGATTGCTCGTGAAGTGCACCATCTCGGCCGTGCCCGCGATTGCGAGCGCCGTGCATGCGAGCGGTACGGTCGGCGCGACGGCAAGTGCGATGAACGCGGCGCTCATGACGAAGACCGCGAATGCCTGCACCACGCCCTGGCGCGGGACACCCATGCATCGACTCGCGAGCCAGCCGCCGGCGATGCCGCCGACGCCGACGCTCGTCATCAGCATCCCCAGCACCTCGGGTCCCGAATGGTAGATGTCCTTGGCATAGATCGGCAGCAGGCCCGCGAAAATGGGCACGAGCAGCGTGAACGGCAGTATGCCCGCCGCGAGCAGCACGCGCGCGCTCGGATCCACGCACGCAAAGCGCATGCCTTCGGCGAGATCGGCAAAGGCGGAGCCCCGCACCGCAGGCCGCTCGCGCTGCGGAAATGCGATGACCAGCGCGGTGCCGGCGGCGATCAGGTAGACGACCGCCTGCACGAACAGGTTGCCCTCGGCGCCGACCCAGCCGATCAGGAAGCCGGCGACAGCGGGGCCGCCGACCCGCGAGATGCTGAACGCCACCATGTTCAGCGCCACCGCCTGCATCGCGCTCTCGCGCGGCACCAGATCGAATATCAGCGTCGTGCGCACCGGCCGGTCGAGCACCGCGGCGGCGCTGGAAACGAGCACGAACACGACGAGGTGCCACACCTGCGCGGCGCCGGACGCGAGCACGATGCCGAACACGAACGCCGTGAGCGCGGACATCAACTGGCTCGCAAGCAGCAGGCTGCGGCGATCGTAGCGGTCGGCCGCCACCCCGGCCAGCGGCGCGAGCAGAAACATCGGGATGGCGCGCATGCCGACGATCACGCCGAGCAGCGTGCGCGAGCCGGTCATGTCGTACGCGAGCCAGGCGATGGTCGCCTGCTGGATCCACTGTCCCGCATACGAGGCGAACGAGCCCAGCCACAGGTTGCGAAAATCGCGGAAGCGCAGCGTGGAAAGCAATAGCCCGCTGCTCAATGTATCTCCGGGTCCGGGATCGGCTCGCCCCCGCGGTGCAGGAAATCGAAATCGCAGCCCTCGTTGGCCTGCGTGATGTGCTTCTCATACAGCGTGCCAAAACCGCGCGAGTAATGCGGCACGGGCTGTTTCCACGCCGCGCGCCGTTTCGCGAGCTCGGCAGCGCTGACTTTCAAGTCGAGCCTGCGCGCCGCGACGTCGAGCCCGATCAGATCGCCATCGCGCACGAGTGCGAGCGGGCCGCCGATGTACGATTCCGGCGCGACGTGCAGCACGCATGCCCCGTACGAAGTGCCGCTCATGCGCGCGTCCGAAATGCGCACCATGTCGCGTACTCCCTTCGCGAGCAGCTTCTTCGGGATCGGCAACTGGCCCCACTCCGGCATGCCGGGGCCGCCGAGCGGGCCCGCGTTCTGCAGCACGATCACGCTGTTCTCGTCGATGTCGAGCTTCTCGTCGTCGATGCGCGCCGCCATGTCGTTGTAGTCCCTGAACACCACCGCGCGGCCGGTGTGCTTCATCAACCGCGGTTCCGCTGCGGTCGGCTTGATCACCGCGCCGTCGGGCGCGAGATTGCCGCGCAGCACCGCGAGCCCGCCGCTGCTGGCGAGCGGATTGGCGCGCGGACGAATCACGTCGGCGTTATACACCTTCGCGCCGTCGAGGTTTTCGCCGAGCATCTTGCCGTTCACCGTCAGGCAATCGAGGTTGAGCAAATCGCGGATTTCGCCGAGCAGCGCGCGCAGGCCGCCCGCGTAGTAGAAGTCTTCCATCAGGTACTTCTGTCCGGCGGGCCGCACGTTGGCGAGCACGGGCGTCTGGCGCGACAGCTCGTCGAAACGGTCGAGCGAGAGTTTCACGCCGGCGCGCCCGGCCATCGCGATCAGGTGGATCAGCGCGTTGGTCGATCCCGACAGCGCCTGCGTCGTGACGATCGCGTTGTCGAACGACCGCGCGGAAAGGAAATCGCCGGGCTTCAGATCCTCCCACACCATGTCCACGATGCGGCGGCCGGTGTAGCTCGCCATGCGCGAGTGATTGGAGTCGGCGGCGGGTATGGAAGCGGCGCCCGGCAGCGTGAAGCCGAGCGCTTCGGCCGCGGAAGTCATGGTCGAGGCGGTGCCCATCGTCATGCAGTGCCCGGGCGAGCGCGCGATGCCCTCTTCCACATCGCGCCAGTCGTCCCCGGTGATCCGGCCCGCGCGCAGCTCGGCCCAGTATTTCCAGGTGTCGGTGCCCGAGCCGAGCGGCTCGCCGTGCCAGTTGCCGCGCAGCATCGGTCCCGCCGGCATGAAGATCGCGGGCAGGTTCATGCTGGTCGCGCCCATGATCAGCGCCGGCGTGGTCTTGTCGCAGCCGCCCATCAGCACCGCGCCGTCGACCGGGTACGAGCGCAGCAGCTCCTCGGTTTCCATCGCGAGCATGTTGCGATACATCATCGTCGACGGTTTCATGAACGGCTCGGACAGCGTGATCGCGGGCATCTCGAGCGGAAAACCGCCGGCCTGCCAAATGCCGCGCTTCACTTCCTCGACGCGCTGGCGGAAATGCGCGTGGCACGGGTTGATGTCGCTCCAGGTATTGACGATCGCGATCACCGGCTTGCCGGCGAAATCCTCGCGTGCGAAGCCGCTTTGCAGCGTGCGCGAGCGGTGGCCGAACGCGCGCAGGTCCTGCGCGCCGTACCAGCGGTGACTGCGCAGCTCTTCAGGCCGCTTGCGTTGACGTGTCATAGATAGAAAATCTCTACTCTAATGCGATATGAAACCGCCGATGAACGCAGATGAACGCAGATAAAGTCAAAAACAAAGCACAAAAAACATGATCACGAAGGGTGCAGAGAAACAAGAACCCGAACGCCTTTTTGGTTTCCCCGCGACTTTTTGATTTGTACTTGCCTGGTTTATATCGGCGTTTATCGGCGGTTAATTATTGTCTTTTCTTGAGGTCGTCCGCGATTATGCAGGATGCGCTCGCCGCGCGGCAAGCGCGCCCGCGTTATACTGCAACCAAAAGATCGAGAACAACCATGGCCCCACACGAACCACCCCCGCCGCGCATCGCGGTGCCGCGCGGCGCCTGCGACTGCCACATGCATATCTACACGGCCGGCTATGCGATGCGGCCGGGCACCAGCGCGCCGTCACAGCCAGCGACGCTTGCCGACTACCGCAAGTTGCAGCAGCGCCTCGGGCTTACGCGCACGGTGATCGTGCATCCCAGCGCGTATGGTTTCGACAACCGCTGCACGCTTGCCGCGATGGCCGGGCTCGGCGACCACGCGCGCGGCGTCGCGATCGTCGATCCGGCCGCGCCCGACGACGAGTTTGCGCGCCTGAACGCGCTCGGCATGCGCGGCCTGCGCTATCACCTGATGCCCGGCGGCCCGCTGGGCTGGGACACGGTTGAAACCATGGCGCCGCGCGTCGCACCGCTCGACTGGCACTTGCAGTTCCAGTTCGAAGGTCATGAGTTCACCTCGCGCGCGCCGCAGCTGGCGCGCCTGCCGTGCGATTTCGTCATCGATCACATCGGGCGCTTCACTGCGCCCATCGATCTCGACAACGACAACGTGCGCGCGCTGCGCCGCCTCGTTGACAGCGGGCGCTGCTGGGTCAAGCTCTCCGCCCCGTATCACGGCTCGCGCTCCGGTCCGCCGCACTACGCCGACATCGGCGCAATCGCGGCCGCGCTGGTCAGGCAGGCCCCTGACCGCATGCTGTGGGCGAGCAACTGGCCGCACCCCTCGCTCAAAAAGGATTTCCCCGACGAAGCGGCGCTGCTCGACCTGCTCGCCGAGTGGGCGCCCGACGCCGCGACTCGCGAGCGGATACTGGTGGCCAATCCGGCGCGGCTCTACGGCTTTGATACCGAGTGAAGGGTGAACGGGTGAACGGGTGAAAAATTCCCCTCCCGCCTCTCGCCTCTCGCCGCTCGCCTCTCGCCTCTCGCTGTGTAGTATTATTGCATCTGGTCCTGCACTAATTC
>JAHFRL010000224.1 GCA_023266235.1 Betaproteobacteria bacterium
ACGACGCAGGCCAGCTGCGCGTCGATCTGCCGCGCGCCGCGCTCGACATGCTCGAATCCGACAAGCACGACCGCATCTACTACATGGTCAACGACTCGAAGAGCGCATTCGTCGCCGGCCACCGGGGCCTGCCGCTGCCGCCGGGGGACGCCGCGCCCGGCAAGCCGGTCTACTACGACGGCAATTACCGCGGCAGTCCGGTGCGGATAGCCGCACTGTATTCGCTGGTCACCGGCGCGCCCGCCCAGGACCCGGTTCTGATTCTGGTCGGCGAAACGCTCAACAAGCGCCACATCCTTGCCAATGAGATCCTGCTCGGCATGCTGCTGCCGGAGCTGCTGCTGATCGTGCTCGTGGGGGTGCTGATCTGGTACGGGATTGAACGGGGCTTGCGGCCGCTCGCCGCGCTGCAGAAGGAAATCAGCAGCCGCTCGCACCGCGACCTGAGTCCGCTGCCGGAACAGAATGCGCCGGGCGAGGTGCGCTCGTTGATCCGCGCGATGAACGACCTGCTGGCGCGGCTCTCCGCAGCGTTGTCGGCGCAACAGCGCTTCATCGCCGATGCCGCGCACCAGCTGCGCACGCCGCTGGCGGGACTCAAGACCCAGACCGAGCTCGCGCTGCGGCAGCGGGAGCTCGATGAGGTGCGCCACACGCTGCAGCAGCTCAATACCGCGACCGGGCAGACCACGCACCTCGTCAATCAATTGCTGTCGCTGGCGCGCGCCGAGCCCGACGCCGACCGTGCCCACGCGCTGCAACCGCTTAACCTCGACGAGCTCGCGCGCGACACCACGACCGAATGGGTGCCGCGCGCGATTGCGCGCAACATCGACCTCGGCTTCGACGGTTGCGCCGGCGCCGCCATGATCGAGGGCGATGGGCTGCTGATCAAAGAGATGCTGGGCAATCTGCTCGACAACGCGATCCGCTACACCCAGCCCGGCGGCCAGGTCACGGTGCATGTCGCGGTGGACCACGATCACGTGCTGCTCGGCGTCGAGGACAACGGGCCCGGCATTCCAGCGGCCGAGCGCGAGCGTGTGTTCGAGCGCTTTCATCGCGTGCTCGGCAGCGGCGCCGAAGGCTGCGGGCTGGGACTCGCGATCGTGCGCGAAATCGCGCAGAACCACAATGCCAACACCCGCCTCGGAACGGGCGCAAACGGCAGCGGTACGCTGGTTACAGTCACGTTCCCGAAAGCAACATGACAAGGGGGCAGGCCTGATCAGCCTGATCGCAAACCGTCAGGTTAATGGAATAAAATCGCGACTTTGCCTGTCTACTATTGTTGGTGCGAATGCTTGATCATGTCGACCGCCACGCCAGCCCGCTACACCAATACCGCGATTTTCCTGCATTGGCTGATATTCGCCCTGATCGCCGGCGGTTTTACGCTCGCCGTCTACATGGTCGACTTGCCGCTGTCGCCGCGAAAACTCACCTTCTTCTCATGGCACAAATGGATCGGGGTAACGGTGTTCATGCTGGCGGTCGTGCGCCTGGCGTGGCGCCTGACGTACCCGGCACCGGCGTTGCCGGCGACGATGCCATTGTGGCAGCGGCGCGCCGCCACGGTTAACCTGATCGCGCTCTACGTGCTGATACTGGTGATACCGCCGACCGGCTGGCTTTACAGCTCGGCGACCGGTGTGCCGACCGTGTATCTCGGGCTGGTGCAGCTGCCCGATCTGCTCGTCAGGGACAAGGCGCTCGCCGCGCAGCTCAAGCTGGTCCACATCACGCTGAACTTTGCGCTGCTGACGCTGATCATTATCCATGCCGCGGCGGCGTTCAAGCACCACTTCGTCGACCGCGACGACGTGCTCACGCGCATGCTGCCTATGCTTAAACCAAGCGGGAAACAATAACGATGCCCAGTTCATTATTCAGCCTGACCGTGGTTGCCGGCGCCCTGCTGCTGCAAGCGGCCACACCGGCGGCAGCGCTGACGGTGCTGTATGACAAAAGCCGCATCACCTGCGTGTCACGCCAGGAGAAGGTGCCGGTCGAGGCGCAGTTCAAAAAATTCACCGCCCAGATCGCGTTCGATCCGGCCAGGCCTGAAACCGGCAGGGCGCAAATCGAAATCGACCTCGACAGTTTCGACATCGGCTTTGCCGATTACAACGAGGATGCCAAGGGCAGGAACTGGTTCGACGTGCGCAACTTTCCGCGGGCGAAATTCGTTTCGACCAGCATGCGCGCGCTCGGTGGCGGCCGCTTCGAGGCGCGCGGGCCGCTCACCATCAAGGGCAAGACCAACGAAGTCATCGCCCCCTTCACCTACCGGGAAGACGCCGGAACCGGCGTGTTCGATGGCGCGTTCCCGATCAGGCGCCTGCAATACAATATCGGCGAGGGGGTCTGGAAAGACACCGACGTCGTCGCCGACGAAGTGCAGATCAGGTTTCGCATCGTCGTCGCTGCCGCCAAGCCGGCGGCCAAAAAATAGCTGCCAGGTTCCATTCACCAAACGGGAGGAAATATGTACCGCAAACTCGCCTTGGCTGTTGCCGCGTTCGGACTGACGCTACCCGCGGGCGCGCAGGAAGTTTACGTCAGCGATCCACCCCACACCTGGGCGTTCTTCGAGACCGGGCACCTCGGCATCTCGTGGGTGCGCGGACGGTTCAAAACCAACACCAAGGTCACGCTCGACCGCGCCGCCAAGAACGGCAGCATCGACGCCGTAATCGACGCCACCTCGGTTGATACCGGTCACGAGGCGCGCGACAAGCACGTGCGCAGCGCCGACTACCTCGACGTCGAGAAGTTCCCGACCATCACCTTCAAGTCGAACAATCTGAAATTTGACGGCGACGTGCTGGTTGGCGCCGACGGCGACCTGACCGTGATGGGCGTCACCCGGCCGGTGAGCCTGAAAGTCGCGCTGTTCCGCTGCATCCAGCACCCGGCGAACAAGAAGGATATGTGCGGCGCCGATGCGAGCACCGTGATCAAACGCTCCGAATTCGGCATCAAACGCGGCGCGGTCGGCATCGGCGACGACGTCAAGATCTCAATTCAGATCGAGGCCTACAAAGATTGAGGGGACAGCCCGCTGCTATTGCGGGCTACTTGCGGTTGAGCCTGCGGTTGCGGCCTCGCGTATACAGCGCACGCGGACGGTGACCGCCGCGCCGCGGCTCGCGATGTCGGTGTTTTCAAGCCTCGCGGAATCCTCCGATGCCGTGAAATTGATGTTTTGCGACTCCAGGAACGCGCGCAGCACTTCTCCCCGGATCGCGAAGTTGACGTTCTGCGGCAGGTCGCCCATGCGTTCCGCCACCTTGAGCGCGTCCAGCTTGGAAACCACGACGCCGATTACGTTGCCCGCCTGGTCGAAGACCGGACCGCCGCTGGCGCCACGCTGGACCGGAACGGAAATCTGCATCTGCGCCGGGTTGCCTCTGACGCCCACTGTCGAGCTGATGTGGCCGAAGCCGACCGAGGGCCGTGTCCCCAGCACGCCGACGAGCGGGTAACCGACCACAATCACGGCCTCGCCGAGTCTGGGCGCCGCTTCCTTGCGCACGGACGCCACTGACGGGAAGCGTTCTTCGACCGTCAGCAATGCCAGATCCTTGGCCGCGTCTACGGCCTGCAGCGAGGCCTTCAGTATTCGGGTGGCGTTGTCGATGACCTGATAGCTATCGCATTCCCGGACCACATGCTGGCTGGTCAGGATGTGGCCGTCGCGGCTGACCACGATGCCCGAACCGCTCGAGCTTCTCGGCACGGGCGGTTTCTTGGGCGAAGCCTGTGCCGCTTCGGCTTTCTTCTGGCTTCCGGCATCCGGGGGCGAGCCTTGCGCGCTTCCGCTCCCGCCTTGGGCTTTTTCCGCGAGGCGGTCGCAGGCGAGCTTGACGGCTGCGGCCACGTCCGAACCGGACTCCGGGGAAGTCAGCTCGGAGCGCTTCAAACTCGGGCGGATATCAGCCTGGATCAGCTTCCGGTCCTCGCCATAGTACTGGGTCACCACCAGCGCGGCCGCGCCGCTGCTGCAATTAGCGAGGTACGACAGCCTGGTGCTGTAGTAGTCCTTGCCCGATGGGTGGGATTGTGCGCCGGCATACGCGCGGCGAAGCGTGAATCGTCCCAGTCCCTGCTGCTGGGAGACCGAGTCCAGATCCACCGTCGCGCCGTATTCCGCGGGGGACGGCAAGGCTTTCCAATCGACCGCCCAAGCTGCGGCGGCCAGGGCCATGGTCGAGAAAAACAACACGATACGCATCTTCGGTCCGGATCCCAAGGGTGGAGAATCGCCAGCCAGTATTCTAAAGACAATCAGGCGGGATAAGAAATGACGACCCAGTGGCGGACTTCGTTGCATCGTCCGCGGCGCCCACCGGCCCAGGTGCTTGAGGATGCGTCGGATCACGATCTTGATGAGATGTCTATCTGACTGCCACCGCTAACTCGCGC
>JAHFRL010000225.1 GCA_023266235.1 Betaproteobacteria bacterium
TCGGCGCTTCGTTGGTGCCGGTGATGGTCACCGTCACCGTCTGCGTCGCGCTGCCGCCGTGGTTGTCGTCGACCTCCACCGTGTAGGTCTCGATGATGGTTTGCCCCGCCGCCAGGAAGTCCACCGCGTTGTCAGAAACGGAGTAATGCCACGTCACCGAGCCGCCCGTGCCCGTGCCGGTCGTGTCGGTGGTCACCGCCGGACCCGCGGTGAGCGCGCCCAACTGCCCGCCGCCATAGGTCGAGGAGGTGAAGCTCGCGCTCGTGGTGTGCGTGTCGGTGAGATCGACATCGGTGAAGCTCACCGTGCCGCTGCTGGTCAGATTGCCCGCCGTCACCGCCACGTCCTCGGTCACCGCGCCGTTGGTGTGCGCGGTAATAACCGGCGCATCGTTCGTCCCGACGATTTCCACCTGCGTCGTGGCCCAACTCAGAGTTCCGTTCGAGAGCCGGATCGCGTAGGTGAATGTATCCGTAATGGACTCGCCCGCTGCAAGCGCCTGGAGTTGCGCCTTGGCATCGGCGCTGAAGGTGCTGGTGTCGTACCCGACCTTGCCATCGGACGTGATCCAGATGTGCGCGTGCAGCGCGCTGTAGTCACTGCTTGCGCTCTCGACACGGGCGGTGTCCTGCGTGAGGAGATCCGCCGGAGCGTAGACTTTGGTAGCCGTAGATGCACTGTCAGCGTTGTCGAGCGACCACAGCATCTTGGCTTTGCCTCCCAGATCATTCCCCATCACGTCGAGGTAGACAATGCCCGTGTAATCTTCGGTCAGCCCGGTCGTCGAACTGAGGAACGTATCGTCCGTCGCCTGTGGCGTGTTGGAAAACGAAGTTGTGGTTCCGCCGCTCGTGTTGGTTGCCATGAGTTACTCCTTGATCCTTGTCTGCGTTTAGCTTAGATATGAAAACCGGTGGCAGCCGAGCTGACGCGATGCGTCGCGGGCCTGGTGGGAAAACGCGCCGCGCGCGCCAACAACAATGCCGGCCTCGCGTCTTCGTTGGTCGGCCAGCTGATCGCGCTGCTCACCATCGGCGCATCGTTGCGGCCATCGATGATGATGTCGACCGTGGTCGCCGTGTAGGTCGTGCCATCGAAAACGTCGTACGTGTAGTGCAGGGTGACGTTCTCGCCCACCGCGAGGCGGATGTAGGCGTTCGGCGCGACCACCAGGCTGCCGCCGCGCAGGCGCACGCCGCTCGCGTCGTGGCCCGTGGTCTCGGTGACGTTGGCCACGTGCAGGCTGTCGCTGGTGCCAGCGTCCGAGGCGTTCAGCAACAGGTTGATTCTGTAGACCGGCGCCGCGATCGACCGTGCCAGCAGCAGCAAAAACGACATCGCTATTATCAGTACTACGATTAGTACTACGCCCACCTGAGCGACGATCAGCCACATACTGCCTCCCAAAATAATTCGTTCGGGAAAATTCCGGATCCATAAATCACAGCCGCAAACCGGCTGCGAGAAATAAGTTGGTGGTCATGTCATCCTGCGCGGTTTGATTCCACAATACGGGCAAGGACATTGCCCCGTGAGTCACGCATGCTACGCGAACCGCACGCGCGGTCTACGGTCCTTAGGTATCGGGTTCGGTTAAAAAAAGGCAAGTTTTTCATGGACTTCCGAGTGTGAACTAATTCACACCCCGGGTGCGGCCCAAAAAACAAGGACTCGCCGCTTTTTCCTGCCGCTTCAAACGGTAGCAGGCAAGTCTTCATGTGAATCCGCAATCAGCGCGGCACGCCTCGAACTGCAAACCGCGTGAAGCATTGCACACCGTCCTTTGGTATCGATACTAAAGACAGTGAAGTGTGTTAAGGGCGGTGATTGGTACCAAAAAGCTCATGGAGCGCGCTTGGCGCATCCGCTACGAGCGCGCTTGGCAACGATCCCGGTGGCGCATCTATACAACCCGCGTAAGCGCACCGGCTAGCAGCGCCGTCGCGCGCAAACTGACGATGACGCCCTGCGAGAAACTCAAATCACCGCACCCAGCCCAACCATTCCTGAAACCGCGAATCACCTTCGAACAACTCGATGCGCAAGCCACGGCAATAAGCGATAATGACGCCGCGCGGCGCCTCGATCACGCCCGCGCAACCCTGTTCAAAATCCGTGAGTAACAGCCCGTGTATCGTCGCCCCCCTGCCATGAGCGTCGCCGTCAAGACCCCCGAGGAAATAGCCAAAATGCGCGTCGCGGGACAGTTGGCCGCGGAAGTGCTCGATTTCATTTCACCGCATGTCAAACCCGGGGCGACGACCGATGCAATCGACCGCCTGTGCCACGACTATATGGTCAACGTGCAGCACACGGTGCCGGCGCCGCTCAATTACGCCCCGCCGGGCTACCCGCCGTATCCGAAATCGGTCTGCACTTCGGTCAACCACGTCGTCTGCCATGGCGTGCCGGGCGACAAACGACTGAAGGCCGGCGACATCATGAACATCGACGTCACGGTGATCAAGGACGGCTACCACGGCGATACCAGCCGCATGTTCTGCGTCGGCGAGCCGCCGGTACAGGCGCGCCGTCTGTGCGAGATTACCTATGAATGCATGTGGCGCGGCATCGCCGCGGTGCGCGCCGGCGCGCGGCTCGGCGATATCGGCCATACCATCCAAAGCTGGGCCGAGAACAACGGCTACAGCGTGGTGCGCGAGTTCTGCGGCCACGGCATCGGCCGCAAATTCCACGAGGAGCCGCAAGTATTGCATTACGGCCGTCCGGGCACCGGCCTCACGCTGGAAGCGGGCATGACCTTCACCATCGAGCCGATGATCAACGCCGGACGCGCCGACATCCGGCAACTGGCTGACGGCTGGACCATCGTCACCAAGGACCACAGCCTGTCGGCGCAATGGGAACACACGGTGCTGGTCACCGCCGACGGGTTTGAAGTGCTGACCTTGTCCGGCGGCGCGCCGGCGCCGCCGGAATCCGTGACGCAGCGGCATGGCTAGCGCGCCGCAACTGCTCAACGCGCGCCTTCCCGCATTGCAGTCGCCGAGCGCGCGCTGGAAAAGCCGGCTCGCGGAAAGCCGCGACGCGCTGCAGCGGCGTTATCTCGAAACCGGTTCCGCGTCCGAGCTGCTGCGGCGCCACCGGCTGCTGGTCGACAGCCAGCTCAAGGCGGTGTGGCAGCACCTTGAAATGCCGGCCGGGGTCGCGCTGGTTGCGGTCGGCGGCTACGGCCGCGGCCAGTTGTTCCCCTATTCCGATATCGATCTGCTGGTGCTGCTGCCGCACGCGGCGGAGGACGCACCCAAACAAAAACTCGAGCGGTTTGTCGGCTGGCTGTGGGACATCGGGCTCGAAGTCGGCCACAGCGTGCGCACCGTCGCCGAATGCATTGAACTCGCGACCCAGGACGTGACCGTGCAGACCGGCTTGCTCGAGGCACGTCTGCTGGCGGGCGAGCGCAAGCTGTTCCGGCGCTTCGGCAAGGAATACTGGCGCGCACTCGACCCGCAGCAGTTCTGCAAGGCGAAACAGCTCGAGCAGGAGCAGCGCCACGAGCGCTATCGCGACACCAACCTCGAGCCCAACATCAAGGAGACCGCGGGCGGGCTGCGCGACCTGCACAATATTCTGTGGATCAGCAAGGCGGCGGGCATCGGCGCTGCGTGGAGCGACCTGGCGAAACGGGACATCATCACCCGCCGCGAAGCGACGCAACTGCGGCAGCACGAATCCTTCCTGCAGAACCTGCGCATCCGGCTGCACTACCTTGCGCGCCGGCGCGAGGAGCGCCTGGTATTCGACGTGCAGACCGCGCTCGCCGCGCAGATGGGGCTGCGCGACACCGCGCACCGCCGCGCCAGCGAGCACCTGATGCAGCGTTTCTACCGCACCGCGAAGGAAATCAGCCAGATCAATACGGTGGTGCTGCAGAACCTCGGCACCCTGATTTTCCCGTCACGCGGGCGCGCGATACAGCCGATCAACGCCCGCTTTCAGGCGCATAACGAATTGCTCGAAGCGTGCGACGAGGGTCTGTTCCGGAGCGCCCCGAGCGCCATGCTGGAGGCGTTCGTGCTGCTGCAACAGCACCATGAGCTGAAGGGCATGACCGCCGGCACGCTGCGCGCGTTGTGGCGCGCGAGCAGCCAGATCAACCCGCGGTTCAGGCGTGACCCGGCCAACCGCGGGCTGTTCATGCAGATCCTGCGCAGCCCGACGCGCGTGCTGCGCGCGCTCACGCGCATGAACCAGTATGGGGTGCTCGGCCGCTACCTTCCCGCGTTCGGGCGCATCGTCGGCCAGATGCAGCACGACCTGTATCACGTTTACACCGTCGACGAGCACATTCTGAAGGTGGTGCGCAACCTGCGGCGCTTTGCGGTGCCCGACCTCGCGCACGAGTTTCCGTTGTGCAGCCGCCTGA
>JAHFRL010000226.1 GCA_023266235.1 Betaproteobacteria bacterium
CGCTGGGGTACAGCTACAGCTTGTCCAGGCGCACCGATCTGTATGGATTTTACACGCGGGTAGCGAACGATTCCCGCGCCACTTACCAGTTTGCCAATGCCGCAGGGATCGGCGCGGCGGCGGGTGCGGCGAGCACTGGTTACCTCCTGGGCATGCGGCATACATTCTGATTCGCGGTCACGAGGTCTTGCTCGAAGTAACGACGGCCTCTGCAAATCTCCTCCGTCGCTTACTCCTTGGATGGCGCCTGCGGGCGCTGCTTTTTTCTTTTGACGTCCGGGCATATCCGTTTTAAGGCGACATGCGCATCGCGGCGCCGATAGCGTGCGTGGAATAAACCGGGTCTCAACCAGGTATGGCAAACAGGGAATTTGGTTGCGTTCACTTTCACACCGAGGTTGTTATGAACAACGCGGTCTTGGCTATTCTTTTGGCGTTACTCACGATCCTCGCGCTTGCCGGTTGTGCGACCGAAGGTACAGCCCCACCCGATTGGAGAAAAACTCCAGGCAGAGCGGAAGGCTGAGCAGTTTGACGTCACTCGGCTCACGGCACTGACCGATGGATGCGTTCTTGGTCTCGGCACTCATCGTCGCCGTCGGCGAGATTGGCGACAAGACGCAGCTGCTTTCTCTCGTGCTGGCGGCGCGGTTCCAGCGACCCGTTCCCATCGTCGCGGGCATCCTGTGCGCGACGATTGCGAATCATGCGATCGCGGGTGCGGTTGGGGGATGGATCCATGGCGCGCTGAGTCCGGAGGTGCTGCGCTGGGGACTTGGCCTTTCATTCCTGGCCATCGCGGCGTGGGCCATAGTACCGGACCAGCTCGAGCAGAAGCCGGCGCCTGAGAAGGGTAACGGCGTATTCGTGATTACGCTGATTGCTTTCTTCCTTGCCGAAATCGGCGACAAGACTCAGATTGCGACCATCATGCTGGCCGCAAAATACAACGCCATCATTGCGGTAGTCGGAGGAACCACGCTCGGGATGCTGCTTGCTGACGTACCCGCCGTCCTGCTCGGAAATGCAGCAGCTAGGGTGATATCCTTCGAGGTTGTACGCTTGGTCGCCGCTGGATTGTTCGGCCTGCTTGGTACGGCGGTGCTGCTGGGTTTCGGGTCGCTATGACAGAGCCGCCGGGAGCGTTATTTCGCGCCGGCGTAAGTCTCGGCGAAGATCTGGATTTCAGCGGGATTGAGGTCCGAAATCACCCAGTAGGTCATGCCCGCCTCGTTCCAGTGCAGCAGATGGTAGCCGTGTTTCGAAATCGCCTGCATCGGCGTCGTGTGGTCGGACATCCGGTCCGGCCAGACGAAAAGATTGATTAAATGCTGGTGGCGCCGGTACACCAGCGCAGCGACCGGCCGGTTGTCGAGATAATCGAGACGACCGCCGATGAGCGGAAAGCCCGCGGTCGTCAAATCCGTGACCGGCGGCGAAAAATCGAGTTTGGAGCTCAACCATGGTTTGACCGTATGCTGGTCGGAAGTCGCGACGTCCGCGAGGTGGTCGGTCAATACCGAGCGCGCATGGCCGGTGATCACCTGTTCCGCGATGAGTTCGTCCTGTGATGGGCCGTTGAGCTGGAAGGCCGCCATCCACGTCACTGCGGCGGTGGCGGCGACCGCGGCGCCGAGTTGAAACCATTGACCGAATTGCAGCCACTGCCAACGCGACTTGTCAGCTTTTGCGGGTGTATCGGCCGCGGCGCGGCTTATCTTTGCGCGAATGCGGTCCGCGAGCGCGGCGGGAGCCGTGTAATACGCGGCGTGCCGCCTGACCGCCGACTGCAACGCCGACTGCTGATCGAAGATCTTTTTGCACGCCGCGCAAGACGCCAGGTGCCGGTCGACTGCCATGACGCTCGCCAGACCCAGCTCCTGATCGAGATAGCCGTGCAAGAGGTCGCGGGTTTTCATGCAGTCCATATCATGACTCCTGATTGGCCTGCTGCAGGTGCTGCAGCAGCAATTTGCGCGCGCGCGCAAGCCGCGACATCACGGTGCCGAGCGGAATGTTGGCGACTGCCGCGATTTCCTTGTATGACATGTCTTCGATCTCTCTCAACACTATGACTTCGCGGAACTCCGCCGGCAATTCCTCCAACGCGCGATTGACCTGCCGCCGGGTGTCTTCCTGCTGCAACAACCGATCAACGGCGTTACTGCCATCGCCGTCCGGGTCGGCCATGTCGTAGCCGTTCGCGGCCAGGGTTTCCTCGTCGTATGGCACGTTGAGCGTCTGGACTTGGTTTTTGTCAAGCCAGGTGTAATACGTGTTGCGTACGATGGCGAGGAGCCAGGAGCGCCCGTTTTCGCCGTGAAAGCTGTCGAGAAACTTGAACGCGCGCAAACAGGCTTCCTGTACTACATCCTCGGCATTGCGCTCGTCCCGCGTGAGCCAGCGCGCGAGATCGTAGGCCGCGTCCAGGTGCGTCACGAATATTTCTTCAAATCGCCTGACTCTGCTTTGCTGGTCCAAGCCCAAGGCTTCCCGCTGACCCACTGACCGATACCGGTCCCGTCCGGGATTCGCTCCCGGCACGCAGACGCCGGCAAACGCACGCATGAGGGCCATATCCCGTATACCGGCCCGGGCCCAATTTTATTCCCCAACCTCCGTTGCCGGAACTGCCGGGAATTTTATGGCGACGACTACGGTATATACGGTGGTAGGGACCGAATCGACTTTACTTCATTAACTCAGCATCGGGAGACAGAAATGGCCAATGAAATCAACAGACGGGAGTTTCTCAAACTGGCCGGCATCGGCGGCGTGGTCTTCGCTTCGGGCCTGCCGGGCGTGACGCTGGCGGCGGGACAGGACGATTTTTACTTCGTGCAGTTATCGGACACCCACTGGGGTTTCGAGGGGCCGCCCAATCCCGATGCCAAGGGCACCCTGAAGAAGGCGGTCGCGGCGGTCAACAGCCTCGAATACGAGCCCGATTTCATCATGTTCACCGGCGATCTCACGCATACGACCGACAATCCGGTCGAGCGCCGCAAGCGCCTTTCGGAATTCAAGGAGATCGTGAAGGATCTCAAGGTCAAGACCGTGCGCTACATGCCCGGCGAGCACGACGCTTCGCTCGACAACGGCAAGGCCTTCCAGGAATTCTTCGGCGCGACGCACTACACGTTCGATCACAAAGGCGTGCACTTCATCGTGGTCGACAACGTGTCCGATCCGCGCGCGCTGATCGGCGACGAGCAGCTCGCGTGGCTTGCCGCGGACCTGAAGCAGCAGAAGCAGGACGCACCCATCGTCGTGTTCACGCACCGGCCGCTCTTTGACCTGGTTCCGCAGTGGGACTGGGCGACGCGCGACGGAGCGAAGGCGATCGAGCTGCTGATGCCGTACAAGAATGTGACAGTGTTCTACGGCCACATCCACCAGGAGCATCACCACATGACCGGCCACATCGCCCACCACGCGGCTAAGGGGCTGATGTTCCCGCTGCCGGCCCCCGGCTCGCAGCCCAACCGCACGCCGCTGCCGTGGAATCCCGCCGAGCCTTACAAGGGACTCGGCTTCCGCGGGATCGACGCGGAGCTGAAAGAAGCGGAGTACAAGATCACCGAATATCCGGTTGTGAAAAAGGCGTGACGCGATGAAGCTCAATCGGAAGCATCTGGGCTTCATCGCCGCGGCAGTATTAGGGCTCGGTTCGGCCGGGGCCTACGTGGTCGCGCAATCCGCGCAGCCCGAGGAGAAGGTGATCAAAATCACTGCGAAGCGTTTCAACTACACGCCGGGCGAGGTGACGCTGAAGAAAGGCGTGCCGGTCGTGCTGGAATTCAAGACGCTCGACGTGTTCATGGGTTTCAATCTTCCGGACTTCAACGTGCGCGCGGACATCGTTCCGGGCAAGGTCACGCGCCTGCGCCTGGTGCCGGACAAGACCGGGACCTTCGTGTTCCTGTGCGACGTATTCTGCGGCAGCGGGCACGAGGAGATGAACGGCAAGCTCACCGTGGTGGATTGAGCAGGGCCGCGAACACCGATTGAGTCAAAGGCTGCGTGGATACTGCACTGGCCGCTGAATGTCGGCTTACCGACCCCAAGCGGTCATAGCCAATTCCGGAAAGCGGACAGTCGCGGTGTTACTCGATCACCTCATCCGCGCGCAGCAGCAGTTCATTCGGTATCGCAAGTCCGAGCGCTTTCGCGGTCTTTCGATTGATCGCCAGATGGATCTTCGTGGGCTGCTCGAACGGCAGTTCGCCCGGGTTGGCGCCCTTGCGTATCTTGTCGATGAAGATCGCGGCACGCCGGTAATTCTCGGATTGATCCTGTCCATAGACCATCAGGCCTCCGGCTGCGGCGTGCTCGGTTTGTGCGAATATGGAAGGCAGCCGCT
>JAHFRL010000122.1 GCA_023266235.1 Betaproteobacteria bacterium
TCAACTGCCTGACGCTGATGCGCTCGAGCCGGGACGCGCCGCCGCGGAAAAAATCGCGCAGCCGCCGCACGACCTCTGCGGCGCGCGCCGCCTCGTGCTCGACCTTGTTCATCAAATCATCAGCGGCCGTCGAGTGCATCAGTATTTGTGCCGCGCGGGCATAGTTGCGGATCGCCGATAAGGGCTGATGCAATTCGTGAGCGAGCGCCGCCGCCATTTCGCCGGCGGCGGCAAGCCGGGCGGAGCGATTGAGCTCGGCCTGCTTCTCGCCGAGCTGGCGCTCGACCTGCCTGCGGTGCGTAATGTCGCGTGCAACCGCGATGCGCAACTCCGGCGCTCCGCTGCCCGTAGTGCCGACTGCAAGCTCGACCGGAAAGCTCGAGCCGTCACGCCTGATCCCGACCACCTCGATCAGCTCTCCCGCGCGCGAGGCGCGCTCGTACTCGGGCAGCACCTCGCACACGCGCGTTCCGATCAGCTCGCCCGCCGTGCACCCGAAAACGCGCAAGGCCGCCGGATTGGCGGCAACGATAATACCATTCCCATCCACGGTAACGATGCTGTCGGGCGCAGTCGAGACGATCGCACGCAATCGCGACTCGCTGCTGTTCAGCGCCTCGCGTGCCGCGCGCCGCTCGGTCACGTAGATGCCGTGAAACAACCCCGTGGACGCCAGCGCCAGCATCAGGAACTGGAACTCGAGCACCGCCGCCGCCCGATAACCCGAAATCTCGACCGCCGTCATCAGCCCGAGCTGGATAACCGTAATGCCGATCGCCGCGCCGAGAATCCCGTGCTCCACCACGATCCAGATCAGCGGCAGGAACAGCAGATAAAACAGCTTGTATTCGTCAGCCCACTTGAGGCCGAAGATCACCCATAACGTCAGTATCACAGCACAAAACTGCGCCGTAATCTCGCCCCAGTGCCATTGCCGCAGACCGTGGGCCATGCGTGGCCAATCGGTCAGCAGCAACAACAGCGGCGCCGTGGTAACGATGCCGATCCAGTCGCCGATCCAGAACCGGATAACCGCGCGCTGAAAATCATGTGCGGGAACCAGATCGCCGATGCGATAGACCGACACGTACGCAGCCGCGATCAGCAGCGTTCCGAAAGCAGATACGATGATCAGCATCGACACGTCGCGCAAATGGTCGAATTCGGTGCGCAACCGGAGTGGGCCGCGCAACAGCGCCGCCATCGCGACGTAACCTGCCGCAATGACGCCGGTCGCCAGCGGCTCGAGGAACGGAAGCGGCGGGATGCCGCGCACCAGCATATCCGCCATAACGACTGCGATCGCGACCGCCGGCCACATCCGCAAACCGAACACGAGCAGGAGTGCCAGCGCAAGGCCTGCCGGAGGATGCCAGAGCGTGATTGCGAACGGCCGGATCGGGTAAACGTAAGTCGCCCAATCCAGAAACGCGTAGCAGGCAATCAATACCGCCGCAATCCCCAGCACGCGGCGCGCGGGCAGCGGGTGCGGCAACGTGGCCGCGGATACCATGAGCGGGTGCATACCGATAGTCCGGACTTCAGGTGCCGGAAGTATAGACCCGCTTGCCGGGACTTCCAAAGCAAGTCAGGCGAAATACGTACGTAGGAGCGCCGACCATGACGGCGGCTTCGGTGGCTATTCCCTGGGGAAGCGCACCGTGACCCTGAGGCCTCGGCCGCCCGGACCTTCCCCGAACTCCACCGACGCGCCGTGGCGTTGCGCAATCTTTTGTACGATCGCAAGTCCCAGCCCGCTACCGGTGACGCCGGCGGTTTCGTGACGGTAGAAACGGTCGAATACCCGCTCTCTCTCAGCCGCAGGAATGCCGGGGCCGGTATCGTTTATCACCAAACACGCCTGACCGTTTTGCGTGATCGCTTCAACGTCGATGGCACCCCCGGATGGCGTATAGTGGATCGCGTTGATCACCAGGTTGCCAACCATCGTGCGCAAAGCTACGGGGTCGCCGTTGATCGGTACGGGAGTGGAGCTCGACAAACCCAGTTCAAGATTCTTTGCTTCGGCGATTGGCGCCTGTTCCGCGATTACTTGCCGGGCAACATCGGTCAAGTCAACCGGTATGAAAGGCTGGCTTGCCGCTTCCGGTTCGTTGCGCGCCAGCGTCAAGAGCTGCGCAACGAGATGGGTCGCGCGCTCGGTCCCGCCTTTCAGTCGGACGAATGCTGCGGCGCGCTCGGCGTCCGTGACCGCGCGTTCTGCCAGCTGAATCTGCAGTTTAACCGCAGTAAGCGGTGTGCGTAGCTCATGCGCAGCGTCAGCAATAAACGAGCGCTGCGAACTCAGCGAACGACCCAGCCGCAGCAGCAGGTCATTCAATGCCGTAACCAGGGGTTTCACTTCCCTCGGAAGGCGATGGTCAGGCAGGGGTTGCAGGGCGTCCGCGGAACGCTTGCCGACAGCCGCCGCAACCTCATTCAGCGGCTTTAGTCCGCGCCCCACCGTGACCCAGATCAAAACGATCAGGACCGGCAACGTTATCAGCAGCGGCAGCATCGTGCGCAAAGCCATGCTTGCGGCGAGTTCCTCCCGTACGCTCATCGGCTGCGAGACCTGAATGATACTGTTGCCAGTGATCGCGCTGAAAACGCGCCAACTCCCATCGGGTGTGGACACTGTCGAGAACCCGATGTCCATGCTTTGAGGTGCCGGCGATCCGGGCCGGGACAGGTAGAGCTGGGCGCCGTTTTCACCCCAGATCTGAACCACCACGACATCTCCCATGCCGGCTTCATCGGGGAAAGGCGCCGTGATGGGTCCAAACCCCTCGTGGGGGAATGCAGCCGCCATTTGCTGGAGTTGATAGTCGAATAGACTCCTCGCTTCTTCCCGCGCCCGCGCGTAGACCGCGAATGCGGCGACAATAGTGCTCACGGAGAGACCCATGAACAGCCAAAGCAGTAACTGCCGTCGAATTGAAATCACGATCGCCTGGGAACCATATAGCCGACGCCGCGGACATTCTTGATGAAGTCCTGCCCCAGCTTCCTGCGCAGCCCGTGGATGTAGACCTCGACCGTATTGCTTTCCACCTCTTCACCCCAGCCGTACAGCTTCTCCTCCAGCTGCTCGCGCGAAAGCACCGCGCCCGGCCGGTCAAGGAAGACTTCCAGAAGTGCGAACTCGCGCGCCGAGAGCGACAACGGCTTGCCCTGGAGCGTGACTTCGTGCGTGGCGGGACTGAGGCGTAACTCTCCAAACTCGATCGCGGGCGCCGCGCGGCCGGACTGCCGGCGCAGCAAGGCTCTGATGCGCGCGGCCAATTCATCAAGATCGAAGGGCTTCACGAGATAATCGTCGGCGCCCGAATCCAGGCCCTTGACCCGATCAGCCACTGTGTCGCGCGCCGTAAGGATCAGCACGGGTATCCGGTTGTCGTGAAAGCGCAATGTTTTCAGCACGTCGAGGCCGTCCTTTTTCGGCAAGCCCAGGTCGAGTACCAGCAGATCATAAACTTCGTTGCGGAGTGCGAGTTCCGCGGCACGGCCGTCCTGCACCCAGTCGACGGTAAACCCGTCTTGGCGCAAGCCCTGACGAACGCTCTCCCCGATCATCGAATCATCTTCCACCAGTAACAAACGCATGGGCCGCCTAGTGGATCAAGGGTAACGTGCGGACTCTTAAAACAGACTTAACCAGACCCGGGACGAGTCTGCGAACGGTCTGCCTCAATCAAATCCATTTATCGCTGAGCAGCTTGCCGATCGGGTCGGAAATCTCGTAGACGCTCTGAATCGCAAGCTCGGGCCCGAACGCGACGCCTTCGCGCTGCGCGCGCCGCTTGAGTTTTGCCGCGTGGATTTCGAGCACGTCCTGCGGAAACGGCATGTCGGCGGCGTCCAGAATGCGCAGGTAGCCGTCGGCGTCGCGCGCCGGCATCACGCGGCTTTTCACAAAGCGGTTCGGCGACCACGGAATGTCGAGCACGCCGGCTGCGAGCGCGCGGATCGTGCCGACCGCAACATCGCCGTCGCCCATTTCGAGCACCTTGTCGACGACAGGACGCACTTCGCGCCGGATCAGTTCTTTTTCGTCCTCGAATTCCCGCATGCCGTCGAGCCGGATGTTGCGCGCGAGGTAGATCGCCATGCGCGTCATGCGCAGGCCTTCGGCATTGGCCTGCGCCGTCGGGATGCCGAACGCCTCGTGCGTGCTCTTGGTGGTGACGCTCACCGCGCCGCCGATCGCGGCGAGCGTGCCGCCGTAGGCGACGAGCGCGGCACACTGCGCATCGTCCTGCGGCCACGCGCCCATCCAGTGCAGTGATGTGACCGGCGTGAACACGTCGTCGAAGCCGCGCTGCTTCAAATATTCCTGGCACAGCTCGCCGCACGCCTGGATTGCCGCTGCGTCCTGAATCAGGTGCAGCGTCTGCCCGAGTTCGAGGCCGTAGTTCTTCACTCCCTGCTCGGCGGCGAGCAGGCAGTCGAGCACGCAGACAACGATCGCAATCGACGGCGGAATGTTGGTGCCGGTCAAAAATCCCGGCTGGCGGCGGTGCAGCTCGACGCCGTGCTCGTGGTACATCGCGGCCAGCCGGTCAAGATACTGGTAATTGCGGATGCCGTCCTCGACGGACATCTCCTTGATGTACGACGTGGTGTAGGCGATACCCGAGCCGAGATACCCGGAGTAGCCGCCGGCGAAGCCGATTTCACTGGTCAGCTTCGGCATGGCCGTGCCGGTCAGCATGATCGCGGGCTTCTCGATCGCGTCCACCAGTCGCGCCGCGCATTGCACGCCGTAATTGACGAGCGGATAGCCGTTCAGCATCGAGCGCCCGGCTTTTTCCGATTCCTCGACGCCTTTCTGCGCGAGGTCGAACTGTTCGTTGCGCGTGTAGCTGTCGGTGGTGGTCGGGATGACGTCGGCGAGCCCCTCGCGGTCGAGAATCTGCATCAGTTGTCTGTGCAGTTCGAAGGTGCCGACTCCGCCGCGCGGCTGCGTCAGGCAGCGCCGCTCGGCAACCGCGCGGCGCATCACCCACGCGAGCTGCTTGTGCGGCGGCAACGAGCGGTGGCGTGCGAGCGCCTGCGCGAAATCGACATCGGCGCCGGTCGGCCAGCGCGCGAGATTGTCGCGGCGCATCTGCGTGAATACCTCGTCGGGAATGCGCGCCTGGCTCAGCGGCAGGCGTGTCGCGTCAGGCGCTGAAGGTGCGTTCATCGTGTTGTATGTCACCGGCAGGGATCAGGTGTTTTAACGCAAGCTCGAGCGCGGCCTCGGGTTCCACCGCGCCCAACAAGCCGCAAGCATAGAGCAGATAATCGCGGTCGACCAGCAGCCGCGGCGCGCGCGGCCGCAGCGACAGCGGCTCGGCGGGATCGGCCAGCGCCATGCGCAGCACCGCGTGCGGGTCGCGGCTGTGCACGAGCGCGCCGCCGGTGCCGATCACGGTCTTGAGCGCCGACAAATCCTTGCCTTGCTGCACCGTCGCCGGCCCGTTCACGGTGTAGACGGTTTCGATGCTGCCGCAATGCCGTACAACCGCAATCCTGACCGCGGCGCGCGCGAGCGCCTGATCGAGCCGCTGCTCGTCGTCGCTGGCGGGCAGGCGCTCGACGTCGCGCGTGAACTGCCCGATCAATGCAGCGATGCGCCGGGCTGGCAATCCGCTGTCGCGCGCGATCGCGTCGGTGCCGGCAACGTCGACGATCGTCGCCGCATTGTGGCGCATGCCGAGGTCGCCCTCGACGCTGCGCTTGACGCGCGGCTCGGGCAGCCCGCGCGGAATCACGCCCGGTGTCGCCGGTTCGCCGCGCGCGACCGAATGCACGTCGGTGGTCGCGCCGCCCGGGTCGATGACCAGCAACTCGCCGAGCCCGCTCGCGCCCGCGCAGCCGTCGGCAACGAGCCGCGCGCCTTCCATCACCGCGGCGGGCGTGGGCATCAACACCTCGTCGAGCATCGCCTGCGCGCGATCGATGCCTTTGGCGTGCACGATGCGGTCGATGAACACCTGGCGGATCGCAGCGCGCGCCGGCTCGATATTGAGAACATTGAATTCCGGCATCACGTTCTCGGTTGTAATCAAGGTTTTGGCGGCGAGCAGCCCTGCGGTCTCGTCCGCGGCGGAGCGGTTGCCGGCGTAGACGAGCGGGCAGGAAACACCGCTCGAGGCCAGCGCACGCGCGTTATGCAGGATCACGTCCGAGTTGCCGCCGTCGGTGCCGCCGGCGAGCAGCAGGATGTCGGGCGCGAGCGTGGTGATGTTTTCGAGGTCGGCGGCAGTGAGGCGATAAGAGAAAGTGCCAACGAGCTTGGCGCCCGCGCCGAGCGCGGCCTGCCGCGCGGCTTCGGCGGTGAGCTCGCGCACGAGGCCGATGGTGATCATGCGCAAGCCGCCGGCGGCGCTGCTCGATGCCAGGCGGTATTTGAATTTCGGCAGCGCCCCGAGCCGGCGTTCGAGTTCGGCGAGCGCCGCCTGCATGCCGATCGTGATGTCGCTCGCGACCGTCGACGGGCCTTGCCCAGAGCCGAGCATGCAGCGGCGATCGAGATCGATCGCGCGCAGCTTGGTGTAGGTGCTGCCGAAGTCGATGAGCAGCGCCGCGGTCATTTACTGAAACCCATTAATTTTCCGTGCGGCGCAGGCCGCGTTCGCGCGCGGCGAAATCGAGCACGAGCCATTGGAGCACCGTCTCGACGCGCGTGCCGGGCGCGGCGACGCGGTCGAAGCCCATGTCGAGAAAGATCTTCTCGATATCCGGCCACGGGTGCTTGCCGACGATCAGGTTGCCGCCGACGTAGATCAGCATGTTTTCAAGCCCGGCCTCGACGCACAGATCGCGGAAGCCGCGGCAGTCGAGCTCGCCCTGGCCGTAGAGCGACGACACCAGGATCGCGTCGGCGCTGGTTTCGATCGCGGCCTTGACGAATTCCGGCGCTGGCGTCAGCGCGCCGAGCGATACCACCTTGTAGCCGGCCTTCTCCAGCGCCATGCTCAAGATGCGGTTGCCGACGATATGCGTGTCGGAGCCGATCACGCCGGTGACTATTGTTTTTTGTCTCATGCTGTTGAGCCGCCAAGTCGCCAAGCGCGCCAAGGAAAGCAAAAGAAAAAAATGGAAAAAACTCCCAACACCTGCCACGTGTCATTCAGTCTGATTCTCTCTCTGGCTATCATCAGTTTCGCATTTCCTGAATTCGCACTTCTTGGCGTCTTGGCGGCTAATCGAACTGGTGTTTGTCGACGGTGCAGCGCGCGAGCGCATCACGGTCGAGTTCGGGCCGGTAGCCCGGCTCGAGCACGATCGCGCCGTTCTCGAACTTGAGCGGGTTCTTCAGCAGCCGCGATGACGGTTTGAGAAAGCCGTTCATTTCGCCGGCGTTGTGAATGCGGCCGCGCGCCACGCACGCTTCCATCCAGCAGCCGATTTCACATGCGACACCGTTGCCGAGCACCGGCTCCATGCCGCACGCGCGGATGGTGTCGATCGCCGTGGCGAGCCGGCTCAAGCCCCCGAGTTTCATCAGTTTGACCTTGATGTAGCGCGCGGCTTTCAATTCGGCGGCGCGGCGGATGTCGTCGAGGCCGTAAATCGATTCGTCGAGCATCATCGGCACGGTTGCGACTCGCGCCACCGCGCATGCGGCTTCCCAGTCGCCGGCGGCGCACGGCTGCTCGAACAGCTCGATGCCCTCGGGGGCGAGATTCGCCGCGAAGCGGCACGCGTCGTCGCGGTTGTAACCCTGGTTGGCATCGAGCCGGATCCGGCCGCGGCCATCGATCACGCACTGCACGCGCTTGACCATCGCGCTGTCGCGCCCGGCATCGAAGCCGACCTTGACTTTGAGCGTACCGAAGCCTTGGCTGAACAGTTCCGCGCTTTCGCGCTCGATATCGGCGGTGTCGGTTGCATGCAGCAGGCCGAGCAGCGGCACTTCGGCGGGGCGATCGACCGCGAGCAGCGGGTCGGCCGCGAGCATTTCGAGCGCGGTGTTGAACGCCGTCGCGGTGAACGGCGCCGATTTTAAATGCGGCTCGAGCTGCGACCGGACGGCGCTTGTTCCCTTGCCCGCGCAATCGGCGGCAAGGCGCTGCGCGAGCGCCCAGCTTGCTTCGATAGTTTCATCGGTATAGCCGGTCAGATACGTCGCTTCGCCGAGGCCGGTGTGCCCGCCCTCGTCGCGCGCTTCGACCAGTACGGTGTCAAATGCATGAATTGGGCCGAACGACAGCCGATATGGCGTCGTCAACGGTACGCGCAGGCGGTGGAGCGTGATGTGCTCGATCTTCATCTACCGGGAAGCTTGCGGCAAAGACCGCAGCTGCGCTCCTATAATATAGCGTTTTGCGACTTATCGATTGCGAGCACACTGGATGCGAAAGTTGGTTGCACGCGCAGCGAACGGAATGGCCGCCAGCGTCATGCTGTCCGCCGTAGTCGGCTGCCTCGGCAGCGCCGCTACCCTGTTTCCTCGCCGGTAGCATCCCGGGTGGGCCTACATCACGAACTGGAATCGCCGTCGGCCTGGGTCCGCCGCTATGCGCCGCTGATCCGGGCCGGCGGCCGGGTGCTCGACGTCGCGTGCGGCGGCGGCCGCCATGCGCGCTACCTGGCTGGGCTTGGACACCGCGTCGAAGCGGTCGACCGCGACCTTGAGGCGGTGCGCGAGCTTGCCGGCGTCACCGGGGTGACCGCGCGCGCGGCCGACCTTGAGGGCGGGCCGTGGCCGTATGCCGGCCAGCGCTTCGATGCGATAGTCGTCACCAATTACCTGCATCGCCCGCTGTTCCCGCACCTGCTCGCGGCGCTGGCGGGCGGCGGCGTGCTGATCTACGAGACGTTCGCAGCCGGCAACGAGCGCTACGGCCGTCCCGGCAACCCCGACTTCCTGCTGCGGCCGGGCGAGCTGCTCGAGCTCGCGCGCGGCCGGCTGCGCGTCGCGGCCTACGAGGACGTCTACACTGACGACCCCAAACCCGCCATGGTGCAGCGCCTGTGCGCGGTCAACGAAAAGGTTGCCGCCTGACGCAACCTTTTCACGGCTCGTGCGTTCTTATCGGGAAGGGCCTGGGTGTGACCGTGTAAGGGCGCACGCCAGGTTCGCGACCGAGGCTATGAACGTGGGTTCCGAAGACAAAAAAAATCCGGCGCCGCAACCGTCGCAATATGCGGAAGAGGTGCTGTGCGCAAACTGGAATCCGCTGGCATTGATGCTGGCGGAGCCGCCTGCGCACGCCCCCAAGCCTGAGCTTGACGGCAGCGATGTCGAGAGCCTGATCGCGCGCCTTTATCAGTGCCAGCAGGCATAAGCCGTTCCCGGCGCGCCACCGCGCCAATCCCTCAGTCCCGCCCCGCCGTCAAGCGGGGTTTTGAACCCTGACGATGCCGCAAGGGTCTCAAAGTTGTTCTGAGCGCCGCCCGAATACGGTAAAATATATGGTTTAACTACGTTGGCTTTGGCCAAATCCTCAGGAAAAACCGATAGATGGCTATGCTGAACGGCAGTCTCGTGGCGATCGTCACCCCGATGCACGAGGACGGCAGCTTGGATTTTGATGCGTTTCGCAAGCTGATCGACTGGCACGTCAAGGAAGGCACCGACGGCATCGTCGTGGTCGGCACCACGGGCGAGTCGCCGACGGTCGATTTCGACGAGCACCGTCTGTTGATCAAGACTGCGGTCGAACACGCCAACCGCCGCGTTCCGATCATCGCCGGCACCGGCGCCAATTCGACGCGCGAAGCGATCGAACTTTCGGTCTATGCCAAGCAGGCGGGCGCCGACATGAGCCTGTCGGTGGTGCCGTATTACAACAAGCCGGCGCAGGAAGGGTTGTACCGCCATTTCCGCGCGATCGCCGAGGCGGTCGACATCCCGCAGATCGTCTACAACGTGCCGGGCCGCACGGTGGCTGATTTGCAGAACGACACCATGCTGCGGCTCGCGCAGGTGCCCAATATCGTGGGCCTGAAGGACGCGACCGCCAATATCGAGCGCGGCAGCGACCTCCTGCGCCAGCTGCCGGCCGGCTTCGCCGTTTACAGCGGTGACGACGCGACCGGGCTCGCGCTGATGCTGCTCGGCGGCCGCGGCGTGATTTCGGTGACGGCCAACGTTGCGCCGCGTCTGATGCATGAAATGTGCGCGGCGGCGCTCAAGCCGGATCCGGCGCGCGCGCGCGAGCTCAATAACCAGCTGCTCGGTTTGCATCGCAACCTGTTTCTCGAGGCCAATCCGATCCCGGTCAAGTGGGCGGTATCCCGGATGAAACTGATCAAACCGGGCATCCGCCTACCGTTGACGCCGCTTGCCGACAGCTACCATGAGCGGGTGCGTGCAGCAATGCGCCAGGCCGGCGTCAATGGCTAGTGGAGGAGCAATCATGATGCCACTGCGATTGAATGGGGTTGTCAGCGCATTAGCGGCAGCGGTGCTGCTTGCCGCCTGCAGCGCGATGCCCAAACTCGAGAGCGACAAGGTCGAATACAAATCGGCGAGCAAATTACCGCAGCTCGAGGTGCCGCCCGATCTGACGCGGCCGACCGCCGACGATCGCTACGCCGTGCCCGATATCAATCCCAAGGGCCAGGCAACCTATTCCGCTTACAGCAAGGAGCGCGCTGCCGCGCCCGATTCTTCCAGGGCGACGGTGTTGCCGTCGCAGCCGGATGCACGCATCGAGCGCGCCGGCACGCAGCGCTGGCTGGTGGTCAAGGGCGAGCCTGACGCGGTGTGGAACGTAGTCAAGGAGTTCTGGCAGGAAAACGGGTTACTCATCAACACCGAGAACGCTGACGCCGGCGTGATGGAAACCGACTGGGCGGAGAGCCGGGCCAAGATTGATGAAGGCTTTGGCCTGAAAGGGCTTATCGGCAAGGCGCTCGACAGCATCTCCTCCACTGCCGAACGCGATAAATTCCGCACGCGGCTCGAGCGTGGCACCGAGCCCGGCACGACCGAGATTTACATCAGCCATCGCGGCATGGAGGAAGTGTATACCTCGTCGAACAAAGAGCAGACGATCTGGCAACCCCGGCCGCCGGATCCCGATCTCGAAGCCGAAATGCTGCGCAGGCTGATGGCACGTTTCGGCGTGAAGCAGGAGCGCGCCAAGGTCGAGGTCGCCGCAACCCAGGCGCCGGTGCACGCAACGCTGCTCAAGGGTCAGGACGGCGCGGGTACCCTGTCGGTCAACGATCAGTTCGACCGTGCCTGGCGCCGGGTCGGGCTTGCGCTTGATCGTGTCGGCTTCACCGTTGAGGACCGCGATCGTTCCAAGGGCCTTTACTTCGTGCGTTACGTCGATCCCGACGCCGACAATAAAACCGCGCAGCCCAAGGGTTTTTTCTCGAAGCTCAATCCGTTCAGCAAGAGCGACAAGAAGCCCGGTAGCGAGCAATTCCGCATCCGGGTCAAGGACGCCGACAGCGTGAGCCAGGTCAGCGTGCTTAACAAGGACGGCAGGGAGGAAAAGTCCGACACCGCGAACCGGATCCTGTCGTTGCTCTACGAGCAACTGAAGTGAAGGGTAAAGGGTGAATGAGTGAAGGGTAGAATCGCAAACCCGCCTGTTTTCCGACAGGACACCCTTCACTGCCGATGATGCGCTTCGCATCATTGGGCAGCGGCAGCGACGGCAACGGCCTGCTGGTGGAAGTGGACGGCACGCGCATTCTCGCCGATTGCGGCTTCACCCTCAGCGATGCGGTCGCGCGCCTTGCCCGGCGCGGCATCGATCCGGCGTCGATCAGCGCCATTCTGATCACCCACGAGCACGACGATCATGTCGGCGGCGCGGCGCGCTTCGCGCGCAAATTCGGCGTACCGGTGTGGTTGACGCACGGCACTCTGCAGGCGGTCGCCGAACAGTTCAGTGAAGTCGCCGGGATCGAGTTTTTCGGTTGCGACCAGCGCTTCGCGATCGGCGCCATCGAGGTCGAGCCCTACACCGTGCCGCACGATGCGCGCGAACCGGCTCAGTTCGTGTTCAGCGACGGCGCCGCGCGTCTCGGGCTGCTGACCGACGCCGGCTCGCTGACCGCGCACATGCAGGCGGTGTTGAGCGGTCTCGACGCGCTGGTGCTCGAATGCAATCACGATCTCGATATGCTGTGGGAAGGCGGCTACCCGCAGCATCTCAAGCAGCGCATCGCCGGCAAATTCGGCCATCTCGATAACGCAACCGCGGCGCAACTGCTGGCAGCGGTCGACTGCAGCCGTCTCAAGCACCTGATTGCCGCGCACCTGAGCCAGCAGAACAACACGCCCGAACTCGCCAGCGCGGCGCTCGCGCAGGCGCTCAATTGCGAGCGTGAATGGGTGGGCGTCGCGACCCAGCGCGACGGCTTCGACTGGCGGCAGGTTTGAAAGCAGGGACGAATGATGAATGATGAGTGAGGGGCGCAAACCCGCTCATCATTCATCGCTGGTGCTCAGCGATAAAAAAGCCGGCCTGCGGGCCGGCTTTTCAGGATTGTTAAATTCTTATTTCTTCATTTCATCTTTCTTCATGGCGTCCGGGGCAGCTGGCGCAGCGGCGGGAGCAGCAGCGTCTTTCGCAGCTTCCCCAGTCGGGGCGGGAGCGGGCGCCGGGGCCGGCGCGGCCGCCGGGGCCGGGGCGGGAGCGGCTTTGGGTGCGGGCGCGGGCGCGGGTTTTTCACCGCAAGCGGCTAGGCCGACCGCGACGAGAGCAGCAATCAGAAGCGAACGATTCATGGTTTTTCCTTTAACAGAGGGTTGATACGGGACAGCATCAGGTCAGCCATGGAGCCGGCCAACCAATTTTATAATTATAATCCGAATCAGGCGTGATTTCCAGCAGCAGGGCCGCTACAGCCCGACGGTAGTGGCCGCGACGGACGGCGCCGAGGCCTGCCGGATTTCCTCAAAGCGCTTCAGCAGCAGTTGGGCGGCGGCGACATCGCCCACCGTGGCGACACCGCGTATATCGGCGTAATGGAAGCGGTGCACGAACCGCGTATCGTCGGCGACCGCGAATGGATCGTAGACGCGGCGCGCGGCCGGCAGCGTCTGGTAGATGCTCACGCCGTGGCTGAACTGCTTGAGCAGCAGCATGAGCCGCGGACAGTCGCGAATGATGTTGGCCGTTTCATGCAAGGCGATGTAGACGCGGTTGGTGCGATTGGCCAGCAGCAGCTGGCGCAGCAATTCGTAGCGCTGCGGCGAATTGAAGCCGCGGCCGATGCTGCGGTCGAAAATCCGCACCGTGTGCGCGGCATTGGCGATCAATTCGTCGAGCGCTGCTTCGTAGGCCGCGAGTCCCTCGAGCGTGCGCTCGCCGGGCATGCGCTCGGGCGGAACGGGTTGCATAGTTTGCGGTAAACGGTAAACGATAAACGGTGAACGGTAACTGAGTCAATCCTGGATGGTAACTGGCGAACCGCTGGCGCAGCAGTGGAGAGCCGGTCGGTGTTTTTCAGTTTACCGTTTACTGTTCACCGTTTACCGATTTCAATATAGCCGGCGCAATACCACTGGTAAAGCAGCTCGCGAGTGCGTCGGTTGATTTTCGGTTGCGGCGGCAGGCAGCGCCGGTCGGCGAGATCGCGCAACGGTTGGCGCGTCGCTGCGTCCACCGTCATGGATTCGCCGTTGATGAAGATCCTGTTACCGCTCAACAACATGCGGCTTTTGAGGTCGAGCTGCACACCGTGCATGGTGACCAGGCGCGCAAATCGCGTGGCCGGCATGCCGCGCACGCGCCCGAACACGATATGCGGTCGTGGTTCGGTCAGGTACTCGCCGAGGCAGCGCTCAATTCTGGCGTTGTTCCAGCGTATCGCCGCCACCATGGCGCGCACCTCGCGCAGCATGGTCTTGCCGATGGCGGCGGGATGACGCTGCGGCGTGAGCCCGGGGTCGCGGTATTCGCCGTCCAGTTGCAAATCGTCCTGCAGAAAATCCAGAAACCGCGCCGCCATTTCCTGCCGGCTTGGCGCGCGAAAACCGATGGACCAGGTGATGCATTCGCCGACCGCGATGCCGTGATGTGCATAACGCGGCGGCAAATAAAGCAGGTCTCCGGTGTGCAGCGTCCACTCGCGCTGCGGCCGGAAGCGGCGCAGGATCTTGAGGGGCGCACCGTCAACCAGCGCGAGGTCGCGCTGGCCGCTGACTTGCCAGCGGCGCGCGCCCGCGCCCTGCAGCAGGAACACATCGTAGCTGTCGAAATGCGGCCCGACGCCGCCGCCCGGCGCGGCATAGCTCACCATCACATCATCCTGGCGCGCGTACGGCACGAAGCCGAACTGCATTTGCAGCGCGCGTGCCGCGGGAACGAAGT
>JAHFRL010000123.1 GCA_023266235.1 Betaproteobacteria bacterium
CTACCGGCGCCTGCGCCACCTGCCCGACTGGCGTTACAACCTCTACTGCATGATCCACGGCAAGGACCGTAGCCAGGTGCTGGCGCAGATCACTGAGCTGCGCGCGAATTGCAATCTGGTACGCTACCCGTTCGAGATACTGTTCAGCCGGCAGCGTTTCAAGCAGCGCGGCGCGCGCTACGTGCCAGCCGCCGCCGCGGCGGTGACGCATGGATAATATCGACCGCGCAATCATCGACACGCTGCAACAAGGTTTTCCGGCGAGCGAGCGGCCTTTCCATGATGCCGGCGCGTTGCTTGGCCTTGGGGAGGATGAACTGATTGCGCGCGTGCAGCGGTTGCTGGAAGAGGGTGTGCTGACGCGCTTCGGCCCGTTGTACCAGGCCGAGCGTCTCGGTGGTGCTTACGCGCTGGCGGCGATGCGGGTGCCGCGCGCTGACTTCGAGCGCGTGGCGGCGGCAGTCAACGCGTTGCCTGAAGTCGCGCACAATTACGAGCGCGATCATGAATTCAACATGTGGTTCGTGCTCGCGACCGAGACCGGCGACGGAATCGCGCGCGCGGCCGGGCGTATCGAGCGCGAGACGGGTTTGCCGGTCTACCTGATGCCCAAGCGCGAGGAGTTCTTCGTCGGGCTCAATCTCGCGGCGACCGCATGAACGCACCCGCCACCCGGCCGGCGCTGGACGCCACCGACCGCGCAATCGTGGTGGCCACCCAGGGGGGGCTGCCGCTCGTGCCGCGGCCCTACCACGCGATCGGCGAGCAGATCGGTGTTTCCGGCGCCGAGGTGATGGCGCGGTTTGCGCGCATGCTTGAGGCGGGCGCGGTGCGCCGCATCGGCGCGGTACCGAACCATTACGCGCTCGGTTACAGCGCGAACGGCATGTCGGTGTGGGACGTCGAAGACGAACAAGTCGCGCGGCTCGGGCGCGTGGTCGGCGAGCTGCCGTTCGTTACCCACTGCTACGAACGCGTGCGGCACCCGCCGCAGTGGCCGTACAACCTGTTTGCGATGGTGCATGGGCGCACGCGCAGCGAGGTCGAGGACAGGGTAAGGTATATCGCCGCGATTATCGGCGACGCCAGCCGCGGCCACGAGATTCTATACAGCACCCGCATCCTGAAGAAGACCGGCCTGCGGCTGACCGGTGAGCGATGAGTGATGAATGATGAGCGCAAAGTGCGCAATTTCCTGCGCAACGTGGTGCGGCCATTCCGGGCTTTCGTTCTGCACTCTGCATTCTGCACTTTGCACTGACTTGTCATGTTCCGACTGACCCAGTTCATGCGAGAGCTCCGCGAGCCTGCCCCGCTCGCGACGAAACGCCTTCCCTCGGGGCCGGTGCTGATCTGGAACCTGATCCGCCGCTGCAACCTGACGTGCAAGCACTGCTACTCGATCTCCGCCGACAAGGATTTCCCGGGCGAGCTCTCGACGCAGGAAGTCTGCGGCGTGATGGACGACCTCAAGGCGTGCGGCGTGCCGGTGCTGATCCTGTCGGGCGGCGAGCCGCTGCTCAGGCCGGACATCTACGAGATCGCGGCGCGCGCGAAGCAGATGGGTTTTTACGTCGGGCTGTCCTCCAACGGCACGTTGATCGATGAAGCCAGCATCGGCCGCATCGCCGCGGTCGGCTTCGATTACATCGGCGTGAGTCTCGATGGCATCAAGGACACGCACGACAGGTTCCGCCGCATGGTCGGCGCCTACGACCGCTCGCTCAACGCGATCCGCCTGTGCCGCGACGCGGGCATCAAGATCGGCGTGCGCTTCACGCTCACGCAGCACAACCAGCACGACTTGCCGGCGCTGCTCGAGCTGATGGAGCGCGAGGCGATCGACAAGTTTTACCTGTCGCATCTCAACTACGCCGGACGCGGCAACGTCAACCGCAGGCACGACGCGGTGTTCGAGACCACGCGGCGCGTGATGGATCTGCTGTTCGACACCTGCTGGAGCTACGTCGAGCGCGGCCTCGACAAGGAGTTCGTGACCGGCAACAACGACGCCGACGGCGTTTATCTGCTGTTCTGGGCGCGCCGCCGTTTTCCCGCGCTGGAAGCGCACCTGCGCGCGAAGCTCGCGCAGTGGGGCGGCAATTCCTCGGGCGTCAACGTCGCCAACATCGACAACCTCGGCAATGTTCACCCCGATACGTTCTGGTGGCACTATTCGATCGGCAACGTGCGCGCGCGCCCGTTCTCCGAAATCTGGCGCGACACTTCCGATCCGCTGATGGCGGGACTCAAGGCGAGCCCGCGCAAAATCAAGGGGCGCTGCGGCGAATGCCGCTATTTCGATATCTGCGGCGGCAACACCCGCGTGCGCGCGCAGCAACTGACGGGAGATGCCTGGCAGGAGGATCCCGCATGCTACCTGAGCGACGAGGAAATCGGCATCGCGACTGACCGCGAGCGGCTCAAGGTGACGCCGTTCACGCGCCAGCGGCGCGCGAGCTAGCGTGATGCGCATGTTTCTGCGCCGCGCGGCGCTGCCTGTCGCGTTGCTGTTTGCCGTGTTGCCCGCGGTGGGCGCAGCGCAGCAGGCCGAGAAGCTCTACCAGCAGCATTGCGCGAGCTGCCACGGCGCCGACCGCCTCGGCGCGATGGGTCCGGCGCTGCTGCCGGAAAATTTGTCCCGCCTGCGCCAGCCCGACGCGCTGAAGGTGATCGGCAGCGGCCGCGCCGCCACCCAGATGCCGGGTTTCGGCGGGCAGCTCGGCGCCGGCGAAATCCAGGCGCTGGCCGCTTATATCTACGCGCCGCTGCCGCAGCTGCCGCAATGGGGCGCGGTTGAGATCAGGGGCTCGCGCATCGAGCACCATCGGCCGGGGAGCCTGCCCGCACGGCCGGCGTTCAAGGCCGATCCGCTCAACCTGTTTGTGGTGGTGGAAGCGGGCGATCATCACGTCACGATCCTCGATGGCGACCGCTTCGAGGCTATCCACCGCTTCCCGTCGCGGTTCGCGCTGCATGGCGGGCCCAAGTTCACACCGGACGGGCGTTACGTTTATTTTGCCTCCCGCGACGGCTGGGTCTCGAAATTCGACCTTTATAACCTCAAGACGGTCGCCGAGATCCGCGCCGGCATCAACACGCGCAACCTTGCGGTGTCGAGCGACGGCAAGTTCGTGATGGTGGCGAACTATCTGCCGCATACGCTGGTGCTGCTTGATGCCGACCTCAATCTGATGAAAGTGCTGGAGGCGAGGGACCGCGAGGGCAAGACGACCTCGCGGGTGTCCGCGGTCTACGATGCGGGCCCGCGCAAGAGCTTCGTCGCCGCGTTGAAGGACATTCCCGAGGTGTGGGAAATCAGCTACGACGAGCGCGCCGAGCCGATTGCGGCGGGGCTGGTCCACGATTTCCGGTATAAGGAGGGCGCGTTCATTCCCGGCCGCTTCAATCCGCGCCGCAGCGTGCTCGCGGAGTACCTCGACGATTTCTTCTTCACGCCCGGCTACAACGAGCTGATGGCCACTTCGCGCGACGGCGGCCAGGGCCAGGTGGTGAATCTCGACGTGCGGCGCAAGGTCGCCACCGTGGCCGTGCCCGGCATGCCGCATCTCGCCTCCGGCATCACCTGGGACTACGGGGGCCGCACCGTGCTGGCGACCCCCAACCTCAAGCAGGGCGTGGTGAGCGTGATCGATATCAAGACCTGGAAACTCGTGAAGGAAATCCCGACCAATGGCCCGGGTTTTTTCATGCGCAGCCACGAGCACACGCGCTACGCCTGGGTCGATGCCATGATGAGTCCGCACCAGGACACGCTGCAGATCATCGACAAGGACAAGCTCGAAGTCGTCGCCAGCGTGACGCCGGCGCCGGGCAAGACCGCAGCACACGTCGAATTCACGCGCGACGGGCGCTACGCGCTGGTGTCGGTATGGGAGATGGACGGCGCGCTGGTGGTCTATGACGCGCAGACGTTCAAGGAGGTCAAGCGCGTGCCGATGAAGCGGCCGGTCGGCAAATACAACGTCTACAACAAGATCACGCGCTCGGAGGGCACCAGTCACTAAGCGCTATTGGCTCTCATACGTGCGCAGCCGGTCGAGGTCGAGGATAGTGACGGTGCGGCCGTCGACCGTGAGCAGGCCGGCTGCCGTGAGTTCGTGCAGGACGCGCGAGAAATGCTCGGGCGTGAGATTGAGCCGAGAGGCGATGATGCCCTTGCTCGTCGGCAGCTTGAGCTGCGCCACTTTGCCGGCCGTGTCAGGCTCCGGTTCCGTGCGCAGCAGGTAGCCGATCACGCGCTGCGTGCCGGAATGCAGCGAATAGGATTCGAGGTCGCTGATCAGCCCGTGCAGTCGGCGCGAAAGGCCGGCGATCATCTTGCGCGCGAAGCCGGGCTCGCGCTCGATTTCCTCGAACACCACCGACTTGGCGATGTGCAGCAGCAGTGAATCGGCGAGCGCCTGGGCATAGACCACGTAAGGCTTTTCCATGAACATCAGCGCTTCGCCGAAGCTCTGGCCCGGACCGATCAGCTCGACCACCTTCTCGCCGCCGCTCGCGGACGTGAAAGCGAGCTTGATGTGGCCGTAAATCACCATGTGAAAACCATCGCACGGGTCGCCCTTGTGAAACAGCACTTCGCCGCGCGCGGCGTGCTGCTCGCGCGCGCCGAGCGCGATGCGGTCGAGTTCCTCGGGCGCCAGTTCCTTGAACAGCGGGAGATTGGCGAGAAAGGTTTGGACTTTGATGGGCGTGGACGGCAAGGGCGCAACCCCGAGGCGATGTCCGTCCGCGGACGGCAAAGCCGGTATTATGTCCCAAGACCCGCCGTAGACAAAGGCATGATGATGGTACGTTACGCCGCGGCGGATCGCGCGGCGGCGCAAAGCTCAGGGCGGGCGGGAGCGCAGCAGGCGCAGCACGGCGCGCGGCGCGGGCAGCGTCGGCCTGAATTCGAGCGCGTCGAGCGAGTTCTTCACCAGCAGCCCGAGCTCGGTATCGCCCTCCATCGCGAGGCGGCGGCTGAAGAACAGCGTGTCGGGATCCTCGCGGCGCAGCGCGAGCGCCAGGAAATCTTCCGCTGCCGCGGCGAGCGTGAGATCTGCGTTGGCGGCGGCGGACGGCGTGAAGCCGCGCGAGGTTACGCAGAACGTGAGCGTTACGCCGGCATCGGTGACGTGCAGGCGGATCAGCTTGCCGGCGAGCTCGGGATGCGCGTCGGCGCCGAGGGTCTCTCCGAGCCACAGCGTGAGCGCGGCGGTGAAGGCCGCCGACGCCGGGTACTGCGGCAGCCGCGACAGCAGCCGGCGCACGGGATCAGGTATCGGCGGCAGTCTCATGGGTTCCCGCTTCAGACAGCGCGCGGCGTGGCACGAATTTCATCACCTGCGTCACGAGCCCCGCGTCGAGCCGCGATTCGGCCAGGAAGGTTCCCGCATACGCCTGTTCCTCCTGCTGCAGTTCGTAGCAGTTCGAGCCGCTGATATCCATCAGCAGCGCGGGCACGCCGGCCTCGGCAAACGCGCGGTAGCGCTTGATGAAGAAGTTGCTGCAGCACATGCCGACATAGGCCTCGACCTGCCTTGCCTTCATCGCGGCGAGCGTGGCGACCAGGTGTTCATAATTGGTGATGGTGGTGACCTGCAGGTTGCGCTCTCGCGCCAGCGTGTAGGCGGTGCCGACCTCGCACCGTCCACATTCGGTGCAACCGTCGCGCTGGCGCCATTCGCACCATGCCGGCTTGGCGCAGTACGGCACCAGCATCACGCTCGCCTTGCCCAGCACCGCGGCGGAATCGAGCCCGGCTGCGCCGGCAAACGGCATCAACGCGTTAGCGTGGACCGCGCCGAGCCCGCATTGCTGCGCGAACTGGCGCTTGTCGACGAGTTGCAGCAGCAGTTGTTCGATGTCGCCCGCGCCGAAGCCGGCCGCATCCAGCTTATGACGTGGCACGAAGTCGGCGATGCGGGCGCCGAGCTGCGCCAGCGGCAGGCCCTCGAGCGCGCGTTGCAGCTCGACGCAGAAGTCGGCCGGCTCCAGATGGGCGTCGGCGGCGAATTCAACGCCGCGCAGGCGCGTTCCGAGCGGCGCGAAATCGGCGCGCGCGCGCAGCGTGCCACCGGCGATCCTGATGAACGCTTCAATCTTGCGCTCGCCGCTGTCGTCCCAGACGATGGATTGCACGAGCGCTTGTTCCGCGGCGAGTTGCCCGGGTGACGGCGCAGCAGGCGGCAACGCACCGACGCCGCCGCGCAACTGCAGTTCGAGCCGCTCGGCGATGCCGTTCATCAGGGCGGCCTTGAGGGCGGCGAGCGGCAGCGGGTCGGCGCGACACGCATTCACGGCGGTCAGCCGTTCGCGCGCGGCGGCGAGGCCGTCGGGTGAGAGTTTCTCGGTCGGAATGCGCAACGCCTTGAGCATGGTTTCGACGTCGGCGTCGAGCAGCACGCTGCCGTGCAGCAGCACGGCGTCGCCGCGTCGCGCAACAAACACCGCAGCGATTTTTCTGCCGCCGACCTCGACGTCATTGGGGGATTTGGTGGTGGCGACGATGCCGAGCTGGCGGAGCCCTGCCGCGACCGCCGCGCTGCCGCGCTCAAGCAGTTGCGCCAAAGCGAGATCGCGCCATGCAGCGGGCCGCTGCACGATCAGGCTGAACCCGAGCTGACCGGGATCGAGATACAGCGCGCCGCCGCTGGTTGCGCGGCGCACGACCTCGATACCGTGTTGGCGGCAGTAATCAACGCGCAGTTCGCGGTCGAGCGCCTGATGCCGGCCGATGCTCGCCGTCGGCTGGCTGAGGTGAAAACGCAACACGTCATCGCAGCGCCCGTCCGCCCGCAATTCCAGCCACGCACGGTCCGTGGCGGCGTTGTGGCCGCCGCCGGCAAGGCCGGTATCCACCACTCGAACGAAGGCAGACGGCGGCGTCACGCGGTGGCTCCGGTGCGGGTTCTGTTCACGCCACATAAAGCAGTATCGCGAGGTAATGGCTCGCGCTGCCTGCCACCACGAACAAGTGCCAGATGCCGTGCCCGTGCCGCAGTTTCTCGTCCAGCGCGTAGAAAACAATGCCCACGGTATAGAACAGGCCGCCCGCTGCCAGCCAGGCAAACCCGGTGGGCGTCAACGCCGCAATCAGCGGCTTGACCGCGATCACGCCGAGCCAGCCCATGACGACATAAATCACCAGCGACAGTATCCGTGCGCCTTTTCCGAGCCACGCTTCCTGGGCGATGCCGAGCGCCGCCAGTCCCCAAACCACCCCGAACAGCGACCACCCCCAGGCGCCGCGCAGAGTGACGAGCGTAAACGGCGTATAGGTACCCGCAATCAGCAGGTAAATCGAGCATTGGTCCAGTTTGCGCAACACGTTTTTCGCCTTGCCGCGGGTGCTGTGGTAAAGGGTGGACAAGGTGTAGAGCGCGAACAGCAGCGTGCCGTAAATGCTGAAACTGACTATCTTCCAGGGGTCGCCCAGGCGCGCGGCCAGCACCACCAGCACCGCGGCGCCTGCCGCCGCCAGCATCGTTCCGATGAGGTGGGTGATGCCGTTGAGGCGCTCGCCGTAGTACACGGCTCAGGCCTCCACGGCACGGGTCGGCACGGTCACTTGCTCGAGACCGGGCTTGCCGTGCCAGTAACCGTTGCATGCTGTTGCGGGCATCAGGTCGGCGATTTCGCGCGCCGCGTCATCCCCAGTCTTATCGCGGTCGAGGCATTGCCTGAACAATTTGACGACCTCGACCGTGTGCGCGGACTGCGGGCTGATGCGCAGCACGTCGACATCAAGCTGCGACAACTCATCGAGTTCGCGTATCAGGTTATGGATCTGCGCCGATTGCGTCTGGATGCCGTTGAAGGCAAGGAACGGCTGGCCCTCGCGGGTTGCAAGCGGCATGCCGTCGGGATGGTCGAGACAGCGGAACTCGCAACTGTCCTTGGACAGGTTGTAGCGGCGCGCGGTGAAGCAGCGCGCCGAAAACGCGAGCGGCAGGCGGCCGTAGCCGAATATTTCGGTCGCCATCGCCGCCGGCCGGTGCTGCTGCAGCGCACGCAGGCTTTCGCGTGACAGCTCGACCGGCATCACCCAGCGTTGCGCGCCGAGCTTTGCAAGCAGCGCGAGCGTTTGCGGGTTATAGACGTTGAGATGGAGGCCGGCGACGAACGGTGCTTTGCCCGCGAGCAGATGCACCGCGCCCATGTCGTTGGCCTCGACCATGAAGCCGCCGTTGGCGGCGATCCTGCGCAGCGTTTTGAGATCGGACTCGGATTCGATCAGCGCCTGCGTCGACAGCACCACTTCCTTGCCGGCGTCGGCGAGCCGCTGCGCGAGCTCGAGCCAGTCGGCAGGGCGCAGCTCGTGGCGCCGCGAGCACACCACTTCGCCGAGATAAACGATATCGGCCGGCGCCGCCGCGACCGCGGCGTAGAATTCGAATACGCGTTCGCGCGGCCAGTAGTAGAGGATGGGTCCCAGCGCGAGCTTCATGCGAGGTTCATTTCCATGGCCGGTGATAGGCGCCGAGCGTCTGCTGCTGGCCTTCGGACAGCTTGCGCAGCGCATCGTTCCACGCCGGCCGGACCGCGTAGCGCGCCGGATTCGTTTGGCAGGCGTCAATCGCTTCGCGCCAGATGCGCGTCACTTGCGCGACGTAGGCGGGGCTGCGCTGCCGGCCTTCGATCTTGATCGCGGCGACGCCGGCCGCGAGCAGCTCGGGAATCAGCTCGAGCGTATTGAGGCTCGCCGGCTCTTCGATCGCGTAATAGGTTGCGCCATCGACCGTGTAGCGTCCCTTGCACAGCGTCGGATACGCGGCGTTTTCATCCGCCGCGTAGCGGTCGATCAATATGCCGTTCAGGCGCGATTCGAGTCCGGCCGGCGTATGCTGCCAGCGCACCGCCTTGGCCGGCGAACATACGCCGATGGTGTTCGGCGATTCGCCGGTCGCGTAGGACGACAGCACGCAGCGTCCCTCGACCATCACGCACAGGCTGCCGAAGCCGAATACCTCGATCTCGACCGGCGTGCCCGCGATCACCTGCCTGACCTGCGCCAGCGACAGCACGCGCGGCAGTACCGCGCGCCTGACGTGGAAATGGCGGTGGAAGAAATTGATCGCCTCGTAGTTGGTGGCCGAGCCCTGCACCGAGAGGTGCAAACGCAAATGCGGATAGATCGCGGCCGCATACTGCATCAGTTCCGCGTCGGCGATGATCACCGCGTCGACTTCGAGTTCCGCCGCTCGGTCGACCGCGCGCTGCGCGCGCTCCCAGCCGGCGAGCTGCGGGTAGGTGTTGAGCGCGAGAAATACCTGCCGCTTCCGGCCGTGAGCGTAATGGATGCCGTCACGCGCACTCGCCTGATCGAAGTTGAGTCCGGCGAAGTTGCGCGCATTGGTGTCGTCGCGAAAGCCGATGTAAACAGCGTCGGCACCGTTGTCGACGGCGATCTTGAGCGCGGGCAGGCTGCCCGCCGGACAAACCAGATCCATGGCGGCGATACTCAGTGTGCGGGATGGTGCCGCGTGCGTTCGGGGCCGGCGGGGCCCCCGCATCTGTCAAAGCGACATCATGCCCGCAGGGGCGCGGAAAACAATGACATGGATCAAAAAACAGGCAGTTATGCCGATAACGGCGTGGTCATTGCGCGCGGCGCACGCAGAACGAGTCAAACAACGGCGCAATTGCACCGGACAACGTTGCGTCGTTGAGGAACGGCGGGGTAACCGATACGTTGAGTTCGTGGCGCGCGCAGCCCCGGGAGCGGAACTCCTGCAGCGCGTAGTGGCGCACGCCAAGCTGCGCCAGCGAGCGGGCGAGGGCCGGCAGCCGGGCGGGCGGCAGCAGGTCGGGATGGACCGTGGTGCGGAATTCGTACGCGACGCCACTATCGAGAATCAGACGGGTGCTTGCCAGCGCCGGCGCGCCGCTGTCCGTAACGCCGGTGGTCGCGGCATAGTCCGCAAACGACGCCTTGATGTCCATCGCTACCCAGTCGACCGCTGGCAGCAACGCGGCAAGCCGCCGCGGATAGGCGCCGGCGGTGTGCAGGCCGATCCTGAAGCCGAGCGATCTGACTTGCTTGAGCGCGCGCACGATGGCGGACTGCAACGTTGGCTCGCCGCCGCTGAACACGACCGCATCGAGCAGTCCGCGCCGCCGTTCGAGAAATGCGAGCACCTCATGCCACCCGAACGGGTCGGCCGCGCGCGGCGGAATCAGGTGCGGATTGTGGCAGTAGCCGCAGCGCCACGGGCAGCCTTGGCAGAACACCACCGCCGCGAGTTGCCCGGGCCAGTCGGACAGCGAGAGCGGCGTCAAGCCGCCGACGCGCAGCGCGCCGGCGCGCTCAGCACTCGAGCCTGGCGGAGCGCTCTTCAAAGAAACGACGCTCACAGTGCTCGCCTTTTTTGCCGATATTGAAAGAGGCCACCGGCCGGTGGTAGCCCATCACGCGCGTCCACACTTCGCAACGCTGGCGTTCGCTGTCGTCGAGCACGATGGCGCGGGTTTCGAGATGGGTCTGGGTCATGTCGTTCATGCTGATCCTCCTTGCGGGTTCTTGTTGATGAGATGAATCGAATCAGGCGGCCTCAAGCTCGCGGCGCTTTTTCGCGATCAGTTCTTCGTCGCAGCGCGGGCAGTATTCGTGCTCGCCCTCGAGGTAGCCATGCTGCGGGCAGATCGAGAACGTCGGCGTGATCGTGATGTACGGCACGCCGAAGCGTTTGAGCGCGCGCTTGACCAGCGCCTTGCACGCGGCGATCGACGAGATGCGCTCGCTCATGTAGAGATGCAGCACGGTTCCGCCGGTGTATTTCTTCTGCAATTCCTCCTGACGATCGAGCGCTTCGAACGGGTCATCGGTGAAGCCGACCGGCAATTGCGACGAATTGGTGTAGTACGGCATGTCGGCGTTGCCCGCCTGGATGATGTCGGGATAGCGCTTGCGGTCCTCTTTCGCGAAGCGATAAGTGGTGCCCTCGGCGGGTGTGGCCTCAAGGTTATACATATGCCCGGTGGCTTCCTGGAAGGCGCGAATCCTGTCGCGCACGTGATCGAGCAGCCGACACGCAAACGCGTGGCCCCATGCGCTCGTGATGTCGTGCTCATCGGCGGTGAAATTGCGGATCATCTCGTTGATGCCGTTGACGCCGACCGTCGAGAAGTGGTTGCGCAGCGTGCCGAGATAGCGCTTGGTGTACGGGAAAAGCCCGTTGTCCATGTGGCGCTGGATCACCTTGCGCTTGATTTCGAGGCTCGTCTTGGCGATCTCGAGCAGCTCGTCGATGCGCGCGAGCAGCGCTCGTTCATCGCCGCGGTGGAGGTAGCCCAGCCGCGCGCAGTTGAGAGTGACGACACCGAGGGAACCGGTCTGTTCCGCCGAGCCGAATAGTCCATTGCCGCGTTTGAGCAGCTCCCGCAGGTCGAGCTGCAGCCGGCAGCACATCGAGCGGATCATGTTGGGCGTCAGGTCCGAGTTGATGAAGTTCTGGAAGTAGGGCAGCCCGTACTTTGCCGTCATCTCGAACAGCAGCTCGGCCATCGGGGTGTCCCAATCGAAATCCGGCGTCATGTTGTAGGTCGGGATCGGAAACGTGAAGACCCGTCCCTTGGCATCCCCCGCCATCATGACCTCGATGTAGGCGCGGTTGATCATCTCCATCTCGGGCGCCAGCTCGCCGTAGGTGAACGGCATCTCCTCGCCGCCCACCACCGGAATCTGCTCGCGCAGGTCTTCCGGGCACACCCAGTCGAAAGTCAGGTTGGTGAACGGCGTTTGCGTGCCCCAGCGCGACGGCACGTTGAGGTTATAGATCAGCTCCTGGATGCACTGTTTGACGGTGGTGTAATCGAGGCGGTCCTTGCGGATGAACGGCGCCATGTAGGTGTCGAAGGATGAAAACGCCTGCGCGCCGGCCCACTCGTTCTGCAGGGTGCCGAGGAAGTTGACGATCTGGCCGACCGCGCTCGACAGGTGTTTGGGCGGCTTCGCCTCGACCTTGCCCGGCACACCGTTCAATCCCTCGTGCAAAAACATGCGCAGCGACCAGCCGGCGCAGTAGCCGGCGAGCATGTCGAGATCGTGAATATGGATGCTGCCGTCGCGGTGCGCGGCTTCGACTTCCGGCGGATAGACGTGCGACAGCCAGTAATTGGCGACCACCTTGCCCGAAGTGTTGAGGATCAGCCCGCCGAGCGAATAGCCCTGGTTGGCGTTGGCATTGACGCGCCAGTCCTGCTGGTCGAGGTACTCGTTGATCGAAGTCGCCACGTCCATCAGCGTCTCGCGGTCAGCGCGCAGTTGTTTATGGTGTTCGCGGTAGACGATGTAGGCGCGCGCCGTGGACACGAAGTCAGCCGCAATCAGCGCCTGTTCGACGATATCCTGGATGTCCTCGATCGCCGGTGCCAGGCCGGCATAGCGGTGGGCGATGACTTTGATTACCTGCGCGGTCACCTGCGTCGCGGCGCGGGCGCCGAACTCACCCGTCGCCGCGCCGGCGCGCGCGATCGCAGATTCAATCTTCGCAGCGTCAAAATGCTTACGGCTGCCGTCGCGTTTGATGACTTCGGCGGGCAGATGAGACACCTTGGGGGTCAACTTCCCGGTCGGATGCGGCACTGAACTCCTCCCTGACAAAAACACTATATCTAGTAGTTGCCTGATAAGCTAATGCAAGATATAGCGGAATTCAATAGACCAAACCAGAAATTTGCATATTCTTTGATCCATATCAAACATCGTGTGGCGGGTGCGTTGACTTGAGTCAAGGCGCGGGGTCGCCGCGGCGCGCGGCGAGAACGCGCAACGCATCGCGTTGCTCATCGGCAAACTGCAGCGCGAGCATGGAGAAATCGAGCGAGTGTGGCGTGAAATCAGGGCGCGGCTCGAGAAAATCACGCACGGGGAACCGGCATCGCTCAATGAGCTGACGGCCAATCTATTTGCGGCGCTGTACCGCGCCCATATCGCAATCGAGGAAGCGAACCTGTTCCCGCTGGCCGCGATGCTGCTCGATGCCGCGCAGATGGCCAAGCCGGGTCGCTGCATGGCGCGGCGGCGGGGCACCGCGGTTAGAGCCTGAGCAATAACCGCAGATGCGCGCCGATATCAGTAGGCGATGCAGTTCTCGCACACGGTGCCGCGCACGTCCTTCTTCAAGTGCGCTGCGCGCAGCTTGACGAACGGCTGCGAGTTCCAAGCATCCATGAACGGCACCTTCGTGAGGTCGCCCATGGTCCAGTTGGCAGTCGCATCAAAGCAGCAGGCGGAGAGCTTGCCCTCGGCCGTGACGTGGCCCTCGGTGAAAGCCGACCAGCACGGCAGCGGTTCGCGCAGCGCGCCGATGCGCCCCTGGTTTCCCGCCGTGGGACGGTAGCCGAGTTCCGCCTCGCGCTGTGTCGCGAACGCACCCATCGAGTAGAGCGGCAGCCAGTAGTGCGTGTCCACATAAGGCCGCACGCGTTCGTTAAGCAGGGCTTCCATCTTCGCGAGCTGCTCGCCGTCGTACTTGATCGAGGAGGCATACAGGCCGGTCTGGTAGCCGCCGCGCTTGCGCACTTCCCACGCCGACTTAACGTTGTCGAGCGCATTGTGGAAGAGCTTGCCCGCCACCCCCATGATTTTCTCGAACTGCCGTTCATCGGCGGCGTTCATCGACCACTTCAACGAATCGAGGCCGGCCTTCATGCATTCCTCCACCGCCTCGGGAAACGCCATCGACGCGTTCGAAGTCAGGAAGACATACGGCATGCCGAGCTCGCGCTTGAGGTAAGCGATGCAATCGACCAGCAGGCGCGGGTTCATGAATGACTCGCCGAGGTAGAACACGCCGATCTCCTCGACGCCCGCCTCGCGCATCTCGCGCGTAACGCGCTTGAACAGGCCGAAATCCATGTCCCATTTCGGCTGCACCTCGCGCGTGCGCAGCGCGCAGAATCCGCAGCGGTAGTTGCAGCGCGGGGAGATCTCGATCTTGACGCTCTTCGGCGCCGGCAGCACCGCGTTCAGGTATTTGGGCGGAATTTTCGTGACGCTGTCGATGCGGTCGGTAATGGTTGCCATGGCGTGCTTCCTCAGGTGTTTTTTGCGGTGATCCAGCGCACGTTACGGCGAGTTTCCCGGGGCGGCGTTGATTTAGGTCAAGACTTGCGTTGAGGATTGTGCTTTCCTTGACTGGGGGGGGGCACGGCGGCGGCGGATCCGCTCGCCGCCGGCTTGGCACAGGACAATGAAAATCAACCAGCTCAGCGTCGAATC
>JAHFRL010000124.1 GCA_023266235.1 Betaproteobacteria bacterium
TCAACCACCGATAGCCACAGAAAACACAGAGAACACAGAGAACACAGAAAGAGGCGCAGTTGCAGTACATAGCCAACGCGTCTGCTTCAAATAGTGCGGCCGGAGATGGCTCACGGCCCAAGCATGGCCTCGTGCACTCCTTTGAAGCAATCCCCCGTATTCCAAACCCGCGCACCTCCGGGTTCTCGGCGTCCACCGCGTGGAGGGGTTGACCTACTCAAGGTAGTGCCATTGGGCACTGGCCCCCTTGTTGTGGACCCTAGGTCAACGCCTGATGCACCCAGTGCGCGCATAGGAGCGCGCGCTCGTCCTGCTCGCAGGGGCCGATAACTTGGGCGCCCATCGGCAAGCCGTTCGGTCCGGTGAACACGGGCACCGAGACGGTCGGAGTATGCAGGAGCGTCCACATCTGCTGGAACGCCGCGGGGCCGAGGCTACCTTTTGGGCCGATCGCCGTGAGACCTGCAGGCGCTTCGCCCGTTGCGCTCGGCGCAAGCATCACGTCGAGGTCGGCGAAGATCTCGTCGAGCAGCGCGCGACATCGGCGTGCGGTCTCGAGTGCAGCGAGATAGCGCTCGCGCGTCACACCTGCCGCCTTTTTAAGCTTGGCGGTCATCGTCGTGCTCAGGAGCTCGGCATGGTGCATGCGCTCGTATGCAAGTGTGCGGTAGGTCTCGTAGTCGTTGATCACATCGGCTGCGCCGATGATTTCGTCCATCAGCGGCGGCGCATCGACATGCGTCACGCGAGCGCCCGCGCGCTCGAGCCGCCCGGCCGATTCCTCGAACGCCGCAGCCATCGGTGGTTCCGCAAGCGACCACTGCGGCGTGCGGTACATGCCGATGCGCGGTCCCGCGCCCGGCTTTGCATCGAAATTGAGCGCCTCATAGCCGATCAGCGCACGGCCGATCAGCGCGGCGTCCGGCACCGTGCGGCCATAGACGCCGATCGTATCGAGCGAAGCCGAGAGCGCCTTGGCGCCCGCGGTGCTGATGAAGTTATGAGTGGGCTTGTAGCCGACGATGCCGCAGTACGAAGCCGGACGAATCAGCGAGCCGCCGGTCTGCGTGCCGAACGCGAGCGGCACCATGAAATCGGCCACCGCTGCGGCGGGCCCGCTCGACGAGCCGCCCGGCGTGTGATTGAGGTTGTGCGGGTTGCGCGTTCCCGCCGGATGCGTGTTAGCCAACTCGGTCGTGACGGCCTTGCCGAGCACGACTGCGCCTTGCTCGCGCACGCCGGACACGCACGCCGCGTCCCAGCGTGGCCGATGGCCTTTGTAGATCGGCGTTCCGTATTCCGTTGGCATGTCCGCCGTGTCGATGATGTCTTTGACGCCGACCGGCAGGCCGTGCAGCAAGCCGCGCCGCGGCTCGCGGTCGCGTGCCCGCGCTTCAGCGATCGCCTGCTCGGGATCGAGCCACGCCCATGCGCGCACATCGCCCTCGCGCTCGGCGATGCGATTCAAGCAAGCTCGGGTGAGGTCTTCTGAGGAAATGCGGCCCGATGCAATTTCCGCAGCGGCCGCCGCCGCGCTAAGTTTGTACAGCGCTATCGACAACTCGAATCCACGTAGAAAGTATCAGGCGGAATCCCGAATCCTGCTCCTATAAATTCGGCGGGATGTTCGCTTCCTTGATGACGCGGCCCCAGCGCTGCTGTTCCTTCTGGATGATCGCTCTGAATTCCTCGGGCGTGCTTCCCATCGCTTCGATGCCCTGCTCGAGGAACCTCGCCTTAACGTCCTCCATCTGCAGGATCGCCCGAATCTCGGCATTCATCGCCCTGACGACATTCGCTGGAGTTCCGGCGGGCGTGACCAGGCCGATGGCATCGAGCACTTCATAGTCCGGGATGCCTGATTCCTTCATCGTGGGAACGTCGGGGAACACTCCGATCCGAGTCGGGCCCGTGACGGCCAACGCATTCAGCTTCTTGGTCTTGACCATGCCCGCTGCCGAAGGGACGCTTACGACGGTCATTTCGACTTCTCCTCCCGCCGCCGCGATCACGGCCGGCGCACCGCCCTTGTAGGGAACATGCAGGATCTGCATTCCCGTGCGCAATTTGAGCAGCTCCACGGCCAGGTTCACGGGGCTCCCGACGCCTCCGGATGCGTAACGATACGCTTGCGGCCTGGCTTTCGTTAGCGCCACGAGCTCCATCACGTTCTTCGCGGGCACGCCGGGATGGACGAGCATCACGTAGTTGCCCATTCCCGCGAGCGAGACGTAGGCGAAATCCTTCATGATGTCGTACGGTAGTTTGGGGTAGAGGAAAGGGCTCGAAGACAATATCGTGCCCAAAGTGATGAACATCGTGTGACCATCCGGCGCGGAGCGCGCCGCGACTTCGCCGCCTATCGTGCTTGCAGCACCGGGGCGGTTGTCGACGAGCACGGTCTGGCCGGAGCGTTCCTGCATTTTGGCGCCGATTACGCGCGCCATGAAGTCCGTATTGCCGCCGGCCGCGAAGCCGTCGATGATCCTGACCGGCTTGGTGGGATACGCATCAGCAGGCGCACTGGCGGCCCAGGCGCCGAGGCTCGCGTGCAACAACATCACCGTGCAAAGCAAACGTTTCCACATGATGTTCTCCCTTGGTTACCCTCGGCAAAGGAAACTAAACCGGGTACAGCGTGACCGATACGTATGTTAATTGGTTAAGATGCATCTGCAAAGAGTCGGTCTTGAAGAGTAGGAGTTTCAACGCCCCTTCCACCAAAATCTACCCCGCAACCGGTTGCGCGTCAACATAAGTCAGGGTCGATCTGAGCCGGTCGAGCGATAAACGGCCTGAGAGGTGTCGTTTTCGCGTTGGTGCAATCGGTGCGCGACGAGCATGGTTCCCGCTACCAGGTGGTCGCGAGCTGGCCGTTGGCGCCTGCTGCTCGCTAGCAGCTTGATGGAAAACTCTCTCAGGAGCGTCTTCTCTGTCATTCCCGCGCGTGAAGGCCTGCCCCGGCAGGTTGTAAGCCGAGGCGGGAATCCAGCAGTGTTTGATTTTCTTGTGAGCGTGTTTCCGGGCTCCCGCCTGCGCGGGAGCGACGAACCCTTTTGCATCAACCAGCTAGCGGTGGATCGAGGCCGGCCATCCATCCGTGCCGCTACTTCGCGGCGGGCGCTTTCCTGGCGGGTGGTTTCGACGGCGCCGCGGCCGGCTTGGACGATGGCACGTCCAGATCGCGTAGTTCCTCGACCAGCCGGATCGCGCCGCCGATGAAACTCAGCGACGGATTGTCGCGGCAGTACTGATCAAGATACTGGTAGAGATCCGCGCTGACCGGGAAGACGCCGATTTTGACCTGCCGCGCCGGGTTCGCGTAATTGTGGCCCGAGACGAAGCCGCGCACCCAGAAATCGTATTGCGCGCGTATCGCCTTGTTGCTGGCCGACTTGCTCCAGGCACTGCACGACGCGTCCTCGCCCCAGAAGACATTGACTTGCTGGCTTTGCGCGTGCACCGCCGCCGGCAGCAAAATAGCCAGCAGCGCGGTCGTTCCAAGCAATGCCCTCATGGTTTGCTCCCCATCGCGAATTTGGACGCGATTATGCTAGCAGGTTTGTATAATATCCGGAGCGGCAGCCAGCGACCGCAGGCCAGTGCGGCATCGATGACCGGGGACAAAATGGACTACATCGCGGTTTTCCAGCGCCAAGCCGGCGACGTCGACGACGCCGTCGATTACCTGCGGCTGCCCGAGTGGGGTGAAGCGGAGTGGCGCAAGCTGCTGGCGGCGACGACGCCACGGCCGTTCAAGGCGAGCGAAATCGTGATCCAGCGCGGGGTGGCCGACCGCGCGCTGTATTTCGTCGCCGCCGGCTCGTTCGAGGTCGGCGTGACCTATGTCGACGGTGTCAGCATCAGCCCGCTCGCCAGGATCAGCGCCGGCAGCGTGATCGGCGAGCAGTCGTTCTTCGACGGCCAGCCGCGTTCGGCCAACGTCTGGGCGGTGACCGGCGGCGAGCTGCTGTGTCTGACGCAGGAAAAATTCCGTGAGCTGGCCGAAGCCGAACCCAGGCTCGTGCGCGATCTGCTGTTTGCGCTCGGCCGCATCCTGTCGCTGCGGCTGCGGCACACCGCCGGGCGCGTGCGGCGCTGATTGCGTGAACCGGCAAGGCGCCATGACCGCCAAGGAAGACAAAAAGCGAGAGGCGGGAGGCGAGAGGCGAAACCCAATCAGGCCATTGAATCGCCGTTCGCAAGTTACTGACCGATAATCGACTTTACCGTTTCTCGAAGCAGTATTTCCCTGCGTTCTCCGCGGTTCAGTTTTTTACCGTAGCGACTGGAAACTCGACCCGAGCTTCCAACCCGCCGCCGTCACGCGCGAGCAGGCTGACGTTGCCGCCGTGCATCTTTGCGATGCGGTCGACGATCGCGAGCCCCAATCCCGAACCGCTGGTGGTGCGCGCCTCGTTTAAGCGCGTGAACGGCTGCAGCATGCGTTCGGCTTCGGTGGCCGGGATGCCGGCGCCGCGGTCGAGCACCGACAGCCGCACCCGTCCGTCTGCCGCCGCGGTTTCGACTTCGACCCCGGTGCCGCCGTGGTGCAGCGCGTTATCGAGCAGATTCGTCAGCAGGCGCTGGATGGCGAGCGCTTTCATTTGCAGCTGCGGCACGCTGCCCAGCCTCGTGGCGATGCTTTTACCCTGGCGCTGATAACGTTCGACCACCGAATTCACCAGCTCGTTGAGATCGAGCTCGGATGCAGCGCTTTGCTCGCCCGTTATGCGCGCGAAGTCGAGGAACTGGTTGATCACCGCGTCGATGTCCTCGATGTCCTGCACCATGCCGTCCGTGAGCGTCGTATCGGTATTCCCGCCCAGCATCTCGACGCCGAGCCGGATGCGCGCGAGCGGTGTGCGCAAGTCGTGCGACACGCCGGCCAGCAGCAACGCGCGGTCCTCGTCAATGCGCTTGAGGTCGCTCGTCATCTGGTTGAAGGCGCGCGACAGCATGCGGATTTCGGCGGGACCGGACTCGCGTACCGGCGGCGGAATGCGGCCCCCGCCGATGGCCGCCGCCGCGCGCGCCAGCTCGCGCAGCGGCCGGTTGATGCGCGCGACGATCAGGAATGCGCCCGCGACCGACAGCAGCAGCACCAGCACGCCCCAGCCGATCCAGCGCAGCTGCTCCTGGCGCTCGATGCGCTCACGCGGCAGCCGCACCCAGTATTTCTCGTCGTCGATCTTGAAGCTCACCCACACGGTGCGCGTGCCGTCGCTTGCCCCCAGCAGCGTGGTGTCGTCGCCGAGGCGGCGCTGCAATTCGGCGGTGATCAGCCGTGCGAACGGCATGTCGGGCAGCGGCGCGACCGGTTCATTCGGCGCATTGAGATAAACCTGTATGCCTTCCTGCTGTGACAGGTCGCGCAGCAAATCGAGGCGTTTTTCGGGATTGGCGGTGATCAGCGCCGAGCGCGTGAGGTTCACCACGCTCGTGATCTGCTGCGCGATCTGGCTCGCGCGTGGCTCCCGCTCGGTGACGCGGAAGATCTGCAGCCACGCCAGGTTGCCGGCGACCAGCAGCAGCGCGAGCAGCAGCACGGTGCGCCAGAGCAGGCTGCGGGGAAACAATGTCATGAGGCGTGAAACGTGAATTGTGAAATGTGAAACGTGCGAAACCCGCCCTGCCTGAAGCGGAGCGGCATGAACCTTTCACGTTTCACGTTTCACCTTTCACGCGGCTTTCCCGTCAGGGATAAACACGTAGCCAAACCCCCACACGGTCTGGATGTAGACGGGTTTGGCGGGGTCGGCCTCGATCAGTTTGCGCAGACGCGAGATCTGCACGTCGATCGCGCGGTCGAACGCGCCGAACTCGCGGCCGCGCGCGAGCTCCATCAGCTTGTCGCGCGACAACGGCGTACGCGGGTGCTGCACGAGCACCTTGAGCAGCGCGAATTCGCCGGTGGTAAGCCCGATGTTCTCGCCATTGCGCGTGAGGCTGCGCGCGGCAAGGCTGAAGCTGAATGCGCCGAACTCGACGACCTGCCGGTCGGCGGTGGGTGCGCCCGGTGGTGGCGGCTCGGGCACGCGCCGCAGCACGGCCTGGATGCGCGCCACGAGCTCGCGTGGATTGAACGGCTTGGGCAGGTAATCGTCGGCGCCGACCTCGAGCCCGACGATGCGGTCGACGTCGTCACCCTTGGCGGTCAGCATGATGATCGGGACTTTGTCGCCGAGGCCGCGCAGCCGCCGGCAGATCGACAGTCCATCCTCCCCCGGCATCATCAGGTCGAGCACCATCAGGTCGTAGCGCTCGCGCGCAAGCTGGCGGTTCATGTCGTTGCCGTCGGCCACTGCGCGCACGCTGTAGCCCTGCTCGGTAAGGTAGCGGTTCAGCAGGTCGCGCAGGCGCGCGTCGTCGTCAACGACCAGGATTTTCGTTTTGGCTTCAGGCATGGGGCGAATGCTAATCGGTTGTTGGGCTGGTTACGTGAGCGGCCTGTAAAAGTTTATTGCGGATGGGGCATGCGAAACAAGTTGTTGCAAAAAACCCCCTTCTCCTTCAACGAAAACGGGTGCCATGCGCTAGTCTAACCTACAGCAACGGCGGCAGCGGCAACGTTGCCGGATTGAAAGCATAAATGATCGGGCAGGGGAGCAGTTAACCAGGAGATAAAAGTCATGAAACTATTGATCAGTGCAGCGATGGCGGCGATGTTTGCCGCGGCGACCCCGGCATGGGCGCATCACGAGGATTGGCACGACCATGGGTACCAGAAGCATCGGAATCACGGACAGCACTGGAGGGGGCACCGCGCGCATAACGAACGCGTTTACGTTCGCGAATACGTGCGTACGGTTCCGGTATATCAACCGGTGTATCAAAGCAATCCAGCGCCTGCGCCCGGGATACATGTTGTCGTCCCAGACATCTATATTCCGTTTCCCCGGTAGATGACGTGGTTCACGAGCGAACATGATGCCGCGGCCGCAAGGCCACGGCGTCATTTTCGTAACAGATTGTTGCGTGGAATCACGGCGGTCACAGTTTGTTACAAACTGCAGGCGCCGGAAACAGATGGTTTACACAGGCGCGCTAGCATGGATCAGCGCTGACAGATGCAAGGCGTTGTTCGTGGCAAACCGGTAATCCCGGGTTGAGCGAACTTGACTAATTGACGAACAAGGAGATAGAGATGAAAACAGCACTCAGTGGACTCTTGGTGGCGATGCTGGCAACGTCGGTTCCGGCGCTGGCGCAGACGAGTACGCGCACTTTCGGCGGCAATCACCGACAGGCGGTTTCGACGCAGGCGCAGGCGCAGACGGGCACGCGCTATTCCGGCGGCAATAACTGGCAGCATCGGCAGCTGGCGCAGGCGCCTTCGGGCACGCGCGATTCCGGCGTCAATTTCCGAGACCATCAGCGGCAGGGGACTCAGCAGGGCTGGCACTCCGGCGAACAGTCGCATTTTCAGGGCCAGGCACGCGACAGCCACCGCGAGCGGCATGACGGTGACCACCGCGAGTTCGGTCACGATGGTCGCTTCCAGCATGGCCATGCCTACGCTTGGGGTCACACCGACAGGCCTTGGGGTCACCAATTCCAAAACAACTGGCGTAATGGTCATCGGTATGGCAATCAGGTGCGCGGCTGGGATCCGAGCGTTGACCGCCGCGAGGATCGGCAGCATGATCGCATAGCACAGGGCATACGCTCGGGTGAATTGACGCGAAACGAGGCGCAGCGGCTGATGGCCGAGCAGCGCATGATTCGTCAGGAAGAGCGACTCTACAAGTCGGACGGCGTTGTGACGCCATGGGAGCGCCGCGACCTCCAGCGGGATCTCGATGTTGCGAGCCAGCACATCTATAATGAGACCCACGACGGTCAAGTGCGCAGATAGAGCATGAGGCTGATGAAAATTCTGTTGAGTGCAATGCTGGTGGTGCTGGCTGCGGCGACGCAGCCGGCCGCCGCCGCGCAGTGGCGCGATTTCGGCGGCGGACGGTTCTACGTCCAGGCGCAGCGTCAACGGCCGGGCGGCTTGCAGCGCCAGCCGCAACGGGATTTTCGGCGCGGGGAGCGGCCGCAGCAGGAGCAGCGCCGCGACGGCAGGCTCACCGACGAAGAGCGGCGCGAGCTGCACCGCGACCTCGATCGTGCCAACCGCGAGATCTACAAGGGCCAGCAGCGCAAATAGCGCGCCGCCGCGGCGCCCCGCCGCGTTCGTTTCCACCGCCGATTTGCTTTCAATCATGGAGAACACCGTGTATCGCATGACTACGACCGTATTGCTCGCTGCGGCGCTTGCCGCGGCCCAGCTTGCGCCAGCGATGGCGCAGGGCTTGCCCGGCGCTACCGTGCGCGCCGACGGCAAGGCCGGCACGACTTCGGGGCGCCCGTCCGACCGCGACGCGATGAAAAGCCATACCCAGGAACGCTGCAAGGACAATCCTCAGCAATGCGAGGAAATGAACGCGAAAATGAAGGAGCGGCACGAGCGCTGCAAGGCCGATCCCGAAAAATGCCGGGCCGAAATGAAGGCGCGTATCGAAGAGCGCTGCAAGGCGAACCCCCAGCGCTGCGAAGAGGAAAAAGCGAGGCGCGAAAAACGGCGCGAGGAATGCACGGCCAATCCCGAGAAATGCAGCGCCGGCAGGGACCGCAAGCCGGGGAGCAAGTAATGCGAGCGGCGGTGATGGAACGCCTGCTCTACTGGACGTTGTTCGTGGCGGGCCTGGTGCTTGCCGCGTGGCTGCCTGCGAAAAGCGTGTTTCCGCAACTCGGCGCGCAGACCATGCAGGTATTGGCGACGTTCAGCATATAGGCGGCGTCATGCTCACCGTCAAGCGCTGGCTGATGCTGTTGCTGGCGTTGATGCCGCCCGCGCTCACGCGGCTGGACGGCAACGGCAACCTGCCGTTCGCGGTCGATTTCCGCGATCTCTACGCCACCGCGCTCGACAGGTGGTGGGGCATCAATTCGAGCGTCGCGTTGAACGGCAAATTCACGCCAGTCGACGTGCTCAAAGCCTGACCGGCGCCGTGTTTCGCGGCAAAAACCGGGAATGCGCGCTCGGCAACACCCCGCAGCAGCGCTATAGGGGGGCCTGGAGCGACAGGGCCGGCCGGTCAGGGAGCTCGTCATCCTCGGCAGTCCATGATCGCGACCCCCCTGTAGGCGGCGGTATTCCACCCGCGCTGGCGGGTGAAAAAGGCGAGGCCGGCTTTTTATGCTAAGGGCATGAACCGGCCAGCCGCCGTTGTTTTTTTGCTGTTTTTGGCCCGGTTTTTACGCCGCTGCCTCCTGATTTCATATATCATTACGCAATCGCGAGGCGCCGCTGCGCAGGCCGCACGCAAAGCGGCAGCTGCTAAGAGCCCCTAACATAATCATTGAGTTAGGGGCTTTTAGTGTGAAAATAAACTCGAAAGACACACCATGCTTGCAACAAGAATTCGCCAAAAAGACGGCATCTTTTACTTCGCGAGCTACTCCGCGAGGGAGATTCTCGACAAGGTCCGCTTCATCAGCCGTTTTTACGGGGAAGACGAGCAGATTGCGCCGCAGTCGGTGCCGCAAAGCGACGAAATCGCGCAGTTCATCGCGCGCATCGAGCGCACGGACGCCGCGTTCCAGCGCCAGTTGTCGCGCGCCAAGGTCAGGTCGCTCAAGAATTTCTACGAAATGGCGGTGACGCAGCCGCCGATCCCGGGTACGGTCCTGCTCTTCACCGCCGACAAGCTCAATTTCCGCACGCTCGAAGGCCAGGACAACATCGGCCATCTGCAGGACCCGACCGCCAAATACCTGATTATCGACGGGCAGCACCGGCTCGCCGCGCTGCGCTTCTACCTTACCGAGCACCCGGATGAGGCCAAGAGCATCAACGTGCCGTGCGTGATTTTCGACGGCCGCAGCGAGGACTTCGCCGCCGAGATGTTCGTCATCATCAATTCGACGCCGACCCGCATCAACAAGAGCCACCTGGTCGACCTCTACGAGCGCGTGTCGTGGGCGGATCCCGACCGGCGATTTGCGGCGCGCATTGTGGACAGCCTCTACACTGAAGTCGACAGTCCGCTGCGCTACCGTATCAACCGGCTCGGCGGCCGCAGCCAGAAAGACAAATGGATCCTGCAGGCGGAGCTTTTTAACGAGCTTTACCGCTGGGTGCGCGCGGAGTGGAAGAAGATCAAGCAGGTGACCAACAGCTACCGCGAGGCCGAGAAGTACTATGGCATGGTGCGCGACTTCCTGAAGGCCGCGCAGCGCGCGTGGGGCGACACCTGGGCCAACGACAACTACATGGTCACCAAGCCCGTCACGCTCAAGGCGATGATACGGGTGTGCGCCGATCTTTCACGCGAGGATGCCGAGCCGGCCGACGACCGCGTCAAGCGCTGGGAAGAGCGCCTGGCGGTATGGAGCGACCAGCAGAAGTCGTTCAAGTCGGAAGGCTTCTACGAGCGCTTCCCCGCCAAAGGTGAGGTCGAGCGGGTTGCGCGGATACACCGCGATCTCGCCAAGGCCGCGGGCATCGAGGTCAAAAGCGCCGCGAAGAGCGGGTAGCGGGCAAGCGGGCAGGTTTTCGTTCAGATAGCGCGCGGGCGCGCAAGTAGCCATCCTCGTCGGTGGCGGCTAGGTGCCAAGCTGATCCGCGAGATCGTTGAAGTCCCTGGCATTGATGTCGAATGCCGGTTCGGGGCTGAGATCAGGATGCTTGCCTTTGCCGTATTCGAGCGGGCGCAAGACGAGCGCGGTTTTGAGACCTTGTTGCGCCGCGTGGCGCAGATCGTCCTTGTGCGCCGCGACCATCATCACTTCCCCGGGCTTGAGTCCGAGGATGTCCGCCGCGCCGAGATAGGCCTCGGGAGCGGGCTTGTAGTGATGAAAAATCTCGGCCGACAGAATCAGGTCCCACGGCAGGCCGGCGTGCTTCGCCATGTTGTTGAGCAGCGCGACGTTGCCGTTCGACAGTGTCGCGATGGTGAAACGTTTTTTCAGGCGCTTCAAGCCACGCACCGCATCCGGCCACGGCTTGAGCCGGTGCCAGGCGAAGTTGAGGTGGGTTTTTTCCGCTTCCGTCAACGCCGTGATTTTGAATCTGGCGAGAACCTCGTCGAGGATGATGCGGTGCAGATCGTCGATTTTCGTCCACGGCAGCTCGCCGCTCGCAACGCGATTCATCGCCGGCCGGTAACCGGCGCGCCACGCGTCGGAAAATTTGGCGGCGTTGACACGCAAGCCTTGGTCTTTGGCTAGCGTGCGGACTTCGCGGGCAATGCTGCCGCGCCAGTCGACGACCGTGCCGAAGACGTCGAAGGCGAGGGCTTTGACCGCGGCGAGCTCGGGTTTCATGGCTGGGCGGCGACGACCATGATTTCGACCAGGGTGTCGGGCGTGCCGAGCCGGGTCTCGACGCAGGCGCGCGCCGGCGTATTCTTCGGGTCCACCCACGCCGCCCACGCTTCGTCCATTTGCGCTTTCAGGCGCATGTCGGTCACGTAAACCATCGCCGACAGCAGGCGCGACTTGTCGGTGCCGGCGAGCTTCAGCAACCCGTCTATTTTCTTCAGGATTTCCTCGGTTTGGGCCTTCATCGGCGCGGCTCGATTGTCGGCGGTCAGGCCGGCCAGATAGGCGATGCCGTTGTAAGTAACCACGCGCGAGAGGCGCGAGTCGGATTGGTGGCGTGCAATGGTGCTCATTTGATTTCTCCCCGTGAGTGATGACGTGACGCGCCATGAAGCGGCGCGTGTTCTGAAAGCATCTCATTGTGCAATGAACCGGCGCGCTGCGCAAACCCGTAAGCCGATTTGACAGCGCATGGCGCGCGCCGCAACATCTGCGCCTCAAGCTATCGGAAGGAAACAGGCGATGAGTCTGCCGCTGCAAGGCGTGCGCGTCGTTGAATTCGTGCACATGGTGATGGGGCCGACGTGCGGCCTGGTGCTGGCCGATCTGGGCGCGGAAGTGATCAAGATCGAGCCGCTGGGCGGCGATCACACGCGCAAGCTCACGGCGTCGGGAGCCGGGTTTTTCCCGACCTACAACCGCAACAAGAAAAGTCTCGCGGTCGATCTCAAGTCGCAAGAAGGGCGGGATATCGTGCTCAAGCTCATCGGGAGCGCGGACGTGGTGAGCGAGAATTTTCGTCCCGGCGCGATGGAGAAGCTCGGCTTCGGTTATGCAGCGCTGAAGAAAGTGAAACCGGACCTGGTTTACTGCTCGCACAAGGGGTTCCTCGCCGGGCCGTACGAGCACCGCACCGCGCTCGACGAGGTCGCGCAGATGATGGGCGGGCTCGCCTACATGACGGGCGGCAAGGACAAGCCGCTGCGCGCCGGCGCGTCGGTCAACGACGTGATGGGCGGCATGTTCGGCGCGATCGCGATATTGGCTGCGCTGTATCAGCGCCAGCAGACCGGCCAAGGCCAGGAAGTGAAAAGCGCGCTGTTCGAGAACAACGTGTTCCTGGTCGCGCAGCACATGATGGAAGCGCTGATGACCGGCAAGCCGGCGCTGCCGATGACGGAGCGCATTCGCGCCTGGGCGGTCTACGACACGTTCACGACCGCCGACCAGGAGAAGGTGTTCGTCGGGGTGGTCACCGACACGCAGTGGAAGGTGTTCTGCGAAGCGTTCGGACGCGCCGATCTGCTCGCCGACCCGTCGCTCACGACCAATCCGCAGCGCGTCGAAGCACGGCCGCGCATCATCCCGATCGTGACCGGAATTTTCGGCAAGCTCACCAAGCAGCAGGTGATGGACAAATGCGAGCGGCTCGGGTTGCCGTTCGCGCCGATCGCGACGCCGGAAGACCTGTTCGACGACCCGCATCTCAAGGCTTCGGGCGGCATGACCGGCATCACGCTGCCGAACGGCAGGAAAACGCAGGTGCCGATCCTGCCGATCGAGATGGACGGCCAGCGCTTCGGCGCGCGGCTCGATTTACCGCGCATCGGCCAGCACACGCGCGAGCTGCTGGCGGGCCTGGGCTACGCGCCGCAGGAAATCGAACGCCTGGTCCGGGACGGTGTTGCGCGCGCGGCGTGACACATGGCACTTATCCCGATTCCTGAACTCACCACGCTGGCAATTGGCGCGCTGCGCGCCAGCGGCGCATCCGGGAACATGGCGCGCATTACCGCGAAGTACCTGGTCGCCGCCGATGCGCAGGGACTCGAAACGCACGGCGTTGCGCGCGTGCCGACGTACTGCGGGCATCTGAAGTCGGGCCGCGCGCGCGGTGACGCTGTGCCGCGCGTCGTCAACGAGAAGCCGGCCGCGTGCCTGATCGATGCCGGCAACGGGCTGGGCTTCGAGCCGTGCGAATTCGCAGTTGCGCAGGCGATAGCACGCGCGGGCAAACACGGCGTCGGCTTCGCGGGGGTCACCAACGGCCATCACTGCGGCGCGCTCGGCATCCTGCTCGAGCCGGTCGCGGCATCCGGCATGGCCGGGCTTGCATTCAGCAACGCACCGGCCGCGATCATGGCGTGGGGCGGCAAGCGGCCTCTGCTCGGCACCAATCCGGTCGCGGCTGTCTTTCCGCGACGCGCCGGGCCGCCATTGGTCATCGACATGTCGCTCACTCAAGTCACGCGCGGCCAGATCATGCTGCTTGCGAAAGAAGGCAAGCCGATACCCGAAGGCTGGGGCATGGACAAGGATGGCAAGCCGACCACCGACGCGCAAAAAATCCTCGTCGGCGGCAGCCTTTACGCGGTCGGCGGCCTCAAAGGCACGATGCTCGCGCTCGCGGTGGAGCTCCTGTGCTGTGCCTTGACCGGCGCCGCGTTGTCGCACGAAATCGGATCGATCCACGTAGCCGATGGCGTGCCGATGCGGATGGGCCAGGCGTTTCTCGTGATCGATCCTGCGGCGCTGGCGGGAAGCGAGGTTTATTTCGAGCGTCTCGAAATCCTAGTCGCAGCGATGCTGGAAGATGACGGCGTGCGCCTGCCCGGCGACCGCCGCCATGCGCTCGCCGCGCGCGCGGCGAAAGAGGGAATTGAAATCCCGGCCGATCTGGAAAAGCAGTTGCGGGAGCTGGCGCGGCGCTGATTTGCCGTGGGTCCAGTCCGGGCGTAACGTATGCGCGGGGAAGCCCGCCATGCGCAACGCATGACACGGGCCGCTGACCGAGAACCGATAATCCCGGGAGGAAATTCGCCATGTCCGTAAACGTCGCGCGCGGTCTCAAGCCGGTTGACGCG
>JAHFRL010000026.1 GCA_023266235.1 Betaproteobacteria bacterium
ACGACAATTAGCCGCAGATAAACGCCGATGTTCTCCGCATCCTGGTTTGCGCCGGAATGACGGCGTTTTATCCGCTATGAGCAAAAACCAGGTCAGGATCATAGGCGGCAGCTGGCGCAGCAGGCTGATTGCCTTCCCGCCGCGAACCGATCTGCGGCCGACGCCGGACCGGGTACGTGAGACGCTGTTCAACTGGCTCGGGCAGGATCTGACCGGTAAGAACTGCCTCGATCTGTTCGCGGGCAGCGGCGCATTGGGGTTCGAGGCGGCCTCGCGCGGCGCCAGGCGCGTGGTGATGGTCGAGAACGATCCGCGCGCGTTCCGCGCGCTGCAGCAAAACGCCGCGGCGCTCGACGCACGGACAGTGGAACTCAAGCGGGTGGATGCGTTAGAATTCCTGCGCGCCGATGGTGGAACCTATGACGTGGTATTTCTCGACCCGCCGTTTCGCGTCGATTACCTGCCGCAAGTGTTTTCCGCGCTGATTCCGCGTCTCGCGGCCGGCGCCATGGTTCACGTTGAAGCGCCGCGGGCGCCCGCGCTTCCGCCGCAATGGGAAGTGTGGCGCAGCGGCCGCGCAGGCGCGGTGACTCACCAACTGCTGAAATGGACAGGCCATGAAACTTAATGCGGTATATCCTGGCACCTTCGATCCGATCACGCTCGGCCACCAGGACCTGGTGCGGCGTGCCGCCAGCATGTTCGACGAGCTGATCGTCGCGGTCGCCGACAGCCGTGTCAAGCGCCCGTTCTTCACGCTCGAGGAACGCGTCGATATGGCGAAGAGCGTGCTCGGTGATTACAAGAACGTCACCGTGATGGGGTTCTCGGGACTGCTCATGAATTTCGCGCGCCAGCACAACGCCAAGGTCGTGATGCGCGGCCTGCGCGTGGTGTCGGACTTCGAATATGAGTTCCAGCTTGCCGGCATGAACCGCAACCTGTATCCGGAAGTTGAATCGATATTTCTTACGCCAGCCGAGAAGTTCCTGTTCATTTCGGCCACCCTGGTGCGCGAGATATCGCTGCTCGGCGGCGACGTCAGCAAGTTTGTCGCGCCCTACGTGGAGCAATGCCTGAAGAGCAAAATCACTTCGCTCGGCGGCAAGGCATGAGGCATGCGGCATGGCGCTGATGATCACCGACGAGTGCATCAACTGCGACGTATGCGAGCCGGAGTGCCCGAACGGCGCGATTTCGGCGGGCGAGGAAATCTACGTGATCGACCCCAAGTTGTGCACCGAGTGCGTCGGGCACTATGACCGGCCGCAATGCGTCGCGGTGTGTCCGGTCGACTGCATTCCGCTTAATCCTGAGCACGTCGAGAGCAGAGAACAGCTGTACGAGAAGTATCTTCGCCTGACTGAGCAGGCGAAAGTGAAGGGTGAAATGTGAAGGGTAGAACCAGCACGCCCCCGGCTTTTTGCCTTCACGCATTCACCCTTCCCCCTTCACCTCCGCTGGCATAGCGGACAGTAAAACGTCGAGCGCTGTCCAAGCACGAGCCCGCGGATCGGCGTGCCGCAGGTGAAGCACGGTTGGTCCGCGCGGCCGTAGACCAGGAAGCGGTCCTGGAAATATCCCGCCTTCCCCTCGGAATTCACGTAGTCGCGCAGGCTCGAGCCGCCGGCGGCGATGGCCTCGGCGAGCGTTTCCCTGAGCTTGTCGACGATTACCGCATAGCGTGCGAGGCCGATCCTGCGGGCGGGCTGCTTCGGGTTGATGCCTGCGCGGAATAGCGCTTCATTCGCATAAATGTTGCCGACCCCGGCGATGAGATGGCTGTCCATCAGCGCGTTTTTGAGGGCGCCGCTGCGGGCACGCGTCTCGCGGTAGAGCCACTCCGCGCTAAACGCATCAGAGAACGGTTCCGGGCCGATGTCGCGCAACAACTTGTGCTTGAGCGGGTCGCCGGTTTGCCACAGCACGAGACCGAAGCGCCGGGGGTCACGCAGCCGCACGATGCATCCATTGGCAAGCGCGAGATCGAGATGATCGTGCGTCTCCGGTGCGGTATTCGCGGGCACCACCCGCAGCCGGCCGGACATCCCGAGATGGACGATCAGCGTGCCGTCGCCGGCGCGGAACAACAGATATTTGCCGCGCCGCTCGAGGGCGTCGATGCGCCGTCCCGTGAGGTTGCGGGCGAGGTCGCGCGGTATCGGCTTGCGCAACGCGCGGTTGCGGACTACGACTGCGGCAATGGTCGTGCCGCACACCAACGGCGCCAGCCCGCGCCGCGTGGTTTCGACTTCCGGCAGTTCCGGCATCGTCTTAGAAGCGGGGGATGGGGAATAGGGAATGGTAAATCGGGCGGCGGGCGGCTGTTTCCATTTTCGGTTCCCTATTTCCCATTTACAGGTCCTGCCGGCGGCGCCAGCAGCCGCTGCGCGGTCCCGGCGGCAAACTGATATTCGAGCGGCTGGTCGCTGCGCGCGAGCGTGAGCTCGGGCTCGCGCTGCAGCACGGCCAGCGTGATGTCACTGCCGCTCTTGAGTTTGATTTTGATCGCCGCAAGCGGCTTGCGATTGCCCGGCGGCTGCACGGCGAGCGCGGTCGCGAGCCGCCATTCATCGACCCAGCGGACGAAGTCGTCCTGGCTCGCATCTGCCGGCGGCGGCGTGAGCCGCCACATGCCGTCCTGTTGCGCAAGCCTGAATTCCCTGAACTCGAACGCAACGGGCGCTTCTTCCGCCGCAAACAACTGCCTGCTCACCAGCTGCAGCGCGTTTTTCGGCAGCGCCGCGCCGTAGCGTAACGACACGAGATGGATGCTGTCCTGCGTCAGCACATATTGCTCGCGGCTCATCGGGTTGACAGCGCCGAAGCTGAAACTCTGCTGATTGATGGTGACGCGCGCATGCGGTTCGTTGAGATCGAAACGCGCGAGCCCGGTCGCGGGGAAACGGTTTTTCGATGTCGCAGCGAGCAGTTCGAGCAGGCGCTGCGCCTGAAAGCTGTCGGCGCGCGCGGTAAGCGGCGCGCTGAGCCGCCATTCCGCCGCCGCGCGTTCGAGCGTGATTGGCGCGGCCCCGGCGATTTCGATTTTGATGCTCCTGGCGTCGACTGGTTTGAGCGTCGAAAGCGGGTACTCAGGTTCGCTCTGGTGCGGTTTGAAGTAAGCGAACAGCGCGAGCGCGACGACCGCGGCAAAGAGCGCGACGTTCAGCCAGAACCGGCCCTTCATGCTTTACGGCGGCGCCACCAGATGGCGATCCCGGCGGCGACGAATGCGAGCGGCAGCACGATCAGGAAGCCAAACAGGATCAGGTATTGCGCGACTTGGCCGAGTTCCAGGCTGCTGTCGAGCGACGGCCGCGGCTGGATGGTGATCAGCGCATCATCGCCGGCGAGCCAGTTGACGATGTTGATGCCAAGGTCGAGGTTGCCGCCGTTGCCGAGGAAGCTGTTGGCAAGAAAACTGCCGTTGCCGACCACCACGACGCGCTGGGTGCGGTCGTTGACGTTGCGCTCGAGCGCGACCGCGATGTTGACCGGTCCCGGGATGTCGCGCGCCTTGTCGAACGCGGGGGCGTCGTCCAGCTTGCCGGTTTCAATCCAGCCGCGCGGCGCGACTTCGATCAGCCGGGTGGCGCGCCAGTCGTCGCTTTCGTTGATGCCGATCTGGCGTGCGTATGGGAAAATGGTATTGAGCTGGAACTCGCCGAAGATCGGATGACGCGCATAACCGGCCGCAACCGCGAACACCGGCGGCCCGCTCGGTGGTTTCAGCGTCGGATCGACTACCGTGCCCGGCCCGAGCACCAGGCCCAACAGCTCCGCGACCGGTTGCAGCCCACGCAGCGGCTCGGGATCGATCAGCCACAGCAGGTTGCCGCCTTGTTGCAGGTATTGCCTGATCTTCTGCACTTCGGCCGGCTGCAGACCGACCTGCGGGTTCGCGATCAGCAACATGCTGGCATTGGCCGGCACTTCCTGCGCGACGGCGAGATTGAGGCCGTTGGTTTTGAAGCCCTTGGCGCCGAGCTGCTTGCCGAATTCACCGAGATCGTGATTGGCGATGCCGCCCAACCGCCGTTCGCCGTGGCCCTCGAGCGCCATGACCAGGCGCTCGCTCGAGCGCGCAAGCCGCATCAACGCGTTGACAAACGACTGCTCGTTGTAATCGGTCAGGTGCGCGCTTTTCTGGTTATATTCGATCACCGATTCGCCGTTGACGCGGATGCCGGCCGCCTGCGCAAGCTTGGGCTCCTCGCGCGGGTCGACGAAGGTGACACTGATGTCAGGCTTTACGCGTTGGTATGGCGCAAGAAAATCCCGTATCAGCTTGCGCGCGTCACCGCGCACATCCTGGCGCGTTGCAAACGCGGTCACCTTGACCGGTCCCGCCAGCTTGGCCAGCACTTCGCGCGCCGGCTGCGACAGCGTGCTGCGCGCGTTCTGCGTGATGTCCCGCTCGACGCGGTATTCCTGCGCGACAAACGCGAGCAGCGCGACCAGCGCGATCAGCAGCACGACGAACACGCCGTTCTGCACCAGCAGCTGCAAGCGGAGTTTCGATGTGACTTGCATGCCCCTACCCGCGCAGCCGCACCGCGTCGAGACGGCGGATAGTCAGCATCAGAAAAGCCGCGATCAGCAGCAGCATGCACGCGATCGCGTAGCTGTCGATCACGCCCTTCGCGAACGGCTCGAAGTTCTTGAGCGGCGACAGCACCTGCGCGAGCGCTGCCGGCACCAGCCAGCCGCGGCCGCGTAATCCGTCGGCCGCGGTTTCGCCGGCGAGCAGCATGCCGAGCAACAGGCTGAACGCGATCATCGCGGCCGCGAGCGGCTGAGCGGTCAGGCACGATGCGTAGAGCGCGATCGCCGCGAAGCACGCCGCGAGCAATGCGACGCCGATGACGAGGCTCAGGAGCAGGCCGAAATCAAGGCGACCGCCGAGCAGCAGCGCGAGCGGCATCAAGGTCGTGATGCCGACAATCAGCAGCAGGAATGCCACGAGGCCGACGAATTTGCCGAGCACGATTTCCGTCATCGACAGCGGCGCCGATACCAGGAAAACGATGGTCTGATTGCGCCGCTCTTCGGCGATCATCCGCATCGCGAGCAGCGGCACTGCGAACAGCAATACCACCGCCGTGGTCGAGAACAGCGGCGCCACTATGAGTTCGGTGATGCCGGGCGGGTTCGGCACCTGGATCAGCTGCGGCTGGATCTGCATGAAATCGTCGAGGCGCTTGAGAAACCCGAACGCGAGTATCAGCTGCAGGAAGGTGAGCACCACCCACGCGAGCGGGGAGGCGAACAGCGCTTTGAGTTCCTTGCCGGCAATGGTGAAGATCATGATTGTTCCTCTTTCTGCGTGAGGTGCACGAACACGTCTTCTAGGCTCGATTGCGCCGGCGCGAGCTGATACAGACCCCACGACCCTTCGACCGCACGCCGCACCAGTTCCGCGGTCGGATCGGCGTTGTCGGCGAAGCTGACGCGGAACAGGTTGTCGCCGGCTGGCTCAGCGCACGCGACGCCATGCACCGCCGTGATTTCGCTCGCCGCGGGCGGACGCCTGAGTCCTAACAGTACCATGCGGCCGCCGTGAAACTGCTTGAGTCCGGCGATGGTGTCGCTGAATACCGTGGCGCCATGATGCAGGATCTGCACGCGGTCGCACACGCTCTCGACTTCAGGCAGGATGTGCGTCGACAGGATTACGCTGTGGCTGACGCCGATCGCGCGGATCAGGTTACGGATTTCGCGGATCTGGTTGGGATCAAGGCCGACCGTCGGCTCATCGAGAATCACGACATCGGGCTGGTGCACGATCGCCTGCGCGATGCCAACGCGCTGCTGATAGCCTTTCGACAGCGCGCCGATCAGTTTTTGCGCAACGTTGCCGAGCCCGCAGCGTGTAAGGGCGTCGTTGACCGCCGCCGCGCGCGCCGGTTTGGCGACGCGGTGCAGTCGCGCTGCGAGGTCGATATATTCCCCGACGGTAAGCTCACGATACAGCGGCGGGTGTTCCGGCAGATAGCCGATGTGCGACTTGGCAGCGGTCGGCCGCTCGAACAGGTCGATGCCGCAGACGCTGATCGCGCCACTCGACGGCGCGAGGTTGCCGGTCAGCATCTGCATGATGGTGGTTTTGCCGGCGCCGTTGGGCCCGAGGAAACCGAGGATTTCGCCGCGTTTCAGCTCGAGGCTGACGCCGCTGACCGCGGTGTGGACGCCGAATCTGCGCGAAAGCCCTTGGGCGGAAACGGTAATCTCAACGGCCTGAGCGGTCATTATGGTCGCCAGTGTGCCACGCGCGGCGCGCATGGCTTGTGGTGGGCGCTAAATATACCTAATATGTCACGGTTTATGAAGAACTTGCGGTCTATTATCCGCTCTAATGAATGTTTCAGCGACGCTCTCCCAGCCTCCCGATTCCAGCGATGAAGATCCTCAAGCTTGCAGCGTGGGCATCGGTTCTGGCGCTCACCGCCTGTGCCGAGCAGCCGCTACGGCCCGGTGACGCGCCATCCGAACAGCCCGCCGCCAAGGCGCCGGCGCCGAAACCGCGCGTGGTGGTGCGGTCGTCGGCGAAGCCGTCGGTGCTGCCGCAGCAGGAGTTGAGCCAGGCGGTCTTGTTCAAATTGCTGCTCGCCGAAATCGCGTTGCAGCGCGGCCAGAACAATGTCGCGGTGCAGTCCTATCTCGAATTGACGCGCGAAACGCAGGATCCGCGCATCGCGCAGCGCGCGACCGAAGTGGCGTGGAATTCGCGTTTCCTCGGTGTCGCGCTCGAGACCGCCGGCATCTGGCTGGCGGTCGATCCGGAATCGTTGCAGGCGCGCCAGGTGGTGGCGTCGCTGCTCGTCAACCAGGCGCGCCTCGCCGACGCGCAACCGCACCTCGAGAAATCGCTCGCCGCGGACAAGGAAAACGTCGGTCAGAATTTCCTGCAATTGAATACGCTGCTCGCGCGCCATCCCGACAAGGCGGCGGTGCTGAAGTTGACGCAGAACCTCGCCCAACCGTATGCGACGCTGCCGGAAGCGCATTTCAGCATCGCGCAGGCGGCATTGGGCGCCGGCCAGGGCCAGCTCGCGTTGACCGAAATCCGCACGGCGCTCACGCTGCGCCCGGAGTGGGAGCAGGCGGTGCTGTTCCAGGGTCAGCTGCTGCAGCGTACCTCGAATGCGGACGCGCTCGCCTACTATCAGGGTTATCTGCGGAACTATCCGCGCGCGATGGATGTGCGGCTCAACTACGCACGGCTGCTGGTGACCGCCAAGAAATACTCCGAGGCGCGCGGCGAGTTTCAGGCGCTGATGAACGAGTTCCCGAACAATCCCGATGTAGCGATGGCGGTGGGCTTGTTGTCGCTGCAGTTGAACGACTACGACGCGGCCGAAACGCAACTGCTGCACGCGCTTGAAAACAACTATAAGGACCCGGACGCGATACGTTACTACCTCGGGCAGACCAATGAAGAGCGCAAGCGTCCCGACGAGGCGCTGCGCTGGTTCGGCAGCGTCAATGGCGGCGAGCAGTACGTGCCGGCGCGCTCGCGCTACGCGGGGATACTCGCCAAGCAGGACAAGCTCGCCGAAGCGCGCAAGTATCTGCAGGATGCGGCGCGTGACGCCCAGCAGCGCGTGCAGTTCACCCAGGCCGAGGCGCAGTTGCTGCGCGACGCGAACGAATACCGCGCCGCCTACGACGTGCTCGGCCGGGCGCTCGACAAGAATCCGAGTTCGCCCGAGTTGCTGTACGATCATGCGATGGCGGCGGAGAAAATCGACCGCATCGACATCCTCGAATCCAATCTGCGCAAGGTGATCCAGATCAAGCCCGACCACGCGCACGCCTACAATGCGCTCGGCTATACGCTCGCTGATCGCAGCACGCGGCTGCAGGAGGCCTATACGCTGATCGAGCAGGCGCTCAAGCTCGCGCCCGAAGACCCGTTTATCATGGACAGCATGGGCTGGGTGCTCTACCGCATGAATCAGAACGACGCCGCGCTCACTTTCCTCAAGCACGCGTTCGAGCTGCGGCCGGACGCGGAGATTGCGGCGCACCTGGGCGAAGTGCTATGGGCGGCTGGCCAGCACGACGCAGCGCGCGAAATCTGGGCGAGCGCGCTCAAGGATCATCCCGCCAACGAAGTGTTGCTGGCGACGGTCAAGAAGTTTTCTCCGTAAACCCGGCGCGTGTGCGCCGCTATCCATCCATGAGCCCCGTGTTCCGGTGCTGCGCCATGCTGTGCGCCGCGCTGCTGACCGCTTGTGCGGCGACGGCAACGCTCGCGCCGGCGCCGGCGTTCGAGCTCGCCGGCCGCATCGTGGTGCGCTACCAGGACCGCGGTTTCTCGAGCGCGCTGCGCTGGACGCAGAATTCAGGCGGCGATGAAATCTGGCTCACGGCGCCACTCGGCCAGACCCTCGCTTATTTGCAGGCCGACGCCAGCGGCGCGATGCTCACCGCAGCCGACCAGCGGCAATACCGCGCGGGCTCGATCGAAAGCCTGACCAAAAGCGCGTTCGGCTGGCGCTTTCCGGTGACCGGCATGCGCTACTGGGTGCTTGGCCAGCCGGCGCCTGGCATGACGCTCGCCGCGGTCGAGCGCGATGACGCGAACCGCATCACCCGGTTCCGGCAGGACGACTGGCAGGTTGCATTCAACTATGCCGCACCGGGCGAGCCGCGTCCGTCGCGCCTCGCGGTTGCCGGCGCTGATGCCGAGATCCGCCTCGTGATCGACAGCCTGGTCACCCCGCAGCCATGACTGCTGATGTTGCTTATCCGGCGCCCGCCAAGCTCAACCTGATGCTGCGGGTGACCGGCCGGCGCGCCGACGGCTACCACCTGCTGCAGACGGTATTCCGCTTCCTCGATTACGGCGACACGCTGCGCTTCGCGGTGCGCACCGACGGGGCGATCGCGCGCGTAAACGACGTCGCCGGCATCGCTGCCAACGAGGACCTGACGCTGCGCGCGGCGCGGCTGCTGCAGCGGGCGGGGTCGACGCGGCTGGGGGCCGACATTACGCTGGAAAAACAGTTGCCGCTTGGCGGCGGACTCGGCGGCGGTAGCTCGGATGCGGCGACGACACTGATCGCGTTGAACCGTCTGTGGGGCCTGAATTGGCCGCGTGCGCGGCTGCAAGCGCTGGCGCTGGAACTGGGTGCCGACGTGCCGGTTTTCGTGCTCGGCGAGTCGGCGCTGGGCGAGGGGGTAGGCGAGAAACTGACCCCGTTGGCGCTGCCGCCGGCCTGGTATCTGGTGCTTATTCCCGCAATCCGCGTCGCTACCGGCCGGGTTTTCCAAGACCCGGATTTGATTAGGGATTCGAATCCGATTAAAATACCGCCCTTTTCGGTTGTTGCGGGGCAAAACGACCTCGAGCCGGTGGTGTGCCGGCATTATCCCGAGGTGGCGCGGCATCTGGCCTGGCTCAGACAGTTCGGCCACGCGCTGATGACGGGGTCCGGCGCGTGCGTATTCGCCGAATTCAGCGATGAAGCCGCGGCGCGCGCGATGCTGCGTGAGTTGCCGGCGACGATGCGCGGCGTAGTCGCGCGAGGACTGGACCGCCATCCGCTGTGGCAGATGTGCGCGTAAGTGGCGGCTTGCCGGGGTTGCGCGCCAGCGGTTTTGTTAGCGTTTGGGGAGTCGCCAAGTGGTAAGGCACCGGATTTTGATTCCGGCATTCGTAGGTTCGATCCCTACCTCCCCAGCCATTTTTCAGAGTTTGGCCTGAGTTCAGGAAGATAACAGTGCCCTACGACCGCTTGATGGTGTTTACCGGCAATGCGACGCCGCAGCTCGCCGCCGATGTCGTGCACCATTTGAATATCCATCTCGGCAAGGCCAAGGTCGGCCGTTTCAGCGACGGCGAAGTCATGGTCGAGGTGCTGGAAAACGTCCGCGGCAAGGACGTGTTCGTGCTGCAGTCGATCTGCTCGCCGCCGAACGACAACCTGATGGAAGTGCTGGTGCTGGTCGACGCGCTGAAGCGCGCCTCCGCCGCTCGCGTGACCGCGGCGATCCCGTACATGGGATATGCGCGCCAGGACCGGCGGCCGAGTTCGGCGCGGGTGGCGATCACCGCGAAAGTCGTGGCGAACATGCTGGCTTCGGTCGGCGTCGACCGGGTATTGACGATGGATCTGCACTCGGAGCAGATCCAGGGTTTTTTCGATATCCCGGTCGATAACATATATTCGGCGCCGATCCTGCTCGGCGACGTATGGAAGCACGACTACCAGAATCTGGTCGTGGTATCGCCGGACGTCGGCGGCGTGGTGCGCGCGCGGGCGCTCGCGAAGCGGCTTGAGGCCGATCTCGCGATCATCGACAAGCGGCGGCCGCGGCCGAACGTGGCGACGGTCATGAACATCATCGGCGAGGTGGCTGGGCGCACTTGCGTGATCGTCGACGACCTGGTTGATACCGCCAACACGCTGTGTGAGGCGGCGAAGGCGTTGAAAGAGCATGGTGCGGTGAAGGTGCTCGCTTATTGCACCCACCCGGTGCTGTCGGGCAAGGCGGTCGAGCGCATCGCGAATTCGGCGCTCGACGAGCTGGTGGTGACGGACACGATTCCGTTGCGTGCGGATGCGGCGAAAGGCCAACGCATCCGCGTGCTGTCGGTATCAGGACTGCTCGCCGAGACCATGTTGCGCATCAGCAACGAGGACTCGGTGAGTTCGCTGTTCGTCGAATAGTTCTGGGTGCAGTGTTGAATGTTGAATGTTGAGTGTTAAGTGTTGAGTTAAATGCGGCTACGCCGCGTGGACATTCGTCACTCATCACTGTTGTTTTAACCGGGTCATCTGGTCGCGGATGATCCAAACTGTGGAGACTGTAATGAAAATTGAATTTACTGCGTTTCCGCGCACAGTGCAGGGTACGGGTGCGAGCCGCCGCCTGCGCGGTGGCGGCAAGGTGCCGGGCGTGGTTTACGGCGCCGACAAACCGGCGCTGCCGATCGAGCTCGATCACCATGCGCTGTACCGCCATCTCGGGATGGAGGCGTTTCACGCGTCGATACTCGATATGACGCTCGAGGGCGCAAAAGAGCAGGTGCTGCTGCGCGACGTGCAGATGCACCCGTTCAGGCCGCTGGTGCTGCACGTCGACTTTCAGCGCGTGGACACGAACAAGAAGGTCCACATGAAGGTGCCGCTGCACTTCGTCAACGCCGAGATCTGCCCGGGCGTGAAACTCGGCGGCGGCGTGGTCAACCACGTGATGAACGAAATCGACATCCAGTGCCTGCCGGCCGCTCTGCCCGAGTTCATCGCGGTCAACCTCGAGAAACTCGAGCTCGGCCATTCGATGCACGTCATTGAAGTGCCGCTGCCGCAAGGCGTCGAGCTCATCTCCAGGCTGAAGAAGGAGAACCCGGCGATCGTGACGGTGCAGGTGCCGAAGGCGATCGTGATCGAGGAAGAAGTCGCGGCCCCGGTCACCGAGATCATCGGCGAGGTTCCGGCCGAGGGCGAGGAGGCCGCCGCCGCCGAAGGCAAGGAAGGCAAGGAAGGCGAGAAGGGCGAGAAGGGCGAGAAAAAAGAGGCTGCTCCCGAGAAGAAAGAGGCCGGCAAGAAGGAATAAGCCGGGTGTTGCGCCGTGCAACCCGCCCGCCATGTTGCGCGCAATATGGCGGGTTTTTACTTGCTGCGCCAAAAGCAATGCAACCGCAGATAAACGCAGATAAACGCAGATTAGGATATTGCTGTCCCAGGTGTAGTCGTCGGCGTTCATCGGCGTTCATCGGCGGTTTCAGCTGGATTCGTCTATGAAACTGGTAGTCGGGCTCGGCAATCCGGGCAAGAAATACGAGCGCACGCGCCATAACGCGGGCTTCTGGCTCATCGAGCGCTTCGCCGCGCAGACCGGCACCGTGCTGCGCAAGGATGCGAAGTTCCAGGCGCTCGTCGGGCGGCACGCGCCGACCGGCGCATGGCTGCTGCTGCCGCAGGGCTTTGTAAACTCGAGCGGCAGGCCGGTCCAGATGCTGGCGAGTTTCTTCCGGATTTCGCCCGCCGAGATCTTGGTGGTGCATGACGAGCTCGATTTCGCCCCCGGCGTCGCCAGGATCAAGCAGGGCGGCGGCATCGCCGGCCATAATGGACTCAAGGACATCTCCGCCCGGCTTGGTTCCCACGATTACTGGCGGCTCAGGATCGGCATCGGCCACCCGGGCGACCGGCAGGCCGTCACCGATTTCGTGCTGCATAAGCCGAGCCAGGAAGAGCAAGCCGGGATCGACGCCGCGATCGGCCGCGCGCTTGAAGTGCTGCCGCTCGCGCTCGCCGGGGATCTGCAGGGCGCGATGCTGAAGCTGCACACCCAGGAGAAGGCTCAGGAAAAAGTACGCACGGCCGAGCCGGCTGCGGCGCCTGCCAAGGCGGATAAGCCGGAGAAACCGGGGCAGGCCGCGCCAGCGAAGGCGGCGGCGGAAACCGGACAAATCGAAAAAACCGGGAAGACCGAAAAGGCAAGCGCGCTCAAATCCCTGTTCAGAAAGTTCCTGGCGGATACGAAGAAGTAAGCTGAGAGGCTGGAAGCGGGGTTCGGTTTTGCCCCTCACGCCTTACTTGTTCCTCACCCCTCACTCCTCACTGCGAATGAAATGAGCTTGAAATGCGGCATTGTCGGCCTGCCCAACGTCGGCAAGTCCACGCTGTTCAATGCGCTGACCAAGGCCGGCATCGCGGCGGATAACTATCCGTTCTGCACCATCGAGCCCAACGTTGGCATCGTCGCAGTGCCCGATTCGCGCCTGCAACCGCTCGCCGCCATTGCCAAGCCCGAAAAAGTGATCCCCGCGGTGGTCGAATTCGTCGACATCGCGGGGCTGGTCGCAGGCGCATCGAAAGGCGAAGGCCTCGGCAACCAGTTCCTCGCCAACATCCGCGAGACCGACGGCATTCTCAACATGGTGCGCTGCTTCGTCAACGACAACGTGGTGCATGTCGGCGGCAAAATCGACCCGCTATCCGACATCGAGACCATCCACACCGAGCTCGCGCTCGCCGACCTGCAGACGGTGGAGAAGGCGACCCAGCGCGCGGGCAAGACCGCCAAGGCCGGCGACAAGGAAGCGATCAAGCTCGGCGCGCTGCTGGAGCGGGTGCGCGCGCAGCTCGACCAGGGCAAACCCGTGCGCGGCCTCAAGCTCGACAAGGAGGAACAACAGCTCCTGAAGCCGCTGTGTCTGCTGACAGCGAAACCGGCGATCTACGTTGCCAACGTCGATGACAAGGGGTTCGAAAACAATCCGCTGCTCGACCGGGTGCGTGCCTACGGCGAGCAGGAACACACGCCGGTGGTCGCAATCTGCGCCGCGCTCGAGGCGGAGATCGCCGATCTTGCCGATGAAGACAAGCGGGTTTTTCTCGCCGATCTCGGGCTGCAGGAACCGGGACTCAACCGCCTGGCGCGCGCGGTCTACCAACTGCTCGGGCTGCAGACCTACTTCACCGCCGGCCCCAAGGAAGTGCGCGCGTGGACCATCCACAAGGGTGACACCGCGCCGCAGGCGGCGGGCGTCATCCACACCGATTTCGAGCAAGGTTTTATCCGTGCCGAGGTGATCGCCTACGATGATTACACCAGGTGCAAAGGAGAACAGGGCGCGAGGGAAGCCGGCAAGCTGCGGCTTGAGGGAAAAGACTACGTCGTGCAGGACGGCGACGTGATGCATTTCCGTTTCAACGTTTGACGGGAGGAGGCGGACGCGCCAAGCGCGCCGGGGGCGTCTGCGCCGGTTGGAACGGACACGGAGCGCCGTTCAGCCGCCGCGATTGAATGGGGACGTGGCGGCTCGCGTGGCATAATCGTCATCCGGCGCGATGCGCTCCCGTCGTTCGCGCAACAGGAGGTCATATGATCAAGGCGGCATGGGTGTTTCAGCTGCACGATGATGCACGCGGCATTCCGCGGACATTGGCGGAGGGGATACACGCACGGGTCTTTGCCGGCCGGCAGGTCATGCTCTCCGTGGTCCGCATCGAGCCCCATTCGCGCGGCACGACTCACAGTCATCCTGAAGAACAATGGGGCGTGCTGCTCGAAGGCGCATGCACCCGGCTTCAGGACGGGGAGGAAGTCGAGGTCACCGCCGGCGATTTCTGGTGCACGCTCGGCGGCGTGATGCACGGCATCCACACCGGCGACTCGGGGGCGGTGGTCCTCGATATCTTCAGCCCGCCGCGCGAAGAGTACAGACAGGCCGGCACGGGCTTCGGGGCGGCGGTAACGCAACACGACTGAGTCGCCGCTCGCGAGCGCAAGGCAGCGGGGCGGTCCTGCGGCGGCCCGCTCCCGGCACGCAACAATTGGGTCTGACTATCCGCTGCACGGCATCTACATTCACGGAGGACAAAATGCACAACACCACAAGCCGGCTTCGCTTTTTCTCGATCCTGATCGCGCTCTGCGTCTTCGCATCGCTGCCCGCCGTCGCGCAGGATGCCTGGCCGAGCAAGCCGGTGCGATTCATCGTGCCGTTCCCGCCGGGCGGCACGACCGACCCGCTCGCGCGCCTGGTGGGCGCGCGGCTCACCGCGACGCTGGGGCAACAGTTCATCGTTGATAACCGGTCCGGCGCTTCGGGCTCGCTCGGAGCGGGCATCGCCGCCAAGGCGACGCCGGACGGCTACACTTTCCTGTTCGTGTTCGACACGCACGCGGTCAACCCGACGCTGATCCCGAACCTGCCGTTCGATACGGTCAAGGATCTCGCGCCGGTGATGCTGATCAGCACCGCGCCGAATGCCATCGTGACCAACGCCGCGAAGCCCTACCAGAGTTTCGCCGACGTGATCAAGGCGGCGAAGGCGAAGCCCGATACGGTGACCTACGGCTCGATCGGCAGCGGCAGCCTCGGGCACCTGACGCTGACGCTCGTGCAGCAGACGGGCGGCTTCAGGATCGTGCATGTGCCCTACAAGGGCGGCGGGCCGATGACCGTTGACGTGCTGGGCGGCCAGGTGGATCTCGCCATCGGCACGGTGGCGCTGCTCACGCCGCACGTGAAGGGCGGGAAGCTGCGCGCCATCGCGATAACCGGCGACAAGCGCTCGGGCGCGCTGCCCGACGTGCCGACGCTCGCGGAGCAGGGCTTCCCCGGCTTCTCGGCGCTCGCGTGGTGGGGCGTGTTCGCGCCGGCCGGAACACCCAAGCCCGTGCTCGCCAAATTCCACGCCGAGCTCGTCAAGGTCTTCAACGCGCCCGAAGTGCGCAAGCAACTCGGCGAGCAGCTCGGCATGGACCTCGTCGTCAGCAGCCCCGAGGCGCTGCAGAAATTCCTGGTCGGCGAGATCGCGCGCTGGGGCAAGGTGGTGCGCGAGAACAACATCCGGGCCGAGTGAGCGGCCGCCGCTTCTGCAATCGGAGGAGAGCAAATGCCGTTTACTTGCGGGCCGCGCTCGTGCGCGGCGACCCGGCCCACAACCCGCAAAGTCGTCAAGCGCGGCAACAAGAGCTTCGCGGTGGACCTGCACTGCCACGTCCACACCCCCGCCGCCGATGAACTGGCGAAGAAAACAGACAAACCCGGCAGCGCCGACTGGACGGCCCGGTACGGCAACCCGCGCACGCAGGATCATCAGCTAAAGCTGCGCGCCCAGCTCGACCGTAAACTGACGTCGGTCGAGCAGCGCCTCACCGACATGGACAAAATGGGCATCGACGTGCAGGCGATTTCGACTTCACCGCTGCAGTACTATTACGCGCTCGATCCCGATCTGGGCCGCCAGACCTCGCGCGCGATCAACGAACGGCTGGCGGAAATCGCCGCGTCGCACGCCGACCGCTTTGTCGCGCTAGGCACGGTGCCGCTGCAAGCCCCGGAGCTGGCCGTGGCCGAACTGGAATACTGCATGAAGAAGCTCGGTTTCCGCGGCATGGAGATCGGCACCAACGTCAACGGCACAGACCTGTCGGATGCGCGTTTTGAAGTGTTGTTCGCGAAGGCGGAGCAACTCGGCGCGCTCATCTTTCTGCATCCGATAGGCTTTACGGACACCCGGCGTCTCACCCAGTACTTCCTCACCAACATCATCGGCAATCCGCTGGATACCACCGTCGCGCTGGCGCACATCGTCTTCGGCGGCGTGCTCGAACGTCATCCGCGTCTCAAGTTCGTCGCGGCGCACGGCGGCGGTTACCTCGGCCACTATCCCGCGCGCATGGATCATGCATACAAGGTACGTCCAGAGTGCCACGACCACATCAAACGGCCGCCGTCGTTCTACCTGAAGAAAATCTACTTCGACACCATGGTGTTCAGCCACGAGCAGCTCGAACATCTGGTCAAACTGTGGGGCGCGGACCACATCGTGATCGGCACCGATTATCCGTACGACATGGGTTATTACGAGCCGGTCGATTTCGTCGACGACGTGAAGTCGCTAACGCGCGCGCAGAAGGAAGCGATCATCGGCGGCAACGCCGCGAAACTGCTGAAGATCAAGCCGCGCAGCACGCGCTAGCGCATACCGGACTTTCTAATTGATGCGAATTCCGGCGTCGCTCACGAGCTTGGCCATGCGTTTGATCTCGGTGCCGATGAACGCTTTGAACTGCGGCGGCGTGTTCCCGACCGGTTCAAAGCCCAGCCCGAGCATTTTCTCGCGCGTCTCGGGCTGTGCGAGTATTCGCGCAATTTCGGCCTGCAGCCGGCTGACGATCTCAGCCGGCGTTGCGCGCGGGACGGCGATGCCGTTCCACGCCGACGATTCGAATCCGGGCAGTCCGCCGCCTGCGACCGTCGGCAGGTCCGGCACCAGCGAGAAAGCATTCGAGCTGGAGACGGCCAGCGCTTTGACCCGGCCCGTTTTGACAAGCTGTGCAACCGGCCCTAGCGAAATAAACAGCATTTGAATCTGGCCGCCGATCAAATCAGCTATCGCGGGCGCGTCGCCTTTGTAGGGAACGTGCACGATGTCGATGCCCGCCATGGTACGGAACATTTCTCCCGCCAGGTGGGTGCTGGTGCCGTTGCCGGCGGAACCGAAGTTGATCTTGCCCGGGTTCGCTTTCGCGTAGGCGACCAACTCCTTGACCGAGCCGGCCGGCAGCGACGGATTCACGATCAGGAGATTCGGCGCCGACCAGGTCTGGGTGACAGGAATGAAATCCTTTTCCGTGTCGTACGGCAGTTTCTTGTACAGGCTGGGATTCACCGTGAACGCTGCCGACACAACAAGCAGCGTGTGGCCGTCGGGGATGGCTTTCGCCCCGATCTCCGTGGCGATGATGGTTCCGCCCCCCGGGCGGTTGTCCACCACGACTTGCTGCCCGAACGTGTCGCCCAGTTTTTGCGCGACAATGCGCGCGACCGTGTCTCCCGCACCACCGGGCGGAAACGGGACGATCAGGCGCAGCGGTCTTTGCGGGTAGGTGTCGGCCGCCAGCACCGGCACGAGCGGGCAAAACAACAGCAGTGCGAACGAAACTCTGCAAAAGATCGGCGGCATCGTAAACCTTTCAAAAGGGGTCACGGAATCGATGCGGATTGCGTCAATGAGGGCCTGAACAAGGCAAGGGAGCGAGTCCCTTGTAAATCCCCCAAATCAGCGGAAGCTTTGATTGGTGGAATGACTCAATCAGAGCTTCCCAAATGATATTACGCCGATATTCGCCTCGACTGCGGGAAGTATGTAATATGAGAAAAAAGTCCGTCGGCAACGGCAGGTCGATGCGCCGGCGCTGCAATCACACGAGGAGAGCCCATGAAGTCCCCGATCGCCCTGCATAGAAGCCCCGCGATGCCTTTCACGCCCGGCCCGAAGGCGGTGCGAGCGGGCGACTATGTTTTCACGTCGTCCATCTACCCGATCGACGCTTCGGGACACGCGGTGGCCGTCGACGGGTCGCTCGGCGAGGCGGGGCCCTCGCTGATTGCGGCGCACACGCGCCACTGCCTCGAGACGCTCCGGGAGATCCTGAAAGAGCAAGGCAGCTCGCTCGATCGCGTGCTCAAGGCGGAAGTGCACTTGGCGGATGCCGCCGACTTCTACGAATTCAAGCTCGTCTGGCGCGAATACTTCCCGCACGACCCGCCCGCGCGCACTACGGTCGAAGTCGGGGACACGTTGCCGTTTCGCGGCGTGCGCCTGAACCTTGATGCGGTGGCGCTCGCCGGGGATTCCCGTCTCGAGCGCCAGGTGCTGCGCGATCCCGACGGCCCGGACCCGGTGGAAGCCGAATGCGCATCCTGGGCGGTGCGCGCGGGCAATCTCGTGTTCTGCTCCGGCTTTGCCGCCATCGATTTCAAGACCGGGCTCGCAGCCGGCAAGAAGCCGGGGTTCCCGAACTATGGCAACGACGCGGTGGCGCAGGCGCAGCACTTCTTCGACGCTCTCAATCGCGTGCTCGCCCAGACCGGCACCTCGCTCGAGCACGCGCTCGAAGCGATTCTCTACGAGCCCGACCTGAAGACGTTCTACGACGTCGACACGATCTGGGCGCGCTACATGCCGGTGCCGCCAGGGCGCGCCTCGATGGGGATCAAGGGACTGATCGTCCCAGGAGCGTGTTTCGTCGCCAGTCTGACCGTGCTCGTTCCGGACAAGGACCACGTGAAGGAAGAGTCGCGCGAGGGTATCCCGTACCATCCAGTGACTCGCATGAAGGTCAACTACACGCCTACGCTCAAAGCCGGCCCCTGGCTGTACATCGCCGGCAAGACCGCCGGCAACATGGACCCCGTGGGTGCCCCGCCGCCGCCGGGCCTGCCCCCCAAGTACGCGCCGCCGGGCTTGCCGCATCACTTCTCCGACATCGAAATCCAGACACGGCACACGATGGAGAGTCTGACCAAGCAAATCGAGGCGAACGGATCCGACTGGCGGCACTGCCACCACGTTCGCGTGTGGCTCACGCAACCGCAGCGCGATTACCGCGGATTCCTGCGCGTATGGCGCGAGTACTTTCCCGATCCGGCCAGTGCGCCGGCGCTCGCCTACGTGCCTTCAACCGGGATCATGTATCCGGGCCCGGTAATCGAGATCGATCCAACCTGCGTGCTGAAGTCGTAACGAAGGAATCTTCGCGACACGGGCGGCAATTCTCTCACTGTGGCTGCATGCCCGTCGCGGCCATGACCTCGGCCCAGCGCTTCGACTCGGCGCGCATGTGAGCCTCCAGTTGTTCGGGTGACCCGCCGACGAAGCGTACACCCTGCGCCACGAACTGGTCGCGAAATCCCGGATCGTTGAAAGCCTTGTTGATCTCCGCGTTCAGCCGGTCGACGAGGTCGCGCGGCATGCGCGCCGGAGCGAGAATCGCATACCACGCGTCCGTCTCGAATCCCGGCAGGCCCGCCTCGATCATCGTCGGGCTCGCGGGCGCGAGGGGCGAGCGCTCGGCGCTCGTTACAGCGAGCAGGCGCAGCCTGCCCTGCTTGGTATGGGGAAGCCCGGTCGTGATGGTATCAAACATCATCGACACGTGTCCGCCGAGAACATCGATGAGCGCCACCGAATTTCCCTTGTACGCGATGTGCAAAATGTCGGTCTTGGTCATGTACTTGAGGAGTTCGCCGGAAAGGTGCCCGCCGGAACCGACGCCGCCGGATGCAAACGTCAGCATGCCGGGTTTGGCCTTGGCGAGCGCGACGAGCCCCTTCACCGAGGTGACGGGTATGCTCGGATGGATGACGAGAATCAACGGTATGTTCCCGATGCGGATGATAGGAGTGAAGTCCCTGATCGGATCGAACGGAACGCCCTTGGTGATCAGCGGATTAACGACATGCCCGCCCCAGATGACCAGCAACGTCGAGCCATCGGGAGACGCCTTCGCGACCATCTCCGCGCCGATCGCGCCATTCGCGCCCGACCTGTTGTCGACAACCACCGTCGCGCCGAGGCTGCTCTCGAGCCGGCGGCCGATGCCGCGACCGAACGCATCGACCGCGCCGCCGGCGGCGGTCGGCACGATCACGCGCACCATTTGTGCGGGATATTTCTGCGCGGCGGCGGGCAGCGCCGCACCGAGCACGCCTGCGACGAGACTTGCGGCAATGAAGTAAACCCGTCCTGCAATGAATGATTCCATCATCTGCTCCCCGGCGTCGTGCTGCGATCCAATGTTATTATAGAATAAGCAGCGGTGGAGTGTTCCGCTTTTCTGCAGCATAATTGGTTTGAAGTGCAAGCTGATCGTGGCGGCCGGCGATGCAGGGAGGAGCAGACAATGAAAATCTGGTGGCAGAGCAGCACCCCGATTCACCGCCTGCACGATTATCGTACCGCGCTGAGCGCGCATCTGGACAGCGTGAAGCGGCCGGAGACCGAGATCCATATCAACGGCGTCGATGACGGTTCCATGGACCTGCATTACAACGCCGTGGTGGCCATCAACAGCTACGGTCCCGGCGGCGTCCTGAACAAGATCATCCAGGCGGCCGACCAGGGCTACGATGCGGTGGCGATCGGCTGCTTCCTGGATCCGGCCATGCAGGAGGCGCGCGAGGTCGTGCCAATTCCGGTTTTCGGGCTGGGCGAAACCAGCATGTTGATGGCTTGCATGTACGGCCACAAATTCTCGGGCGTCGCTTTCCATTCCAAGCAATCGCAATATTACGACCGCAAGGCATTCGAGTACGGGCTCGCGGCGCGGCACATCCCGTTCGCCGACCTCGGCATCGATTTCACGGAGGTCCAGAAGGGTTTCACCGATCCGCAGCAGATGACCGATAGATTCATCCAGGAATGCCGCCGCCTGGCCGCGCAGGGAGCCGAGGTCATACTTGCCGCATGCGCAACGGTCAACGCGATCATCCGCCGGGAAAAGATCAACGAGGTGGACGGCGTCCTGATCATGGACTGCAACGCGGTGCTGCTCAAGACCGCCGAGAGCATGGGGGAACTGGGCAAGTCGACCGGATTGCACGCCAGCCGGCGGCTGCTGTATCAAGGTCCGCAACGCAAGTCGCTCGAAGACTGGATGCGAATCTACAACTTCCGTTCCGGCGCGCAGCTGAAGCCTTGAGCGCGGCCGACCCGGCAGTGTCAAGTTGAAGGAGACGGTTCCGTGAAGCCAGTCCGAACAGCCTTGTTTGCGCCGGGAAACAAGGAGCGGGTCATGACCAAGGCCGTGGACAGCGACGCCGATGCCGTTATTCTCGATCTCGAGGATTCCGTGCCGATTGCTGCCAAGGGGGAAGCCCGCGCGCTCGTGGCAAAGGTGATCGACGGTGTCGCTGCGGCGGGAGCGGCGCGTCACGGGCCGGCCATTTTCGTGCGGACGAACGCGTCTTCCACCGGGCTGCTTGCCGACGACCTGGCGGCCGTGGTGCGACCGGGCCTGGACGCGGTTTTCCTGCCCAAGGCGGAGAGCGTGGAGGAAGTGCGGAACACGGCTGCCGCGCTGGACCGGCACGAGGCCGCGCACCAGATGAAGGCGGGCGCCGTCGATATCGTTCTGATGCTCGAGACCGCCCTGGGCGTGTATCGTTGCCTCGATCTCATCAAGGCGTCGGCGCGCGTTGCCGGTACCTGTATCGGTGGCGCGAGGGACGGCGATCTGCAGACCGATCTGGGCTGCAGCTGGTCGATTGAGGGCACGGAATTGCTGTATGCCCGCTCCAAGGTGCTCCTCGACACGCGTGCGGCCGGGAACAATGTCTATCCGCTGGACGGCGTATTCAGCGATCTGAACGACGAGGCGGGCTTGATCCAGGACTCCAGGCTTTCCGCGCGTCTCGGCTATGTGGGCCGCACGGTGATCCATCCCAAGCAGATCGCGCCGGTGCGGCAGGCTTACGCGGTGCCCGCGGCGGACGTCGCCTACTACCGGCAGGTGGTGGCCGAATTCGAGGTCGCGGAAAAAGGCGGCGTGGCGGCCATTACGATCAACGGCAAGTTGGTGGACTACGCCATGTATCAGCGCGCCAGGCGCGTGCTGGAGCTGGCGAAACGCGATCGGTGACAGTGACCTGCCATGGATTTTTCTTTTACTTCGGATCAGGAAACCCAGCGCAATCATCTCAAGGAGCTGCTGGATGAGGTGTGCCCGCCGGAGTACGCCGAAAGTTGCGACAACGAAGCACGGCCGCCGCGCGAGGCCTACGAAGCTCTGGCAAAACACGGCTGGTTCGGCCTGATTCTTCCGGTCGAGTACGGCGGCACCGGCGGCTCCGCGATCGACCTCGCGATCCTGCTGGAAGAAGCGGGCAGGCATTTTGAAGAACTCGCGATGTGGCTGTTCCGCACGCTGACCTATGGCGGCTACGCGGTAATGCAGCACGGCACGCGGGAGCAGCAGCAGGCGTTGCTGCCCAAGGTCGTGCGCGGAGAACTGTCGTTCTGCTTCGGCCTGACCGAACCGCACTCCGGTTCCGACGCCGCGGCTTTGGCTACGCGCGCCACGGCCGTTGCTGGCGGATATGTAATCAACGGGCAGAAGGTGTTCACCTCGGGCATGGACATCAGCGATTACTGCCTGCTCGTTACGCGCACGTCCACCGGTGCAAAGAAGCAGCAAGGCGTCACCAATTTCCTGGTGGATACCGGGCTGCCGGGGATCGAGGTCAGGAAGATCAAAACGCTGGGCCAGCGCGCAATCGGCACCACGCAGGTCTTTTACACAAATGTGAAAGTAGCGGCCTCGGCGGTGCTGGGCACGGTGGACCAGGGGTGGGAAGCGGTCGATTCCTATCTCTGGTATGAGCGGTTGTGTCTGTCGGCCGCGCGCACCGGGGCCGCTACCGCGGCCTTCGAGTACGCTCTCGAGTATGCCAAGAACCGCCAGCAGTTCGGGCGGCCGATTGGAAAATTCCAGGCGATATCCCACAAGCTGGCCGACATGAAGGTGCTGCTCGACGTCTCGCGCATGCTGGTCTACCGGTTCGCATGGCTGATGTCCCAGGGCAAGGCGACCCGCGTTGACGCGGCGGTGCTGAAGCTCCACACCGGCGAGGCGTACAAGGCGGTGTCCGACATGGGGCTGCAGATCCTGGGCGGTTACGGTTACTGCATGGAATATCCGATGCAGCGCTTCTTCCGCGACTCGCGGCTGGCCACCATCGGCGCCGGCACCTCGGAGATCCAGCGCAACATCATCGCGCGCGGCCTCGGGCTGTAACGGAGATACGGGATGTCGCATCCGCTCGAGGGCGTGAGGATACTGGAGCTGGGCCAGATCATCGCCGGCACCTACGGCAGCCAGGTGTTGTCCGACATGGGCGCGGAGGTGATCAAGGTGGAGGCGCCGGAAGGCGATCTGGGCCGCAACCCCTCGGTCGCTCCCTATCGCGGCCTGAGCGGGCTGTTTCTGACGCTCAACCGCAACAAGAAGAGCGTGGTGCTCAATCTGAAAACCAGGGCCGGCCGCAACGTCTTCTACGACCTGGTGAAAGTTTCCGATGTGGTGATCGACAATTTCCGCCCCGGCGTCCTCGAGCGGCTGCAGATCGACTACGCGAATTTGAGCCGGGTCAACCCGCGCATCATTCAGTGTTCGGTCACCGGTTTCGGCACTGAGGGAGCATACAAGGATTACCCCGCGCTCGACATCATCATCCAGGCGATCAGCGGCTACATGGCGATCACCGGAGAGCCGGGACGCCCGCCGGCCCGCGTGGGCATTCCGCTCGCCGACCTGAGCGGCGGCATTTTTTCCTGCAAGGGCATACTCGCCGCGCTGTTCGACCGCGAGCGCACCGGCAAGGGGCGCAGAATAGAGCTGTCGATGTTCGACGCGATGCTGAACCTGCTCGGTTACATGGGCACCATGTGGCTGACCAATGGTGAAGTGCCGCAGCCGCCCGGTTCGGCCCACGACTACACCGTGCCTTGGCAGGCCTTCGCAGCCAGCGATGGTTACGTCGTCGTCGCCACCCGGCAGGAAGGGTTCTGGCGCAAGCTCTGCGGCGCGCTCGAAGAACCTGCGCTGGCCGATGATCCGCGGTTCGCGACCAATGCGCTGCGCGTGGAAAACCGGGCAGTCCTGGTGCCTTATCTGGAGCGCATTTTCCGCGCGCGCACGGTGACGGATTGGCTTGCGCGGCTGCGTGCCGCCGAAGTGCCCGCCGCCCCGGTCAACAATCTCGACGGCGCGTTTGCCGAACCGCCGGTCGCCGAGCGCGAAATGATCGTCGAGTACGATCATCCCGAGGTCGGCAGGGTGCGGCTGCCCGGCAATCCGATCAAGATGTCGGGCGTGTCGGGCACCATTTCCAGACCGGCGCCGCGGCTCGGCGAGCATACGGACGCGATCCTGCGCGAGCTGCTCGGCCTTACCGCGGGCCAGATCGCAAGCTTGCGCGAGCAAGGCGCGATCAAGTAGTGCAGGAACTCGGAGCAAAGGAAGTCTTATATGACCGGCTTGTATTGGGAAGAATGGGAGATCGGCGCGGAATTCGAGAGTCCCGGCCGCACCGTGACCGAGGCCGATATCGTGATGTTTGCCGGATTGTCGGGCGACTACAATCCGCTGCACATCAACGAAGAGTTCTGCAGGCAGACGCAATTCGGCGGGCGCATCGCCCACGGGCCGCTCGTTTACGCGATCGCCGCGGGGCTGCTGTTCCAGCTTCATCTGTACGACGATACCCTGATCGCGTTTCTCGGCTTCGACAGCTTGAAGTTCACCAAACCCGTCAAGCCGGGCGACACCATCCATGCGCGGATCAAGGTGCTGGAGAAGCGCGCGACATCGAACGCGGAACGGGGCGTGATGAAGCGCGAGCTGCAGGTGCTGAACCAGCGCGGGGAAGTGGTGCAGGAGGGCGTGCAGGCTTTCCTGCTCAAACGCAAGCCGGGATGAGCAAGAACCTGAAGCTGCCGGCAATCGACCCGGCCACGGTCGAACCGGTTCGCGGTTCAAATTATCCCGCTCAGTTCAAGCCGGGCGTGGCTGGGCGCAGCAAGCAACGGCTGGGCGATGCGCTGGGCTTGAAGAATTTCGGCGTCAACCTGACGACGATCAAGCCGGGGGCCGCATCGGCGCTGCGGCATTGGCATTCGCACGAGGACGAATTCATCTACATCCTGAGCGGCGAGCTCGTGCTGGTGATCGACGCCGGCGAGCAATTGCTGACCGCGGGCGTGGCGGCCGGATTTCCCGCCGGCAAGGCCGATGGCCATTGCCTGATCAATCGGACTACCCGGGACGCGGTTTATCTTGAAGTCGGGGACCGCAAAGACGAGGACAAGGCCAGGTATCCCGACGTCGACCTCGACCGGCGCAACACCCCGGCGGGGCGCACGTTCTGCCGCAAGGACGGCACGCCTTACTGATTTCCTGGTGTAGTGGCTTGCGGCTTGACGCTGATGATCATCACGCCCGCGAGCACCAGCGCGGCGCCCGCGAGCTGGATGGCGGTGACGGGCTCGTCGAGGAAGACGTGCGCGAGCAGGATGGTCGAGAGCGGGCCGATGCACGCGACGAGCGCAACCTGATTTGCGCCGATCCGCTTCAGCCCTTCCGCGATGAGCCACAGCGGCAGCACCGTCGAGAATAACGCCATCACGAGCGTCAGCCAGTACACCTCGTGCGCGACCGTGAGTCTGGCGGGCCCGTGGGTGGTCATGAAGTGGGCGAGCACGAAAAACGTCGCCGAGATCGAGGCATACGCAGTGAACCGCATCGAGCCGAGCCTCACGACGGTGCGGCTGCCGGCGATCAGGTAAATCGCGTAGGTCACCGCGCCTGCGAACACAAGCACCGCGCCGAGCGCCATCTGCGGCAGGTTCTCGCCGATGCTAACCTCGTGGTGAAACACCAGCGCAATGCCGCCGTAGGAAAGCGCAAGCGATACCAGGTGCCGCGCATGAATCGGCTGCTTCAGGAACAACGCCGAGAGCAGCAACACGAGCGTCGGGTAGAGGTAGAGGATGAGCCGCCCAAGGCCCGCCGAGATATACTGCAGCCCCGCGAAATCGAGATAGCTGCCGAGGTAATAGCCGATGAAGCCGAGCCCGATGATCGCGCGCCAGTCGCGCCGCGTCATCCGTGTGGTGCCGCCGCCAGCCCACCACGCCATCGCGAGAAAAACAGGCAGCGCGAACAGCATGCGCAGCGCCAGCAGCGTCATCACGTCGACGTCATACTGATACGCGAGCTTGACGATCACGGTCTTGCCGGAGAACCCGATCGAGCCGATGAGCGCGCATGCAACGCCGATATAGGCGCTGCGCGCGCCGGCAGCGCCGGGCGAGGCCATCAGGGCAGGTGCGTCAATACCGCCCCCCTCTGCTTGGGAGCAAGCCAGGGCAAAGGCGCAATTGCATGGCCGGATTTTGCGATCAGTAGCGGATCAGACATGGGGAACTCGCTGGACGCTGTGTTAAAATTTTAATTATATCAGCGGGGTATTCAAACTTTCTTGTTGCGTTGCATGGCGGCGTGACGCAGTTGCGGGCAAGCAGTTTTTTCAGAGGTTCAGATGGCGGGTCACAGCAAGTGGGCAAACATCCAGCATCGCAAAGGGCGGCAGGATGCCAAGCGCGGCAAAATCTTCACGCGCCTGATCAAGGAAATCACGGTTGCCGCGCGCCTGGGCGGCGGTGATCCGGGTGCCAACGCGCGCCTGCGGCTGGCGATCGACAAGGCTTACGACAACAACATGCCGAAGGAGAACGTCGAGCGCGCGGTCAAGCGCGGCACCGGAGATCTCGAGGGCGTCAACTACGAGGAAGTGCGCTACGAGGGCTACGGCATCGGCGGCGCGGCGGTGATGATCGATTGCATGACCGACAACAAGACGCGCACGGTGGCCGACGTGCGCCACGCGTTCACCAAGAATGGCGGCAACCTCGGCACCGACGGCTCGGTCGCGTTCCTGTTCAAGCACTGCGGCCAGCTCGTGTTCGCGCCGGGCACCAGCGAGGACAAGCTGATGGAAGTCGCGCTCGACGCCGGTGCCGAAGACATCGTCGCCAATGACGACGGCAGCTTCGAAGTGATCACCGCGCCGAACGATTTTTCGGCGGTCAGGACCGCGCTCGAAAAAGCGGGTTTGAAGCCGGAACTTGGCGAAGTGACCATGAAGGCGACGACCGAGAACGAGCTGAAGGGCGATGATGCGGCGCGCATGCAGAGATTGCTCGACGCGCTGGAAGCGATCGACGACGTGCAGGAGGTGTATACGACGGCCGTTCTCGAAAATGCATGAACGGCCGTCAGGATTGAGGATTGAGGAGCGAGGATTGAGGGGTATCGAGTGAAGCGTAAATCCTCCCGGCTTAGCGATCCTCCTCTATCCGCGACGGGCGGGGGAAGGTTACCTCAATCCCCAATTCTCAATCCTCAATCCTCCCAAGGACGCATTCGCGTCCTTGGCATCGATCCGGGGCTGCGGATCACGGGTTTCGGCGTGCTGGACAAAACCGGCAGCAAGCTCTCCTACGTCACCAGCGGTTGCATCAAAACCCCCGACGGCGATCTCGCGCTGCGCCTGAAGACCATCCTCGACGGGCTCGACGAAGTCATCGCGAGCGTGCAACCCGACCAAGTCGCGCTCGAAAAAGTGTTCGTCAACAAGAACCCGCAATCAACGCTCGCGCTTGGTCAGGCGCGCGGCACCGCGATCTGCGCCGCGGTGCTGAATGCGCTGCCGGTGTCCGAGTACACGGCGCTGCAGGTCAAGCAGGCGGTGGTCGGCAATGGGCACGCCGCCAAGGAGCAGGTGCAGGATATGGTCAAGCGCCTGCTCAAGCTCGCAGGTGACCCCAGCCCCGATGCCGCCGACGCGCTGGCGTGCGCGATTTGCCATGCGCACGGCGGCCAGGGACTCGGTAAACTGGCGACTGCGGGTTATCGCATGAAACGCGGGAGGCTGGTTTGAGGAGGCGTTTTTGATCGGAAAACTCAGCGGCAAGTTGATCGAAAGACACCCGCCGCAGGTAATCGTCGACGTGCACGGCGTCGGCTACGAAATCAACGTGCCGATGAGCACCTTCTATCAGCTGCCCGCGACCGGCAACGACGTCACGCTTTACACCCACCTGATTGTGCGCGAGGACGCGCACCAGCTCTACGGCTTCGCGAGCGAACACGAGCGCCATGTGTTCCGCCAGCTGCTCAGGATATCCGGCGTTGGCGCACGCACGGCTCTTTCCGTGCTGAGCGGCATGAGCGTAAGCGATCTTTACGAAGCGGTGAGCGCGCAGGACAGCGCGCGGCTCACCAAGGTCCCCGGCATCGGCAAGAAAACCGCCGAGCGCCTGCTGCTCGAACTGAAAGACAAGCTCGATTTGACGGTCGTGGCGAGATCCGCCGCCGGCGGCGGACAGACCGGCGACATCTTCAATGCGCTGCTGGCGCTGGGATACAATGACAAAGAAGCCGCGTGGGCCGTCAAGCAGCTGCCGGGCGGTAGCGCGGTGGCAGAGGGTATACGCCAGGCGCTGAAACTGCTGTCGAAAAGCTAGGATTGAGGATCGAGGAGTGAGGATTGAGGTGACTGGTGAAGTACAGCGAACTCCTGGTCTGGCAGAAAGCGATGGACTTGGTTACCGAGATCTACACGCTGGCTCGAGCGTTTCCGCAAGAGGAAAGGTTTGGTTTGGCCAGCCAGTTGCAGCGTGCCGCGGTATCCATCCCAGCCAATATTGCAGAGGGGCATGGGCGCAAGTCGACCGGCGCATACCTGAATCATGTTTCGATTTCGAATGGTTCATTAATGGAAGTCGAAACATTGATTCAAATCGCAAGCCGTCTGGGCTATCTGACACCGCAACAAGAAACGGGTGTACTGGATCGCACTGATGAAATCGGAAAAATGTTGAGCGGCTTGCAGAGATCCCTCAATCCTCGATCCTCAATCCTCGATCCTGCCCCATGATCGAAACCGACCGCCTGATCGCCGCCGCGCCTGCCTCGCCGCAGGAAGAGGCGTTCGAGCGCGCGCTGCGGCCGAAGCAGCTCGATGAATACATTGGCCAGGAAAAAATCCGCGGCCAGCTCGAGATTTTCATCGAGGCCGCGCGGGGCCGCAAGGAAGCGCTCGATCACGTGCTGCTGTTCGGCCCGCCGGGTCTTGGCAAGACCACGCTCGCCCACATCATCGCGCGCGAAATGGGCGTCAACCTGCGCCACACTTCGGGTCCCGTGCTCGAGCGCCCCGGCGACCTCGCCGCGATCCTGACCAACCTCGAACCCAACGACGTGCTGTTCATCGACGAAATCCACCGCCTGAGCCCGGTGGTGGAAGAGATACTCTATCCGGCGCTCGAGGACTTCCAGATCGACATCATGATTGGTGAGGGCCCGGCGGCGCGCTCGGTCAAGCTCGATCTGCCGCCGTTCACGCTGATTGGCGCGACCACGCGCGCCGGCATGCTGACCAACCCGCTGCGCGACCGCTTCGGCATCGTTGCGCGGCTTGAGTTTTACTCGGCCGAAGAACTCACGCGCATCGTGTTGCGCTCGGCCAAGCTGCTCGAAATCGAGGTCAGCGCCGATGGCGCGCGCGAGATCGCAAGCCGCGCGCGCGCGACGCCGCGCGTCTCGAACCGTCTGCTGCGGCGCGTGCGCGACTTCGCCCAGGTCCGGGCGCAGGGCAAGATCAACAAGGACGTCGCCGACGCGGCATTGAAGATGCTCGACGTCGATCCGCTCGGGCTCGACGTGATGGACCGCAAGCTCCTGCTCGCAGTGATCGAGAAATTCAGCGGCGGGCCGGTCGGCGTCGACAATCTCGCCGCGGCGATCAGCGAGGAGCGCGACACCATCGAAGACGTGCTCGAGCCGTATCTGATCCAGCAGGGCTACCTGCAGCGCACGCCGCGTGGGCGCATGGCGACAGTGGCCGCTTATCGCCATTTCGGGCTGGCGCAGCCCGGGACAGCGAGCGCACCGGAGTTGTGGGAAGACCCGCTAAAGCAATGAGTGATTGGGCGGGTTAGTTATCGGCTGTCGCGCGATTTGACCGTTTTTGATCACTGAATCACTGAATTACCAGCCCAGCGGTTGTTAATCATGGCTGCCCGACAACTCAAAACTCAGCACTCGGCACTCAACACTTTTTCCTGGCCCGTCCGCGTCTATTACGAGGACACCGACGCCGCGGGCGTCGTTTTTTACGCCAATTACCTGAAATTCATGGAGCGCGCGCGCACCGAGTGGCTGCGCGCGCTCGGCTTCGAGCAGACCACGCTGTTTCACGACCATGACGTGGTGTTCGTGGTGCGCGCGCTGACGATCGAATTCCTGCGGCCGGCGCTGTTCAACGACGCGCTCGAAGTCGCGGTCGAGCTTACCGGCACGCGCGGCAGCCTGCTCGAGGTCGCGCAGGCGATACGGCGCGGCGCGCAAACGCTGGTGACCGCCACGGTCAAGGTCGCGTGCGTCAACACGCGGTCATTCAAGCCCGTTAGAATACCGAAACCGATTCTGGAAAAACTCGCATTGAGGCAAGCATGAACTTCACGCACGATATGTCGGTCCTGAGCCTGATCACCGGCGCCAGCGTGCTGGTGCAGCTGGTGATGGCCGGGTTGCTGTTGACTTCGGTTTTTTCGTGGTACTACATCTTTGTCAAGGTGTTTACCTTCAAGCGCGCGGTGAAGCAGGCCGACAAATTCGAGAGGGATTTCTGGGGCGGCGGCGATCTCAACGAGCTGTTCCAGCGCGCGATCAATGCGCGCGACGCCGCGGGCTCGCTCGAGCGCATTTTCGAATCCGGATTCCGCGAATTCACCAAGCTGCGCAAGCAGCCCGGGCAGAATATCGGCGTGGTGATGGATGGCACGCGGCGCGCGATGCGCGCGACCTACCAGCGCGAGATGGAAAGTCTCGAGTCGCACCTGTCGTTTCTCGCCTCGGTCGGCTCGGTCAGCCCCTATGTCGGGCTGTTCGGCACGGTGTGGGGGATCATGAATTCATTCCGCAGCCTCGCCAACGTGAGCCAGGCCTCGCTCGGCTCGGTCGCGCCGGGCCTCGCCGAGGCGCTGATTGCCACGGCAATGGGCCTGTTCGCGGCGATTCCCGCGGTGGTCGCCTACAACCGCTTCGCCGAAGACGTGAACCGGCTGGCAACGCGGTTTGACTCGTTCATGGAGGAATTTTCCAACATTCTCCAGCGTCAAAGTTGAGTGGAGACTGACATATGCCGATCGGAAAACGCAGCAATCGGCGGCTGATGAACCAGATCAACGTCGTGCCGTACATCGACGTGATGCTGGTGCTGCTGGTGATCTTCATGATTACGGCGCCGCTGGTCAATCCCGGCCAAGTCGAGCTGCCGTCCGTGGGCAAGACTTCCAATCCGCCGGTGGCGCCGCTCGAAGTCTCGGTCCACACCGACCAGACGCTGTGGCTGCGCGACCGCGCGGCCGGTGGCGACGAGCGCAAGGTGTCGCGCACCGAGCTGATCGCGGCGATCCGCCAGAAGCAGGCCAAAAACGCCGAGCAGGCGGTGGTGATCGCCGCCGACAAGGACGTGCGCTACGAAGCGGTGCTCGACGTGATGGACATGCTGCAGCAGAACCAGGTCAGGAAAGTCGGCCTGCTCGCCAAGCCGCGCAGCCAGTAAACGCTCCGGCCGCGCCGCCCGCGCCATGTACGCCTACGCCGCTCAAATCAGCCAGCAGGAAAAAGTCATCTCGGGCGCGTTTGCGTTCGGCATGCACCTGCTGTTCCTCGCGCTGCTGATATTCGGTGTGACGTGGCAGAAGAAAGTCGAGCCGCAGGCCAATATCGTCGATCTCTGGGCCAGCCTGCCGTCGCCGACGAAGCCGCAAGCCGAACCACCGCCGCCGGAGCCGGTGGTCAGGCCGGAGGCGAAGCCGGTGGAACCGCCGCCGGTCAAGGCCATGGCGAAGCCCGAGGTCGCGAAGCCCGATATCGCGCTCAAGGAGAAGGCCGAGAAAGAGCGCCGCATCCTCGAGGAAAAGCAGAAGCAAGCGAAGAGGCGCGAAGAGGAGGCCAAGGCCGCGCAGAAGCAGCAGCAGGCGAAGCAAGCCGAGGCGCAGCGCCTCGCGCGCGAGCAGGAAGACGCGGAAAACAAAATGATCGAAGAATACAGGGCTAAAATTCAAGCCGGGATTTATCAGAAGATGCAACCATTTGACGACTTGCCGAAAGATACTTATGCGGACGTCGAAATCACGGTATTGCCCGACGGACGTGTTTTCGCCACTAATGTAAAGAAGAACAGCGCAAGCGCCAGATTTAACGCGGCGGTCGAGCTTGCCATATTGAGAGCTCAACCCCTTCCTGTCCCGAAAGACCCCGCGCTTTTTTCTTCGCACTTCCGCCGGCTGGATCTTACCTTCCGTCCCAAGCAGTAACTGCGCAACGGAAAGCCGCTATAATACGGTGCGATGAAATATCGAAACCCGGTTCGCTTCGTTCTGTTCACGCTGCTGTGGCTGGTGCTGGCCCCGGCCGCGCATTCTCAGCTCAAGATCGAAATCATCGGCGGCGGCGCCAGCCAGGTGCCGATCGCGATCGCGCCGTTCAGGGCGGAAGAGAGCCTGCCGCAGCAGGTCACGGGCATCGTCGCCGCCGATCTGCACCGCAGCGGGCTGTTCAGGATCGTCGACAGCGGCGGCCTGACGGCGATTCCGGCCGAGCCCGCCGAAATCCAGTATCCGGTGTGGAGCGCGCGCGGCGCCGAGGCGCTCGTGATCGGCGCGGTGTCGCCGATGGCCAACGGCAACTGGGATGTGCGCTTCCGGCTGATGGATGTGGTGAAGCAGACGCAACTCACGGGTTTCGCGTATCAGGTCGCCGCGCAGCAATTGCGCAACACCGCGCACCGGATCGCGGACGCCATCTACGAAAAGCTGACCGGCGACGTCGGCGTGTTCAGCACGCGCATCACCTATGTCGTCAAGCATGGCACGCGCTTCGAATTGCAGATCGCGGATGCCGACGGCTACGGCGCGCAGACCATCCTCGCTTCCAACGAGCCTATCATTTCGCCGGCGTGGTCGCCCGACGGCACGCGGCTCGCTTACGTGTCGTTCGAGCACAAGAAGCCGATCGTCTACGTGCAGTCGCTGCTGACCGGCCAACGCGCCGTCGCGGCGAACTTCAAAGGCAGCAACAGCGCTCCGGCGTGGTCGCCCGACGGCGCGCGCCTCGCGGTAGTGCTGACCAAGGACGGCAACTCGCAGATTTATCTGATCAACGCAGGCGGCAGCGGGGTTATGCGCCTGACCAACACCAATACCATCGATACCGAGCCTAATTTCTCGCCTGACGGCCAGTGGGTGATCTTCACTTCCGACCGCGGCGGCAGCCCGCAGATCTACCGCGTGCCGGTCACGGGCGGCGCGCCCGAGCGGCTCACGTTCGAGGGCAGCTACAACGTATCGCCACGCTACGCGCCGGACGGCAAATCGTTCGTGTTCATCCAGCGCAACGCCGGTCGCTTCAACGTTGCGATGCAGGATTTTGTCAGCAAACAGACCCAGTTGCTGACCGAGAACGGTGTCGACGAGTCACCGAGCTTCGCGCCCAACGGCCGGATCATTCTCTATGCAACCGAGGTCGGGGGGCGTGGTATATTAGCGGCGGTATCCGGCGACGGACGCGTGCGGCAGCGTTTCAGCGCGGCAGCCGGGGACGTGCGCGAACCGGCGTGGGGCCCGCTATCGAAAGGCCAGTAAAAAGGAGCCAGATCAAATGAAGAAACTTTTTTTCGGCGTGGTGGTCCTGGGGGTGCTCGCCGGGTGTGCGAGCCAGGAAACGAAGGAACAGCCGGGCGCCGCCGTCGAGGACCGCAAACCTTCCACTGCGCCGGTGGCCAAACCCGGCACGGAGTCGGTGACAAAGCCGGTCGTGCAAAAACCGATCGTCGCCAATCCGCTCAAGGATCCCGGCAACATTCTGTCCAAGCGCAGCGTCTATTACGATTACGACAGCGCGGTCGTCAAGGATGAATTCAAGCCGCTGGTTACCGCGCATGCCAGGTATCTGACGCAGAACCGTGCGGCGAAGATGGCAATCCAGGGCAATACCGATGAGCGCGGCAGCCGCGAATACAACATCGCGCTCGGCCAGCGGCGCGCGGACAGCGTGAAGCAAATGATGCTCCTGCTCGGTGCGCAGGAAGCCCAGATCGAGACGGTCAGTTTCGGCGAGGAAAAGCCGCGCGCGACCGGCAAGGACGAAGCAGCGTATTCCGAAAACCGCCGCAGCGACATCGTCTATCAGGGCGAGTAGCCGCGTGCGCGGCTGTGAAGGGTGAAGGGTGAAGGGTAAAGCGACCACCACATTCCGCACCGCCAAGCGCCGCGCCGCAACCCTCGGGTGCGGCGCGGTTTTGCTTTTGGGCGCGCTCGCGCCGGCGCACGGCGGGTTGTTCGACGACGAAGAGGCGCGCAAGCAGATTGCCGCCGAAAAGAGGCGCGTCGATGAGCTCAAAACCGAACTCATGACCCAGCAGCAGGCGGTCGATGCGCGCATCGGCAAGCTCGAAGAGGCGCTGAAGAGCCAGGCGCTGCTCGACTTGTTCACCCAGCTCGAAGCGCTCAAGCTCGAGATGAACAAGCTGCGCGGGCAGCTCGAGGTGCTCAACAACAACGTCGAGAACACCGGCAAACGCCAGCGCGATATGTACCTCGACCTCGACACGCGGGTGCGCCGTTTCGAGCAGCAGGGCGGGCCGGTGCCGGCCCCCGCGCCTGCTGCAGCCGCCCCCGTCGCCGCACCGGCCGCGGTTGCCGCTCCATCTGCGGCACCGCCGGCGGCACCGGCGGCTGTCGCGGTTACCAACGTCGATTTCGGCGCCGAGAACCGCGTCTATGAAGCGGCGCAGGGCCAGCGCAAGATCGGCAATTACCAGGGCGCGATCGTCGCGTTCCAGAATTTCATCAAGCAGTACCCGAAGAGCAGCCTCGCGCCGCGCGCGCAGTACTGGATCGGCGATTCGTATTTCAACCTGCGCGACTTCAAGCTCGCGATTGCCAGCCAGCAGGCGCTGATCAAGACTTATCCCGACAGCCCTTCGGTGCCGGATGCGACGCTCAATATGGCGAGCTCGCAGATCGAGATGGGTGAATCGAGCGCCGGCCGGAAGACGCTCGAAGACTTGGTCGCGAAATATCCGGTCAGCGACGCGGCCGACAAGGCCAAGCGCCGGCTCGCCACCCTCAAGTGAATGGTGAAAATAGTCAATAGTGAGTCGTTGTAACACCGGTCCGGCGCGGCCGCTCGAGATTACGACCCACCCTGCACCTTTCCCGATTCGGTCCCCATGAACCCCCCCCGCGATCAGGGTGTCCTGATTACTGCTGACTCCGTGGACAGTGCGACTCTCCGCATCACCGAAATCTTCTATTCGCTGCAGGGCGAAACCAGCCGCATCGGGCTGCCGACGGTTTTCATTCGGCTCACCGGCTGCCCGCTGCGCTGCGGCTACTGCGATACCGCGTACGCATTTCACGGCGGCACCACCATGACGCTCGCGGCCGTGCTCGCAGCCGCCGCGCAGTATCGCACGCGTTACGTGACGGTCACCGGCGGCGAGCCGCTCGCGCAGAAGAATTGCATCCCGCTGCTGCGCGAGCTGTGCGCCAGGGACTATTCGGTGTCGCTCGAGACCGGCGGCGCGATCGACGTGTCGCCGGTCGATGTGCGCATAGCGAAAATCCTCGACCTCAAGACGCCGGGCTCGGGCGAAGTCGAAAAAAATCGGTGGGAAAACCTGGCGCACCTGACGGCACGCGACGAAATCAAGTTCGTGATCTGCAACGAGGCCGATTACGCGTGGGCGAGGCGGCAGCTCGCCGAGCGGCGGCTCGCTGCGATCTGCCCGGTGCTATTCGCGCCGTCGTATCGCGAGCTCTCCGCGCCGCAGCTTGCCGACTGGATCCTGCGCGACCAGTTGCCGGTGCGGCTGCAGGTGCAGCTGCACAAGCTGCTGTGGGGCGAGCGACCCGGCGTGTGACCGCGGATGCCCATGCGCGCGGTCGTGCTTCTTTCCGGCGGGCTCGATTCCGCCACCGTGCTTGCGATCGCGCGCAGCGAGGGCTACGATTGCTATTGCTTGAGTATCGATTACGGCCAGCGCCATCGCGCGGAATTGAGCGCCGCGGCGCGCGTGGCGAAAGCGCTCGGCGCGCGCGAGCACCGTGTTCTCGCGCTCGACCTCGCCTCGTTCGGCGGCTCGGCGCTCACCGACAGGAACATCGCGGTGCCGGTTGCGGGCATCAAGGACGGCATACCGGTCACCTACGTGCCGGCGCGCAACACCATCATGCTGGCGTTGGCTCTGGCGTGGGCCGAGGTGCTTGCCGCCCAGCATCTCTTCTTCGGCGCCAATGCCGTGGATTACTCGGGCTATCCCGATTGCCGTCCCGAATACCTGCGCGCGTTCGAGGCCATGGCGAATCTTGCGACCAAAGCCGCCGCCGGGGGCCGCCGGCTTACGCTGCATACGCCGATCATCAGTCTCGCCAAGTCCGACATCATCCGCCGCGGCGTCGCGCTCGGCGTCGATTACGCGCTGACGGTGTCGTGCTACCAGGCTGACGACGACGGCCGCGCGTGCGGTCTATGCGACTCGTGCCGGCTGCGCCGGGCGGGGTTCGAGGCCGCCGGCGTGCCCGATCCGACGCGTTATGCCGGCTAGGCTGAAAAGCGTAGCCAGCCGCCGATGCCGGTCCTGGGCCTGACTCCGGAAACGCAGATCAACGCAGATGTTTTTGAACTATCAGCATCCGGCTGTAATATCATCGGTGACGAAGGCGGGGCGGGAACGAGCGGTAACGGCGCCCGCCGGAGGACAGGATATGGAATTCACGGTTCACAACCAGGTGCTGGCAGCGGTGTTCGCAATCGCCGTCGTCATGGGCGCGGTCGCCAACAAAACCAATTTCTGCACCATGGGCGCGGTGTCCGACTGGGTCAACATCGGCGACACCGGACGCATGCGCGCATGGGTGTTCGCGATGGCGCTGGCGTTGACCGGCGTGATCGCGCTCGAAGCCGGCGGCGTGGTGAATCTGTCGGTGGAAACATTCCCGCCGTACCGCAGCGCCAATTTCGCCTGGACGCGCTATCTCGTCGGCGGCCTCATGTTCGGCATCGGCATGACGCTGGCCGGCGGCTGCGGCAACAAAACGCTGGTGCGCGTCGGCGCCGGCAACCTGAAGGCGCTCACCGTACTCGTGATCGCGATGATCATGTCGTATCTGATGTTGTGGACGCCGCTGTTCGAAAAGGCGTTCCTGCCGTGGATCCAGCCCACCACCATCAATCTCGCCCGCCACGGCGTGCCGACGCAGGAAGTGGGAGCGGTCATCTCCGGCATGTTCGGGTTCGCGCCCTCGCGCGTGCTCAACTTCACCGTTGCCGCCCTCGTTGCGCTCGGCATGTACGTTTTCGTGTTCCGGTCGCGCGATTTCCGCGGCAGTTTCGACAATATCCTCGGCGGCGCGGTGATCGGGCTCGCGATCGTCGCCGGCTGGTATCTGACCGGCGGCAGCATGGGTGTGGCGTGGAAAGAATATGCCGAGATGGCGACCGAAGTGCCGAGCCGGGTGCAGGCGCAGTCGTACACCTTCATCAGCCCGATGGGCGATTCGGTGCGCTATCTGCTCGATCCGCGGCAGCTGTCGCTCGTCAATTTCGGGGTGATGGCGCTGGCAGGCGTCATCGCCGGCTCGCTGATCTATGCGCTGGTGACGCGCAGCTTGCGCATCGAGTGGTTCGCGTCGTTCAGGGACTTCGTCAATCACGCGCTCGGCGGCGTGTTGATGGGCGTGGGCGGCGTGCTGTCGATGGGATGCACCGTCGGTCAGGCGATCACCGGCGTGTCCACGCTGGCGATCGGTTCGTTCCTCACCTTCTTCGCCATCGTCATCGGCGCGGCCGGGACGATGAAATATCAATACTGGCGCATGATGAGCGAAGCGTAATTGCCGGGCCGAGGAAGGTTTCGGCGCTTTAAATTGACCGGTTATTGCGTAACCGGTAGAATTCGCACCTTTTTCACGGGCGGTTAGCTCAGCCGGTAGAGCAGCGGACTTTTAAGGGTCGCCGCAAATCCCAAGACCCGCATAAACAGTGGCTTTCAAGGCGATTTATTCCATCGTCATTTTAACATCCACTATTCATCCAGCTTACGCGTTCCCTCAGTCCTGACATCACGATCTCAGGAAACTTTTCTGCTCCGCCAGCAAGAAGTTTTCCGCGGACATTCCGCCCCGAAGATATTCATCCGGATTGATTTAACTGAGAGTTAGTGTCTGACAACGTCAGCTCTGACTCAAAATAAATCAAGCAAAGACACTAATGTCAAAATCAACCATTACATGTACCGTTTGCGGTACTGTGAAGACGACGTCGGGTTCTTCCTGCTCTTCGTGCGGTTCGCTTGAAGAGTCAGTAGCTATCCAGGTAGACGGAGCTGAACTTCGTATAGAGCCTGGCCGCGTTGGAACGGTCACTGAGGAGCGGGATATTTCCGGAGAACAATTTCGGATACGGACTCGAACTCCCGAAGGCGCTCGTTCGGACGAGTTGCTTGCCAATGGCGTTGTGTCCCTTAATATCAAAGGACCCACGCAAATGGGCCGCAAGGGGGAGCGACGCGCCCTCGACACTCTGTTAAGCAAACTTCGACAAGACGGGCACCATCGCAGACGAGTCGTCTACGCAGTTAGTCTGATTAGTAATCTGCGCGATTACTTGTTGGGGTTTGATTCTGAGCCGAAATATTTGGCCGCTACCGGTAATGAAGAAGGTGCAACCATCGGTATTGCCGAATGGTGGCGAGAGCGCTGGTTAAGGAGACGCATCTTTTCCGACGAAGTGCTCAACGCCGTCGCGATGAATACACTTGTGCGACCAATTCGCCACGGCGCTCGCGTTGCGGTTCCACAACGAGATGAGCAGCAATTGCCTTTCGCTGAACCGTTTTGAGCCGGACGCTAAAAAGTCGATACCATTGAACTGCATAAATCGGTCCGAGGGCCGACAGAGAATTTCACGTTGAATAAGCGCTTGCTGCTCAACGGTGAGTTGAGCCGATAATAGCCATTACCGAGGACATTGCGGCGCGACTGTAACCGTGTTGGCAGACGAATACCGCCTGTGACATCAAAAATGGCATCATTCTCGATCCAGCAGCAGTTCTAGTTTGATTGGACGTCAAAAAGCCCTTATAATTCGCGGCTTTTGTGTATTTCCGGGCGGTTAGCTCAGTTGGTAGAGCAGCGGACTTTTAATCCGTTGGTCGCGAGTTCGAATCTCGCACCGCCTACCAAAATTCAAGGGGTTAGCTGACTGCTAGTCCCTTTTCTTTTGGCGGTTGTGCCGCAATTGTGCCATCAAGCAGATTCGAGACGATTTCTGCGTGCTGCGCCAACTGCGCGGGAGCCAGATGTGCATACCGCCGCACCATACCCTCGGATTCCCAAGCGCCCATCTCTTGCACTACATTAAGCGGCGTTCCGTGTTGCACCAGCCAGCTTGCCCACGTGTGGCGCAAATCGTGCCAGCGGAAGTTTTCTATTTCCGCACGCTTCAATGCACCCTTCCACGCTTTGGTATTAGCCTGATTGATAGGCTTGCCCCGATACGTGAATACTCGCGAGCGATGCTTACCGGTTTGCTTTTGCAGCACGCCGACAGCTACGGAGTTTAAAGACACGTGTATGTCTTTACGCCCCTTCGCTTGGTCCGCGTGTATCCATGCAACGCGCCGCTCTAAATCTACTTGTGACCATTCCAGCTTGATCACGTTTGATTGCCTGAGTCCTGTGGCAAGAGCAAACAGCACGACGTTTCGCTGATGTTCCGGTAATTCTCCAAGCAGCCGCTTGGCCTGGTCCGGTGTAATCCAACGGATACGCCGCTTTGCTTCACGATACAGCTTTACTCTCGGCGCCTTATCAATCCATTCCCATTCATGCATGGCTTTCCGGAGTATGGCGCGTATTAACGCCAGATGCCGGTTAGCGGTTGAGGGGCTGGACTGCTGCGCCTTTGCTTCTCCAACGGCGACGATTAGTTCGCGGTCAATATTTTCGAGTAGACGGCCTCGAAGATATTGCTGCAGCCACCGAAGCTGGCTTTTGTCGCCCTCATGAGTTGCCTTGTGCTGGGTTTCGGCCAGCCACTTTAAGGCTGCCTCATCCCAAGTGCGCTTTGGCTTCTCACCCAGTTTGTTCACCCGCCAGGCATCAGACTTCAGCTTGTCGTGGAATTCTTGAGCTTGAGACTTTTCTTCGGTGTTAGCAGTGCATCTAATGCGCTCGCCGCTTGGCGTGGTGAAATCAACCCACCACGTACTGCCGCGTTTGAAGAGTGACATTCATTCGACTCCTTTCTCCAAGTCACTCGCAACGCTTGCCGAGGTGAAGCATAAAGCGAACGCAGATAGTCGGCAAGATCGTCATCGATAAATACCCAGCGTTTCCCGACCTTGGCACCGGGAGCTAGGCCCAATTTCGCGCGCCGGCGCAGTTCCTCGGGGTGGAGCTTGAGGAATGCTGCAGCTTCGGGGAGCGAGAGCGTTTTCATGGAATCAGGCGTTCAAAACCGATTGCCGGCGCAGCCGGCGTTTCCCACCGCGGCGCGCGGTTGCGTGCGAGAGAGGCGCCGCCCGCCCGCCACCGTGGAAAACGTCGCAGTGAATGTGCAGTGCCTTGGCGCCCCTACCATTCTGGTTATCCCTAGTAGGGACAGCTTGCCCGCACGGCTTCGCGGCGACGCCATTCGGTCACGTTGCCGTTCCCGGGGGGCTGGCTGTCCACGGCGTGGACAGCTTGCCCAAGTCTTTCCTGCTTCGGCGCCGTCCGACCTGGAACCACCCGCGCGATCTTGGCTGTCCACGGTGTGGACAGCTCGCCGGCTCGTCCCGGCTCTTGCACCAACCGTACACATCACCGGCCTACGTACTGGGCCGTGACCTGCTCGCGCTCGTGGCCGAGCTCGCCGGAAATCGTAAGCCGCGCTTCGCGGTCGATGAGTTTCTGCTCAGGGGTGAGCGCTTTCGACTTCGGTCCGCCGTTTGCCGGGCACTCCCAGCCGGTCAACTCCCGGTAGCGCTCCTGTGCATAGTGGTGGCGCAGACCATGCACGTGGTGGATACCGACCTTGTTGCATTGCGTCTCGAAGCGTTTGAGCTGTTCGACATAGCGCATCGCATTCGGGATCAGGCTATTCCTGCTTGAGCGCCTGCCGCCGTGGCACAGCAACCGGCTGAGTCGCCTCGTCAAGACGCCCAAGCTGCACGTGGGCGATACCGGCGTCGCCTGCGCGCTCCTCGGGATCGATGCCGCAGGGCTTCAGGGCGACCGCGAAGTCGTCGGTCCGCTGCTGGAAACCTTCGTCCTGCAGGAATTGAAGCGCCAGGCGAGTTGGCGCACATCGCCGATCGGCTTTTTTCACTTCCGCGATCGCGACGGCGTTGAAGTCGACATCGTGCTGGAGCAGGGAGCCAGCGTTGTCACCGGCGTGGAGGTTAAGGCAGCGGCCACCGTGACGACGACAGACTTCCGGGGACTGCGCAAGCTGAGAGAGGCTGCCGGCAAGCGGTTCAAGGCTGGCGTGGTGCTGTACGATGGTGAAGTGACGGCGCCTTTTGGTGAGGGCCTTTACGCGGTCCCGATCCGCCACTTATGGGAAGCGGCGTGATGGACTTCCGCATCGCCGACACCTTCACCGACAGCCTCGCGCGGCTGACGGGCGAGGAGCAGAAGGCGGTCAAGACGACCGCCTTCGACTTGCAGCTCAACCCGGCAAACCCCGGGATGCAGTTTCACAAGCTCAACAAAGCCAAGGACAAGAACTTCTGGTCGGTGCGCATCAGCGCCGACATCCGGCTGATCGTTCACAAGACGCAAGGCAGCCTTCTGCTGTGTTACGCGGATCACCACGACAAGGCCTACGACTGGGCGGAGCGGCGACGGCTGGACATACACCCGAAGACGGGCGCGGCCCAGTTGGTGGAAATACGCGAGACCGTTCAGGAAATCGTTATTCCCACGTATGTGGAGGAACCGCGGCCGACTGTAGCGAGCAAACCGCTTTTACCCGGCATTTCCGATGATGAGCTGCTGAGTTACGGCGTGCCCGCAGAGTGGTTGGCTGACGTGCGCGATGCAACCGAAGACTCGCTGCTGGCGCTGGCAGATCATTTGCCGAGTGAAGCTGCGGAGGCGCTTCTGGAACTGGCGACCGGCGGCAAACCCCGCGCGCCTCAGCCTGTTGTTGCCGCGGCCAGTCCTTTCGACCATCCCGACGCGCAGCGCCGCTTCCGGGTGATGACCAACGTCGAGGAACTCGAACGCGCGCTCGACTTTCCGTGGGACAAGTGGACGGTCTTCCTTCATCCGGAACAGCGGCAATGGGTCGAACGGGAGTACACCGGGCCGGCGCGGGTTTCCGGTTCCGCAGGCACAGGCAAGACGATCGTGGCCCTGCATCGGGCTGTGTTTCTGGTTCGCGGCAACCAAGATAGCAGGGTGCTGCTGACGACGTTTTCCGACACGCTGGCGAATGCGCTGCGAACCCGACTCAGGCGTTTGATCAGCAACGAGCCGCGTTTAGCCGAACGCCTCGAAGTACACGCCATGAGCGGCATTGGCGAGCGACTTTATGAAAAGCACTTCGGTCGCCCACAGATCGCCACCCGCGAGGTCATCCGACGGTTCATGACGGAGGCGGCGGCGGTTGCCGGTCAGAAATTCAGCCTGAACTTCTTGCAGTCGGAGTGGGAAGAACTGGTTGACGCCTGGCAACTGGATAGCTGGGAATCGTATCGGGACGTGAAGCGCCTGGGCAGAAAGACGCGCTTGCCGGAGCTGCAGCGTGCCGCGTTTTGGTCAGTCTTCGATGTCGTGCGCAGCAGGTTGAGTGCTGAGGGGTTCATCACCTTCGCGGGAATGTTCAATCGATTGGCTGGCCAGTTGGCGGGCCGCAAACACCCGCCCTTTGATTTTGTCGTGGTCGATGAGGCACAGGATTTGAGCGTTGCGCAGTTACGATTTCTGGCCGCGCTCGGGGCGGACCGACCGAACGGTTTGTTCTTTGCCGGCGATCTGGGCCAACGAATTTTTCAGTTGCCTTTCTCGTGGCTATCGCTTGGTGTGGATATTCGTGGTCGCGCGCGCACCCTGCACATTAACTATCGAACATCGCATCAGATCAGGATGCAGGCGGACCGGTTGCTGGCGCCGGAGGTGTCGGATGTTGATGGCAATACGGAGGAGCGGCGCGGTACGGTCTCAGTATTCAATGGACCCGCGCCAGTCGTTCAAACCTTCAGCAGCCGGGAAAAAGAGGTCGATGCAGTAGGCGCTTGGCTGTCACACCGAGGCAAGGAAGGCGTGGCGCCGCATGAAATCGGCGTATTCGTTCGATCTGAGGCGGAGCTGGAGCGTGCGCGGGCGGCTGTTGTCAAGGCCGGGCTGCCGTTCAAGGTACTCGACGAGCACGTCGAAACGAGCAGCGGGCAGGTGTCGATCAGCACCATGCATCTGGCAAAAGGCCTGGAGTTCCGGGCGGTGGTGGTGATGGCATGCGACGACGAGATCATTCCCCTGCAATCGCGCATCGAAACCGTGGCCGACGACGCCGATCTGGAAGAGGTTTACAACACCGAGCGCCATTTGCTCTATGTCGCCTGCACCCGCGCGCGCGATCACCTCATGGTGACCAGCGTGGAACCCGCGTCGGAGTTCCTTGATGATCTGCGGAGTTGAGATTTCGTAATGCCATCGCCCGAGTGAATGGCGTCTTCAACGACAAGCACGACAACCCGGTCGGGCTGCCATCGCAGCGTGATCTACGAGAACTAGCGGCGTACCTTTTGCCGTGCTCGGTGCCACAGTGTAATACGAACACCGCGCCGTGTGGTCCGGTAGACGATAACGTGTCCGGTGTTCGGGATAGGGTAGCGGCGCTCCCCTTTGCGGGTTGCCGGGGCACCGATGCCTGGTTGTTCCAAGATCAAAGAGAACGCGTGTTCGGCACGCTGTTCGACGAGTGCAGCGGTGTACGGGTCTTCAACCGCGATGTAGGCCAACGTCGTGAGATAAGCTTCGCGCGCGGGCTTAGCCCAGTCAAGCTGCTTTGCGGCGTCGTCTGGCATCACCGACGTCGGCCAACGCGTGTTGTTTTCTGGCGGCGGCAATGATTGCCCGCGCTTGGCGCCTAACTTCCTCATGCGGCACCGTGCCATGTTGTTTGACGTCGGCCTCTGCAGCGAGTATTTCTTTGACTTCCCACTTGCAGAATTCGAAACCGTCACGCAGCACGAAGCGCAACATGGCTTGCGGGGTGCGCCCGGCATCGCGGGCAAGTTTTTCAAGACGGCGCTGCTGCGTCGTGGTAAGTGCCAAAGATCGCATGTGGCTAGCCCCTCAATTTTTTATCAACAACGCTAATATTCTACCATCTGTGCCCGCATCGTCGTACCGGCAGTGCCGGTAGCGCGCACAAATCACTGTAACCGATTTTGTACCACTTTTTGCCAACGTTGAGACTTTCCACCGCTGTATACCACTACTTCTTAAAATAGCAGGCATCGCAAGTAGTTGATAAAATTACACTCGTATTCTGCGGTATTGACTCCGAAGTCGAAGGTCGTGCGTTCGAATCCCGCCGGGCGCACTCCGAATTCAAGGATTTAGCGCGCTGGTCCTCTGGAAAGGGCTCGAAGCAATGAGGCGGGGTCGGCGGCGGCTCTGCTGCAATCCGTAGGAATCAAGGTCACGATTACCGGAGACCGCGCAGAAGCGATCAGAAAGAGCTTCGCGCGCATGGGCATAAAAGCGACGTTATCAGATCGCTCCTGAATGGCGACGCTTACGCATTCACGGCATTTCGAGTTTGAGCAGTTTTGCAGTGTCATGGCGTATTCGCATAAGGAGGAATCGGAATGGATTATACCGACCCCGTGATTCCGGCCGACGAATCGGAAAGACTCGTCGATCTCAGGGCCTTCGATATTCTGGACACCGAAGCCGACGAAACGTTCGACTCCCTGACGCGGCTTGCTGCGTATATTTGTGGCACACCGATTTCACTGGTAAGCCTGGTCGACGCGAAGCGCCAATGGTTCAAATCACGGATAGGCCTGGAAGCGACTGAGACATCTCGCGACGTTTCCTTTTGCGCGCATGCGGTTCTCGATCCTGACCATCTATTCGTCATACCAGACGCATCCAAGGACAAGCGTTTTCGCCAAAACCCGCTCGTAACGGGAGACCCAAAGATTCGCTTCTACGCAGGCATGCCGCTCAAGACGCGCGCGGGAAGCGCGATTGGGACGCTGTGTGTAATTGACGTTGTGCCGCGTGACCTTTCCGACACACAGCGCGAAGCGCTGGTGAATATTTC
>JAHFRL010000227.1 GCA_023266235.1 Betaproteobacteria bacterium
CCAGTGGGTGAATTCCGCCGCAGGCCGGCATTTCGAAAGCCACAACCCGTACACCGGCAAGCCGTGGGCGTTGATCCCGCGCGGCAATGCCGAGGACGTCGACCGCGCGGTGCGCGCCGCGCGCACGGCGTTTACTTCCGGCGAGTGGCCGCAGCTGACGCCGACCCGGCGCGGCGCCCTGCTCAGAAAACTTGGCGATCTGATTGCCGGCAAGTCGAAATACCTGGCGGAGATCGAAGTGCGCGACAACGGCAAGCTCTTTGCCGAAATGAGCACGCAGACCGCGTACATGGCGCAGTGGTATTACTACTATGGCGGGCTGGCCGACAAGATCGAAGGCGCGGTGATTCCGATCGACAAGCCCGACACCTTCAACTACACGCGCCACGAGCCGCTCGGCGTGATCGGCGCGATCATCCCGTGGAACTCGCCGCTGCTGCTGACCGCATGGAAGCTCGCGCCGGCGCTCGCGGCCGGCAACACCATGGTGCTCAAGCCGTCCGAGTACACGTCAGCCTCCCTGCTCGAGTTCATGAAGCTGATCGAGCAGGCGGGATTTCCCGCCGGTGTGGTCAACGTCGTAACCGGCTTCGGGCCCGAAGCCGGCACGCCGCTGGTCGAACATCCGCTGGTGGCGAAGATCGCATTCACCGGATCGGACATTACCGGCCAGAAGATTTATGCGGCCGCAGCGAAGGGACTCAAGCGCGTGAGCATGGAACTGGGCGGCAAGTCGCCCAACATCGTGTTCGACGATGCCGAGATCGACAACGCGGTCAAAGGCGCGATTTCGGGCATCTTCGCGGCCACCGGGCAGACTTGTATTGCAGGCTCCCGCTTGCTGGTACAGCAGTCGATCCACGACCGATTTGTCGAAAAACTGGTGGCGTTCGCGAAGACCGCGAAAATGGGTGACCCGATGAGCCTCGACACCCAGGTCGGGCCGGTCACCAACCTGCCGCAGTACAAGAAAGTGCTCAGCTACATCGACATCGCCAAGTCCGAAGGCGTGCGGACGGTACTCGGCGGCGCCAAGGCGACGCGCCCCGAGTGCGGCGACGGCTGGTTCGTCGAGCCGACCATTTTCACCGGCGTGAAGAACAGCATGCGCATCGCGCAGGAGGAAGTGTTCGGCCCGGTGCTGTCGGTCATCCCGTTCAAGGACGAGGAAGAAGCGATCGCTGTCGGCAACGACGTCGTGTTCGGGCTGGCCGCCGGCGTGTGGACGCAGAACATGCGCCGCGCGTTCCTGATGGCGGAAAAGCTGCAGGCCGGCACCGTGTGGGTCAATACCTATCGCGCCGTGAGCTTCCTGTCGCCGTTCGGCGGCTACAAGAGGAGCGGTCTCGGACGCGAGAACGGCCAGGAAATGATCAAGGAGTACATGCAGACCAAGAGCGTGTGGATCTCGACTGCGAAAGAAGTGCCGAATCCGTTCATCATGCGTTAAGCGCGAGACGGGAGGAGTTCATGCGACCAGCGAATGCCGTGCTCGCGATCCTGATGCTGTTCGGATCGTGCATCGTTTCCGCCCAGCAGTATCCGGCAAGACCCGTGCGCCTCGTCGTCGGCTTCACGGCGGGCGCGAGCATCGACATCGTCGCGCGCGCGATCGCGCAGCCGATGGGCGAAAGCATGGGCCAGCAGGTGGTGGTCGATAACCGGCCCGGCGCCGGCAGCAATATCGGTTCCGAAATCGTCGCGAAGTCGCCGCCCGACGGCTACACGATCCTGATCGTGAACAACGGGTTCGCGATCAGCCATTCCCTGTATCAAAAACTCAACTACGACGCGCTGCGCGATCTGACGGCCGTATCGCAGGTATCCGCGATGCCGCACCTGCTCGGCGTGCACCCGTCGCTGCCCGCGAAGAACATCAGGGAGCTGATCGCGCTCGCGAAGGCCAAACCGGGCATGCTGAGCTTTGCCTCGTCCGGAGTCGGCGTGTCGGACCATATCGCGGGCGAGCTGTTCAAATACATGACCGGCATCAAGATGGTGCACGTGCCGTACAAAGGCGGCCCGCAGGCGGCGACCGATGTCGCGAGCGGTCAGGTCGACATGTGGTTCGGCGGCCTGCCGTCCATCATGCCGTTCGTGAAGAGCGGCAGGGTGCGCGCACTCGCCGTCACCAGCCTGCAGCGCAGTCCTGCAGTGCCCGACGTGCCGGCCATGGACGAAGCCGGCGTTCGCGGCTACGAAGTAATCCTGTGGTACGGGATTTTCGCCCCCGCCGCGACGCCGAAACAAATCGTGCAGCGCCTCCACGCGGAGATTGCGAAGGCGTTGAACGTGCGTGAAGTCCGAGAGCGTTTCGCGACGCTCGGCCTTACCGCCGTCGGCAGCTCGCCGGAGCAGTTCGACAAGTTCTTCCGCGCGGAAATCGACAAGTGGGGCAAGGTCGTCAAGGCCGCCGGCCTCAAGGCTGAATGAAAATAGCGGAACTCCTGCTGCGCACGCTCGAAGCCAATGGCGTGCGCCATATCTTCGGCAATCCCGGCACCACCGAAATCCCGCTGGTGCGGATGTGCGGGAAGCGGCGGCGGCTGAAGTACGTGGTCGCGCTCTCCGAGGTTGCCGCAGTGCCGATGGCCGACGGTTATGCGCGCGCGACACGCTCGCTCGGCGTCGTCAACCTGCACGTCGCACCCGGCCTCGGCAACGGCATGGGCGGCCTCTACACCGCGGGCATCGCGCAAACGCCGCTGCTGGTTTTGATCGGCGGGCAGGACCGGCGTTTCCTGCACACGCAGCCGATCCTGTGGGGCCCGCTCGCCAAAATGGCCGGCTCGGTGTGCAAAGCGGTGTTCGGTCTCAATACGCGCTCTGATGCGACGTTCAACATTCGTCAAGCGCTGCGCGTCGCGCTGACGCCGCCCTACGCGCCGGTCGCGTTGATCTGCCCACCCGATCTGCTCGAACAGGAACTCGACGCGAAGCCGCAACACGTAAACGCCCCGGCGTTCGCCTCGCTCACCGCGGCGGAAGCGCAACGTTACGTGCGCATGCTGACGAAAGCGAAGCGTCCCGCGTTCATAGCCGCCGAAGATGTGCATTGGAATATCGCCAGCGGCGCGCTGGAAAGACTTGCACGGTCGCTCGCAGCACCGGTCTATATCGCACCCTACACCGCCGCGCTGCCGATCAACAGCTCGTCGCCGTGTTACGCCGGCTATCTGCCGCCGAGCTTCAGGCAAATCTCCGATCGCCTCGCGCAGCATGACCTGCTCTTCTTCGTCGGCGGCACCGGCATGCGCACGACGCTCTACAGCGAAGCGCGGCTGCCGCAGACCAAGCTCTGGATCGGCAACAATACAAACGTGCGCGCCGTTGACGGCGAGTTCACGCTCGCGGCGGTCGCCGACACTCGCGCCGCGCTGGTCGAAATCATACGAGCACTCGCGATCAAGCGTCCGGCGCTCAAGCCGCAGCGACCGCAAGTCGCGCTGCCAGCGCCGCAAGCCGAAGTATTCCATCCATCGCGCGCGGTGCATGCGTTGCTCGCGGCGTTTCCGGATGCGATCTGGATCGACGAATCGGGTCTCTCGACTTCCGACGTGAGGCAGTGGATGAAGTTGCCGGCGGGCGAATACCTGATCAACGGCAGCGGCGGTATCGGCTGGGGACTCGCCGCGTCGGTCGGCGCCGCGCTCGGCAATCGCGAGCGCCAGGTCGTCGCCATCATCGGCGACGGTTCGGCGCTTTACGCGAGCGAAGCGCTGTGGACCGCTGCCCACCACGGCACGAAATTGCTGTTGATAATACTTTCCAACCGGCGCTACTCGACGCTCAATGAAGCGGCGAGCCGGTTGACGGGAAAGGCGCTCGACCTGTTCACCATCGAGCCGCCGGCAATGGACTTCAGCGGCCTCGCGACGCTTTACCGCTGGCGTTATGCGAAGGCCGCCTCGGAAGCAGAGCTCTCCGCTTTCGTTTCCTCACAGCGCGGCAAAGTGAAAGCCAACACGCTGCTCGAGCTCAAGCTCGACCCGGCGGTGAAGCCGGTCACCGCTTCGCGGCACTTCTAGAAAATCAGCCGGTGTGGTATTCCGCGACCGGCTGCTCGGCGCGGTCGAGCGGGCTTTTCACCCCGCGACCGCCCTTATTCAGCACGTGGGTGTAGATCATCGTGGTGCTGACGTCCTTGTGGCCGAGCAGTTCCTGCACCGTGC
>JAHFRL010000027.1 GCA_023266235.1 Betaproteobacteria bacterium
AGATCGTCGATTTGCTCGACATCCTGGCCAAGCCGTCGCGCATCACGAGGATCATCAGCGGCGAGTTGAGCGACATGAAGAAACAGTATGGCGACGAGCGCCGCAGCGAAATCGTCGAGCATACGCAGGACCTCTCGATGGAGGACCTGATCGCCGCGGAAGACGTCGTGGTGACGCTGTCGCACGGCGGCTACATGAAGTGCCAGCCGGTCGCCGACTACCGCGCGCAGAAGCGCGGCGGGCGCGGCAAACAGGCGACCACCACCAAGGAAGACGATTTCGTCGAAAAGCTGTTCATCGCCAACACTCACGACTACATCCTGTGCTTCTCGAACCGCGGCCGCATCTACTGGTTGAAGGTTTACAGCGTTCCCCAGGGTAGTCGCACCAGCCGCGGCAAGCCGATCGTGAATCTGGTGCCGCTGCTCGAGCACGAGAAGATCACCGCGGTATTGCCGGTCAAGGAATTCGACGACGAGCACTTCGTGTTCATGGCGACCGCCAACGGCACGGTCAAGAAGACCGCGCTGTCGGCGTTTTCGCGGCCGCGCCCGTCGGGCATCATCGCCGTCAACCTCGACGACGGCGACTATCTGATCGGCGTTGCGCTGACCGACGGCAAGCAGGACATCATGTTGTTTTCCGACGCGGGCAAAGCGCTGCGTTTTGCCGAAAACGAGGTACGCGCGATGGGGCGCAACGCCGCCGGCGTGCGCGGCATGAAGCTGGCCAAAGGCGGATTCGTGATCTCGCTGCTCACCGCCGACAACGAAGAGGTATCGGTGCTGACCGCGACCGAAAACGGCTACGGCAAGCGTACGCCCATCGGCGACTACACCAGGCACGGTCGCGGCACGCAGGGCATGATCGCAATCCAGACCTCGGAGCGCAACGGCAAGCTGGTCGCGGCGCAGATCGTCGGCGATGATGACGAGATCATGCTGATTACGACCGGCGGAGTGCTGATCCGCACCCGCATCTCGGAAACCCGCGACATGGGCCGCGCGACCCAGGGCGTGCGACTGATCAATCTCGGCGAGGGCGAGAAGCTCGCCGGACTCGAGAAAATCGTCGAGCGTGACGAGGATGAAAATGGTGAGGAAATAAAGCAGGATTGAGTCGTCAGGATTGAGGATTGGGTAAAATCGGCCTTACGCCAATCCGTCAATCTTTACTCGATCCTCAATCCAGGTTACCTATGTCACGAGTCTACAATTTCGGCGCCGGTCCGGCGGTGCTGCCGGAGCCGGTGCTCGAGCAGGCGGGCCGCGAGATGCTCGACTGGCAGGGCAGCGGCATGTCGGTGATGGAGATGAGCCATCGCGGCAAGGAGTTCATTGGCATCGCGGCAGCGGCCGAGGCCGACCTGCGCGACCTGCTCGCGGTTCCCGCCAATTACAAGGTGCTGTTCCTGCAGGGCGGGGCGACGCTGCAGTTCGCGGCGGTGCCGATGAATCTGCTGCGCGGCAGGCGATCCGCCGACTACGTCAACACCGGCGAGTGGTCGAAGAAGGCGATCAAGGAAGCCAGGCGCTACTGCACGGTCAATATAGCCGCCTCGTCGGAAGACAAGAATTTCAGCTACGCGCCCGCGCTGACCGGCTGGAAGCTGGATCCGAACGCGGCTTACGTGCACGCCTGCACGAACGAGACCATCGGCGGCGTCGAGTTTCATTGGGTTCCGGACACCGGCAGCGTGCCGCTGGTGGCCGATATGTCGTCGCACCTCCTGTCGCGTCCGATCGACGTCTCGAAATACGGATTGATCTACGCCGGGGCCCAGAAAAACATCGGGCCGGCGGGGCTCACGCTGGTGATCGTCCGCGATGACCTGTTAGGCCAGGCGCTGCCATCCACGCCGAGCGTGCTCGATTACAAGGCGCAGGCCGAGGCGGACTCGATGCTCAACACGCCGGCGACCTACGCGGTTTATATCGCGGGGCTGGTGTTTCAATGGCTGAAACAGCGCGGCGGCCTGCAGACGATGGGAGAGCTGAATCGCGCGAAGGCGCAGCTGCTCTACGATTTTCTCGACCAGACCGAGTTCTATTACTCGCCGGTCGCCAAATCCGACCGCTCGCTGATGAACGTGCCGTTCCGGCTCAGGAACGACGCGCTCGACGAAGAGTTTCTCAAACAAACGAAGCAGCGCGGGCTGACGCAGCTCAAGGGGCATCGCTCGGTCGGCGGCATGCGCGCCTCGATCTACAATGCGATGCCGATCGACGGCGTCAGGGCGCTGGTTGATTTCATGCGCGAGTTCCAGGCCAAACATGGCTGACATCTTCCGCATTCTGACCCTCAATAACATCGCGCAAGTCGGGCTCAAGCGCTTCCCCGCCGGCAAGTACGAGGTCGGCGCGCAGGTCAAGCATCCCGATGCGATCCTGGTCCGCTCGCAAGACATGCACGCGATGGACATCGCGCCGCCGGTCAGAGCCATCGCGCGTGCCGGCGCCGGCACCAACAATATCCCGGTCAAACGGATGAGCGCGCGCGGCGTGCCGGTGTTCAATGCGCCGGGAGCCAACGCCAACGCGGTCAAGGAGCTGGTGATCGCCGGCATGCTGATCGCGGCGCGCAATCTGCTGCCGGCAACGCGCTTCGTGAGCGGGCTCGCCGGCGATGACGAGGCGATCAACCGACAGGCCGAGGACGGCAAGAGGCAGTTTGCCGGCATCGAGCTGCCGAAACATACGCTGGGCGTGATCGGGCTCGGCAAGATCGGCAGCCTGGTAGCGGATGCCGCAATCAAGCTCGGCATGAACGTGCTCGGCTACGACCCGCATATCACCGTCGATGCGGCATGGGGCCTGCCGTCGCAGGTCAAGAAGGCGAATTCGGTCGAAGAGGTGCTGAAGGCCGCCGATTTCGTGACCTTGCACGTGCCTTATCTCGACAGCACGCGGAACCTGATAAATGCCGTGTGCGTGAAGCTGATGCGCAATCATGCAATCCTGCTCAATTTCTCGCGCGACGGCATCGTCGACATCGACGCGGTGCTGGAGGGGCTCGCCGCGAAGCGGCTGAAATATTACGTGTGCGATTTCCCGGCGCGGAAGCTGGCCGGGCGTCCGGGCGTGATCGCATTGCCGCACCTCGGAGCCTCAACGCGCGAGGCGGAAGACAATTGCGCAATCATGGTCGTCGATCAGCTGCGCGACTATCTCGAGCACGGCAACATCCAGAACGCGGTCAACTTTCCAGATGTCACAATGCCGCGCGAATCGCCGTTCCGCGTCGGCATCGCCAACGCCAACGTGCCCAACATGCTGGGACAGATCTCGACCGCAATGGCGGACGCCGGGCTCAATATTCACAACATGCTCAACAAATCCAGGGGTGAAATGGCGTACACGCTGGTCGATGTCGACAGTGCGGTGCCGTCCAGCGTGGTCGAGCGCATCGCTGCGATCAAGGGTGTACTGGCCGTGCGTTATTTGCCGGCTGGAAAAATCTGAAAGACAATCGCCGATGAACGCCGATACCACGGCGGGCCCAATTGATTTAATATCGGCGTTTAGCTGCGGTTTGGACAAGGCCCAGTGGTGAGCGATCAGCTGAAAAAAATCCGCGCCCGCATCGACGCGCTCGACGATCGCATTGTCGAGCTGCTCAACGAGCGCGCCGCGCTGGCGCAGGAAACCGGCCGCGCCAAGAGCGGCGCCAAATATCGGCCTGAGCGCGAGGCGCAGGTGCTGCGGCGCCTGGCGGCTCGCAACCGCGGTCCGCTGCCCAAGCCGGCGCTGGTCCGTCTTTACTCCGAAATCATGTCCGCGTGCCGTGCGCTCGAAGACGGCGTCACGGTTGCTTATCTCGGTCCGCCGGGCACGTTCAGTGAAGAGGCTGCAATCCGACAGTTCGGCGCGCACCCCGCGTTGCAGCCCTGCGCGTCGATCGATGAGGTGTTCCGTGCGGTCGAAGCCGGGCAGGTCGGCTACGGCGTGGTGCCGGTCGAGAACTCGACCGAGGGCAGCATCGGCCGCACGCACGATCTGCTGCTCGCGACCCCGCTCATGATCTGCGGTGAAGTGCTGCTGCCGGTGCACCAATGCCTGATGAGCAAGAGCGGCAGGGCAGCGCGCGTGAAAAAAATTCTGTCGCACAGCCAGAGTCTCGCGCAGTGTCACGAGTGGCTCAATCAACGGTTTGCCGCGGCCAAGCGCGTGCCGGTAGTCAGCAACGCCGAGGCCGCGCGCATGGCGGCCGGAGACGCGGCGGCGGCGGCGATCGCGAGCAAAACCGCCGCCGCCGTCTACAAGCTCAAGATCATCGCCGGCAATATCGAGGACGAGCCGCTGAATACGACACGCTTTGTCGTGATCGCGGCGCAGGATGCCGGCCCCTCGGGCGCGGACAAGACCTCGCTGGTAATGTCGACGCGCAACGTGCCGGGCGCCGTGCACGCACTGCTGACGCCGCTCGCGCAACACGGTGTCAGCATGACGCGGCTGGAGTCGCGGCCGGCGCGCACCGGACGCTGGGAATACATGTTTTATGTCGACATCGAAGGCCACCGGCAGGACGCCAATGTCGCGCAGGCGCTCGCCGAATTGCAGAAAAAGGCGGCGTTCCTGAAGAACCTGGGGTCCTATCCTGCGGGGTCCGCGCAGGCGGAATGATGAGTGCAGAATGATGAGCTGTGTCACGTGCGGCAATTGCCGCGCCGGATTCTCTACTCTGCACTCTGCACTTTGCACTCTGTACTGATTCTTTATGTCAGCAATCACCGCAATCAAGCGCGCGCAGGATATTTGCGATCTGGCGCCCGGTTACATCCGTGCGATTGCGCCCTATGAGCCGGGCAAGCCGATAGCCGAGCTCGCGCGCGAGCTCGGGCTCGATCCGAACAGCATCATCAAGCTCGCGTCGAACGAAAATCCGCTCGGCGTAAGCCCGCTCGCGATGCAGGCGATGCAGCAGGCGCTTGCCGACATCGCGCGCTATCCCGACGGCAACGGTTTCGAGCTCAAACACGCGCTGTCCCGGCGCTACGCTGTCGATGCGTCGCAGATCGTGCTCGGCAACGGCTCCAACGACGTGCTCGAGCTCGCGGCGCGCGCATTTCTCACACCGGGAGTCGAGGCGATCTATTCGCAGCATGCGTTCGCCGTCTATCCGCTCGTGACCCAGGCGGCCGGCGCAGCCGGCATCGAAGTGCCGGCGCGCGATTTCGCGCATGACCTCGAGGCGATGCTGCAAGCAATCACGCTGCGCACGCGGCTGGCGTTCCTCGCCAACCCCAACAATCCGACCGGCACCTTGATGCGCAGCGCGGATCTGCTCGCGTTTTTGCTCGCGGTTCCGCCGAGCGTGGTCGTGGTCCTGGACGAAGCCTACAATGAGTACCTGCCCGACGATCTCAAGGCCGACAGCATCGGCTGGCTCACGGAATTTCCGAATCTGATCATCACGCGCACGTTTTCCAAGGCCTATGGACTGGCGGGCTTGCGCGTCGGCTACGCGTTCGCGCATGCTGGTGTCGCCGACCTGATGAATCGGGTGCGCCAGCCGTTCAACGTCAACAGCGTTTCGCTGGCGGCGGCGACCGCCGGGTTGGATGATCGCGAGTTCGTGCGCCGCGGCTTCGAGCTCAATCAGTCGGGCATGCGGCGGATTACGCAAGGCCTCGCACAGCTCGGCCTGACGTATATCCCGTCGTTCGGCAATTTCGTGAGCTTCAAGGTCATGGATGCGGCCGGCGTATTTCAGCGGCTGTTAAAACACGGCGTGATCGTGCGCCCGATCGCGAGCTACGGCATGCCCGATTACCTGCGCGTCAGTATCGGCCTGGAATCGGAAAACGAGCGCTTCCTCGAGGCGTTGCGGCAATCCCTGTTCGCATGAAACGGACCGGCGCCAGGGAATCCGGAGCGGCGCGCCGATGCGCCGTCGGCAAGCTCGCCATTTTCGGCGTCGGTTTGATCGGCGGCTCGTTCGCGCTCGCGCTGAAAAAACGCAATGCGGTCGCACGCGTCGTCGGCGTCGGCCGCAGCCGCGCCAATCTGGCCGCCGCGCGCCGGCTCGGCATCATCGATGAAATAGCGGCCGATCCCGCGCTGGCGGTCAAAAACGCGGATCTGGTGCTGCTCGCGGTGCCGCTTGGCCAGACCGCTGCGGTGCTGGCGCAGATTGCGCCTTATCTGGCGCCGCACACGGTAGTCACCGACGCCGGCAGCACCAAGCGCGATGTGATTGCCGGCGCGCGCCGCTATCTCGGCGCCGCGTTTGCGCGCTTTGTGCCGGCGCACCCGATTGCGGGCATTGAAAAAAGCGGCGCGCAGGCCGCGCTTGCCGATCTTTACCGCGGACGCAGCCTGATCGTGACGCCGGAGCCCGAGACCGACCCGCGCGCGGTCAGGCGGGTGACTGCGGCGTGGAAACTTGCCGGCATGCGCGTGATCACGATGCGCGCGGCCGACCACGACCGCGTGTTCGCACTGGTGAGCCATCTGCCGCATCTGCTGTCGTTCGCGCTGGTCGACAATATCGCCGGTTACGGTGACGCGGCGGCATTGTTCAAGCATACCGGTGGCGGTTTTCGCGATCTGTCCCGCATTGCCGGCAGTTCGCCCGAGATGTGGCGCGACATCTGCCTGGCCAACCGCGATGCAATCCTCGCCGCGCTCGATGGTTACCTCGGCGCGCTCAAACTGCTGCGCGGCATGGTCGAGGCGAGCGACGGGCAGGGGCTGGAGGCGCGCTTCGCTGCCGCGCGCGCCGCGCACGCGAAATGGTTGGTCAAAAAAACAGGATGGAGGACCGGGGATTAAGGATCGAGGGTAAACAGTTGTCGGGCCAGATCGGTATTGCGCAATCCTCGATCCTCAAACCTTGCCTCGAAACGCGACATGACGCTCAACTATCAGGTGAGACCCGGTGGCGCGTTGACCGGCCGCATCCGCGTGCCGGGCGACAAGTCGATTTCCCACCGCAGCATCATGCTCGGGTCGATTGCCGATGGGGTCACGCATATCGGCGGCTTTCTCGAAGGCGAGGACGCGCTTGCGACCAGGAACGTGTTTCGCGCGCTCGGCGTGCGCATCGAAGGGCCTGACCACGGCAACGTCACCGTGCACGGCGTCGGCATGCGAGGCCTCGAGGCGCCGGCGCAGGTGCTCGACTGCGGCAATTCCGGCACTTCGATGCGGCTGCTGTGCGGACTGCTCGCCGGGCAGAATTTCGATTGCGAATTGACCGGTGACGCGAGCCTGCGCAAGCGGCCGATGCAGCGTGTCGCCGAGCCGCTCGCCCGGATGCGCGCCGAAATTTCGACCGCCGAGGGCGGGCGGCCGCCGCTCAGGATCATGGGCATCGCCAACTTGCGCGGCATCGATTACCGCATGCCGATTGCGAGCGCGCAGGTCAAATCGGCGCTGCTGCTGGCGGGGCTCTATGCGCGCGGCAGGACCTGCGTGACCGAGCCGGCGCCGACGCGCGACCACACCGAGCGCATGCTCGCCGCGTTCGGCTACCCGGTCGAGCGCAAAGGCAGCACCGTGTGCGTGAGCGGCGGCGGCAAGCTCACTGCGACCGACATCGAAGTTCCGACAGACATTTCCTCGGCGGCATTCTTGATGGTCGGCGCCAGCATTGCGCCGGGGTCGGACTTGACGCTCGAGCACGTCGGCGTCAACCCGACGCGCACCGGCGTCATCGACATCCTGCGCCTGATGGGGGCGAGCATCGAACTCCTCGACCAGCGCCAGGCGGGCGGCGAGCCGGTCGCCGATATCCGCGTGCGCCACGCCGAATTGAAGGGCATCGCGATTCCGGCCGAACAGGTGGCGCTGGCGATCGATGAGTTTCCGGTGTTGTTCGTTGCTGCAGCCAATGCGCGCGGGGTCACGGTATTGCGCGGCGCCGAGGAATTGCGCGTCAAGGAATCCGACCGCATCGCGGTGATGGCCGACGGGCTGCAAGCGCTTGGCGTCGCTGCCGAGCCGACCGCCGACGGCATGCGCGTCACCGGCGGCAATTACGGCGGCGGTACTGTCGCCAGCCACGCAGACCACCGTATTGCCATGGCGTTTGCGATCGCCGCGCTGCGCGCTCGCGCGCCGATCACGGTTACCGATTGTGCCAACGTCGCGACTTCGTTTCCCGGTTTCGTTGAACTCGCGGCCAAGTCCGGGTTGCGCATCAAACAAAACTAAAAGCCTCGCCGCCAAGGACGCCAGGGACGCCAAGAAAAACGAAATTCATTAACTGCAGATGAACGCAGACAAACGCGGATCAAATCTTCCATTTCGGGTATTTTTTTGTTCAATAGTAGTTTTTCCTTTGCGTCCTTCGCGTCCTTTGCGGCGAAGCTGTAATGACTAAGCCCCCAATTCCGGTGATTGCGATCGACGGCCCGTCGGCCTCTGGCAAGGGCACGGTCGCAAAACTCGTCGCGCAGCGGCTCGGATTCCATTTTCTCGACAGCGGCGCGCTCTACCGGGCGGTCACGCTGGCGGCACTCAAGGCCGGGGTCGGGTTAGACGACGAAGCCGCGCTGGCGCGCGTGGCGGCCGCGCTCGATATCAGCTTCGATGGGGACGCAATTCATATGAATCAAGAGCTTGTGACGGATGCCATTCGCTCGGAGCGTATCAGTGCGAGCACTTCCGAGGTGGCCGCGATGCCGGCGGTGCGGCAGGCGCTGCTCAAGCGCCAGCGCGCCTTCCGTCAGCCGCCCGGCCTGGTGGCGGACGGACGCGACATGGGCGCGGTCGTATTTCCCGACGCAGTGCTCAAAATCTATCTGACTGCGGACGTCGCGGAACGGACCCGCCGGCGTTATAAACAGTTGATAGAAAAAGGAATGGATGCTAATATGGCGACCCTTTTGCAGGATATTCGGCAACGCGACGAGCGCGACAGCGCACGCGCCACAGCCCCGTTGCAGATGAGTAACGATGCCAGCTTGCTGGATACCACCAAGCTCTCGATCGCAGCGGCAGTGGAGCAGGTGTTGGCGCGTTATGCGGCAGCGAAACAGGTGCCATGAGCTGCCAGGCTCATGGCGTTGATTAATCAGACCCCGTTGAAATAACGGGTTTTTTCAGGTCCATAATGTGCAGACAATGAATACGGTTTCCCCTGCTGGCTCGAGTGAAAGTTTTGCTGCGCTGTTCGAGGAAAGCCTCGCGCGCAAGGAAATGCGGGTCGGCGAGGTCATCACCGCGGAAGTCATCCGCGTTGATGCCAATCATGTCGTAGTAAATGCAGCTTTAAAATCAGAAAGTTATATCCCCGCAGAGGAATTCCATAACGACCGCGGTGAAATCGACGTCAAACCGGGCGATTTCGTGCAGGTCGCGATCGACGCACTCGAAGACGGCTTCGGTGAAACGCGCCTGTCGCGCGATAAGGCGAAACGCCTCGCCGCCTGGATGGATCTCGAACAGGCGCTCGAAAAAGGTACGCTGGTACAGGGCCTGATCAACGGCAAAGTCAAAGGCGGGCTCACCGTGATGGTCAACGGCATTCGCGCCTTCCTGCCGGGCTCGCTGGTTGATGTCCGCCCGGTCAAGGACACCACGCCGTATGAAAACAAGGTGCTGGAGTTCAAGGTCATCAAGCTCGACCGCAAACGCAACAACGTCGTGGTATCACGCCGTGCCGTACTTGAGGCATCGCAAGGCGCCGAGCGCCAGGCGTTGCTTTCCAGCCTCTCGGAAGGCGCAGTGGTCAAAGGCGTCGTCAAAAACATCACCGACTACGGCGCATTCGTCGATTTAGGCGGCATCGACGGCCTGCTGCACATCACCGATCTCGCGTGGCGTCGCGTCAAGCATCCGTCGGAAGTGCTGGCGGTCGGTGATGAGGTCGAAGCGAAAGTGCTCAAGTTCGACCAGGAAAAGAACCGTGTATCGTTGGGCCTGAAGCAGCTCGGCGAAGACCCGTGGGTCGGCTTGTCGCGGCGCTACCCGCAGGGCACGCGGCTCTTCGGCAAGGTCAGCAATCTCACCGACTACGGCGCGTTCGTCGAGATCGAGCAGGGCATCGAGGGCCTGGTGCACGTCTCGGAGATGGACTGGACCAACAAGAACGTGCATCCGTCGCGCGTGGTGCAGCTCGGCGACGAGGTCGAGGTCATGGTGCTCGAGATCGACGAAGACCGCCGCCGCATTTCGCTTGGCATGAAGCAGTGCAAGCCGAACCCGTGGGACGAGTTCTCGGCGAATTACAAGAAGGGCGACAAGGTGAAAGGCCAGATCAAATCGATCACCGACTTTGGCGTGTTCATCGGCCTGCCCGGCAACATCGACGGCCTGGTCCATTTGTCGGATCTGTCGTGGAGCACGCCCGGCGAAGAGGCGGTACGCAAATACAAGAAAGGCGACGAAACCGAGGCGATGGTGCTGTCGATCGATGTCGAGCGCGAGCGCATTTCGCTTGGCATCAAGCAGCTCGACGGCGATCCGTTCACCGGCTACATTTCGTCGCACGACAAGAACAGCATCGTCAAGGGCACGGTCAAGTCGATCGACGCCAAAGGCGCGGTGATTGCGCTCGAAGGCGACGTCGAGGGTTATTTGCGCGCCTCCGAAGTGGCGCGCGATCGGGTCGAGGACATACGCACGCACCTGAAGGAGGGTGATGCGGTGACGGCGATGATCATCAACATCGACCGCAAGAACCGCACCATCAACCTGTCAATCAAGGCCAAGGATCTTGCGGATGAATCGGCGGTGATGCAGAAGATGGCGGCGGAAAAACCCGCCAATGCCGGCACCACCAGTCTCGGCGCGCTGCTCAAGGCCAAGCTGGATACCGCCAACACTGACCAATAAAGAAGGACGGCCATGACGAAGTCGGAGTTGATCGCGAAGCTGGCGGCGCGCTATCCCCAGCTGGTGGCGAAGGACGCAGAACTCGCGGTGAAGATGATTCTCGACGCGATGGGGAAAAGCCTGTCCCAGGGTCAGCGTATCGAGATTCGCGGCTTCGGCAGCTTCGGTTTGAATTACCGCCCGCCGCGCACCGGCCGCAATCCGAAGTCCGGCGAGAAAGTGCAGGTGCCGGCGAAATACGTGCCCCATTTCAAGGCCGGGAAGGAACTGCGCGAACGCGTCGATTTCAAGAAGTAATCGCGGCAGGGTTGTCTATCGGCGCGGCATCATCGAAAGATCGTGCCGCTTTTTTTTGCCCGCGCGCCGCGCCAGCGGCGACGGGATATATGAATGGCTGAAAGGAAATAGTGATGCGCGTCTTCTTTCTGCTGCCCAAGGCCGCGGTGTTCCTGCTGCTGCTCGGTTTTGCCGCCAAGAACACCGACAACGTCGCGGTGCGCTTTTTTCTCGACCTCGAGTGGCAGGCACCGCTGGTATTCGTGCTGCTGGTATTTTTCGGCATCGGCACCGCGATCGGCGCGATGGCGAGTCTCGCCATCATCGTCAGGCAGCGGCGCGGGATCCTGAGACTCAAGCGCGAGCTGCGCAGTCGGGCGCGTCCGGTCGCGGCACCGGCGACGGCGGAATCGGTATAGCGCAGGTTTACGGAACGGCGCGGCACGACATGGAAATCGAATACTGGTGGCTGCTCGCATTGCCGCTGTTCTTTGCGCTCGGCTGGCTCGCCGCGCGCATCGATATCAAGCATCTGCTGACGGAGTCGCGCGCGCTGCCGACAGCGTATTTCAAGGGGCTGAACTTCCTGCTCAACGAGCAGCCCGACAAGGCGATCGAGGCGTTCATCGAGGTGGTCAAGGTCGAGCCGCAAACGATCGAGCTGCATTTCGCGCTGGGGTCGCTGTTTCGCCGGCGCGGCGAGATCGAGCGCGCGATCCGCATGCACCAGAATCTGGTCGAGCGCGCGGATCTGCCGCAGCAGCAGAAGCTCGATGCGCTCTACGAACTGGCGCAGGACTACCTCAAGGCCGGGTTGCTCGACCGCGCCGAAGAGCTGTTCGCCAGGCTGAAGGGCACCTCGCACGCGGAGGCTGCGCTCAAGTACCTGCTCGAAATCTTCGAGCAGGAAAAGGACTGGCAGAAAGCGGTCGATACCGCGCAGCAGCTCGAAGTCGTGACCGGGCGGTCGCACCAGAAGGAAATCGCCAACTTCTACTGCGAAATGGCGAGTAAGGAGATCATGGATTCGCGGCCGGAGGCGGCGCGTCCGCGTCTCGAGCAGGCGCTGGCGCATCATCGGCTGTGCGTGCGCGCCAACATGCTGCTCGGGGATCTCGAGCTCGCGCTCGACCGCTTTGATGCGGCGATCGATGCCTGGAAACGCATCGAAACGCAGAATCCGGCGTATCTGGCGCTGGTTGCCGAGCGGCTGTTTGCCGCCTACAAGCGGTTCGACAAGACCAGCGAGGGGCTCATTTTTCTGCGCGGATTGCTGGCCAAATATCCTTCGCTCGACGTCCTCAACGTGGTATTCACCTGCATACTCGAGCAGCAGGGTGCAGAGCCGGCGTATCAGCTGGTGCGCGATGAAATGCAGCGCAATCCGACGCTGCTCGGTCTCGACAAGCTGCTCGAAGCACAGCTGCTCGAGGCGCCGGTGCAGCACCGTCACGACCTCGAGCTGGTGAAAAACCTGGTGCACCAGCACACGCGCAGTCTGGCCATGTACAAGTGCGACAACTGCGGCTTCCGCGCGCGTCAGTACTACTGGCACTGTCCGGCATGCGGCGAATGGGAAACTTACTTGCCGCGCCGCGCCGAAGAGAAGGGGCTGCCGGCATGAGCGATCGAAAAATCATCGTTGCGCTCGACTTTGCGAGCGCCGATGCGGCGCTCGCATTCGCGGCGCGGCTCAAGCCCCGGTCCTGCCGGCTCAAGGTCGGCAAGGAACTGTTCACCGCGGCAGGCCCGACACTGGTTGAGAAATTGATGCAACTTGGCTTCGATATCTTTCTGGATCTGAAATTTCACGATATCCCCAATACGGTCGCCGGCGCTTGCAAGGCGGCGGCCCGGCTCGGCGTGTGGATGCTCAACGTGCATGCGCTCGGCGGTCGCGCCATGCTGGAGGCGGCGCGCAACGCCGTCGCCGCGAGCAGGCAGCGGCCGAAGCTGATTGCCGTCACGTTGTTGACCAGCATGGCGGCGCGCGATTTGGCGGAGGTCGGAATCGCCGGCGATCCGGCGACTGCTGCGCTCAAGCTGGCGAAGCTCGCGCACGCCGGCGGGCTCGACGGCGTGGTGTGCTCGGCGCAGGAGGCGGCGCTGCTCAGGCGCGAATGCGGCAGCCGGTTCCTGTTGGTGACGCCGGGCATCCGGTTGAGTGGAGACAAAGCGGACGATCAGCAACGCATCATGACGCCGGTGGCAGCGATTGCCGCCGGCGCCGATTATCTGGTCATCGGGCGAGCGGTGACGCAGGCGCCTGATCCGGCCGCAGCGCTCAGCGCGATCAATCAGGAAATCGCAACCGGGGCCAGCGCATGAAAATAACCATCATAGGCACCGGCTATGTCGGGCTGGTTTCCGGCGCGTGCCTCGCCGAGCTCGGCAACGACGTGATGTGCCTCGACGTCGATGCGGCCAAGATCGCCATGCTCAGGCGGGGCGAAATCCCGATTTACGAGCCGGGGCTGGAGCCGCTCGTCACGCGCAATGCCGCGGCCGGCCGGCTGCAGTTCACCACCGATATCGCCGAAAGCGTCGCGCACGGACAGCTGCAATTCATCACGGTCGCCACGCCGCCAGGGGAGGATGGCTCGGCCGATCTGCAGTACGTGCTCATGGCGGCGCGCAACATTGGGCGCCACATGGAGGATTATCGGTTGGTGGTCGGCAAATCGACGGTACCGGTCGGCACTGCGGCCAACGTGCGCGCGGTGATTGCGGAAGAGCTTGCGCGCCGCGGCAAGACCATCGATTTCAGCGTGGTGTCCAATCCGGAGTTTCTCAAGGAAGGCGCCGCGGTCGAGGATTTCATGCGCCCCGACCGCATCGTGATCGGTGTCGCCGACGGGCGGGCAACGCAGATCATGCGCGCGATCTACGCGCCGATCCAGCGCAATCATGAGCGCATGATCGTGATGGACATCCCGTCGGCGGAGCTCACCAAATACGCGGCCAATGCGATGCTTGCGACTCGCATATCCTTTATGAACGAGCTCGCCAATCTCGCCGAAAAGCTCGGCGCCGACATCGAGCACGTGCGCCAGGGCATCGGCTCGGATGCGCGGATCGGCTACCATTTTCTCTACGCTGGCTGCGGCTTCGGCGGCGCGTGTTTCCCGAAGGACGTCACGGCGCTGCAGCAGACCGCCCGCGAAGCCGGCATGGAACTCAAAATCATCGACGCAGTAAACCGGGTCAACCAGGCACAGAAGTCGCGGCTGCTCGAGAAAATCACGCGCCGCTTCGGCGAGAACCTCAAGGGTAAGCGCTTTGCGGTGTGGGGCCTCGCGTTCAAGCCCAATACCGACGACATGCGCGAGGCGCCAAGCCAGGTCATCGTGTCGGGCCTCATCCAGCGCGGCGCCACCGTGGCCGCTTACGATCCGGTCGCGATGGCGCAGGCGAAACGGGTGTTGGCGGGGCTTCCCGGCATCGGCTATGCGAGTTCGCCGCAGGCGGCGCTCGACGGCGCCGACTGCCTGGTGATCATCACCGAATGGAAGGAATTCCGCAGCCCGGACTTCGACGACATCAAGCGCCGCTTGCGCACGCCGGTGATCATCGACGGCCGCAATCTCTATGAGCCTGCTATGGTGCGCAGTTACGGGCTCGAGTATTCTGGCATCGGCAGGGCGTAGCTTCGCAGTGAGGAGTGAGGAGTGAGGAGTGAGGAGTGAGGAGTTGGTTAGGGCGCTGAAACGCGCCCGTGTGCTCGTCGTCGGCGACGTGATGCTGGATCGCTACTGGTTTGGCGAGGTCAGCCGCATTTCACCCGAGGCGCCGGTGCCGGTGGTCAAGATCGGCCGGCAGGACGAGCGCCCGGGCGGCGCCGCCAACGTCGCGCGCAACGTCGCCGCGCTCGGCGCGCGCGCGACGCTGCTGTCGGTGGTCGGCCGCGACGAAGCCGGACGCAGCCTGGAGGCGCTGCTGCGCAAGGAGAATATCGCGGCGCGCCTGCACCACGACCGCACCATCGATACCACGGTCAAGCTGCGCGTGATCGGCCGCCAGCAGCAGTTGCTGCGCGTCGATTTCGAAACCGCGCCGAGCCACGAGATCCTGCGCTCCAAGCTTGCCGAGTATGCACGGCTGGTGCGGCGCTGCGATGCGGTGATTCTGTCGGATTACGGCAAGGGCGGGCTGGCCCACATTTCGCGCATGATCGGGCTCGCACGCCGTCACGGCAAACCGGTGCTGGTCGACCCCAAGGGCGAGGATTTCTCGCGCTACCACGGCGCGACCGTGATTACGCCGAATCGCGCCGAATTCGGTGCCGTCACGGGTGGCTGGAGCAGCGAGCGTGAATTCACCGGCAAGGCGCAGCGGCTGCGCCGCAGGCTCAAGGCCGATGCGCTGCTGGTGACGCGCAGCGAGGAGGGCATGACGCTGTTCGAGCGCGGCAGCCGGCTGCACGTGCCGGCGCAGGCGCGTGAAGTCTATGACGTGAGCGGCGCCGGCGATACCGTGATCGCGACGCTGGCGGTGATGCTGGCGGCCGGCAGCGATCTCGCCGCTGCGGTCCGCGCCGCCAACCGCGCCGCCGGCATCGTGGTCGGCAAATTCGGCACCGCGGTGGCATATCCCGAAGAGCTGTTTGAAAAGCAGGATTGAGGAATGTGGATTGAGAAAAAAACCAGTGTATCGTTGGAATCCCGATCCTCGATCCTCGATCCTCGATCCCGAGCCTCGCCATGTATATCGTAGTCACCGGCGCCGCCGGCTTCATCGGCTCCAACCTCGTCAAGGCGCTCAACGAGCGCGGCGAATACGAGGTGCTGGCGGTCGACGATCTGAAGCAGGGCGACAAGTTCGTCAATCTCGTCGATTGCGACATCGCCGATTACCTCGACAAGGAGGTTTTTCTGCGCGAGCTCGGCAGCGGCGCGTTCGACGGCGCAATCGCCGCGATATCGCACCAGGGCGCGTGCTCGGACACCACCGCAACCGACGGCCGTTACATGATGCAGAACAATTACCGCTATTCGCGCGAGCTGCTCGAATACTGCGTCGACGAGGAAATCCCGTACATTTATGCGTCGTCGGCTGCGGTCTACGGCGCCGGCCCCGAGTTCCGCGAAAACCGCGCGTGCGAAGCGCCGCTCAACGTCTACGGCTATTCCAAGTTCTTGTTCGACCAGTACGTGCGCCGCAACTGGGCGGAGCGCACCGCGCAGGTGGTCGGGCTGCGCTATTTCAACGTCTACGGCGAACGCGAGCAGCACAAGGCGCGCATGGCGTCGGTCGCGTTCCATTTCTTCAACCAGTATCGCGCGCACGGCAGGGTCAGGCTGTTCGAGGGCAGCGGCGGCTTTGGCAACGGCGAGCAGCGCCGCGATTTCATAGCGGTGGAGGACGCGGTCAACGTCAACCTGTTCTTTCTCGATCATCCCGGGCAAGCGGGCATCTTCAACGTCGGCACCGGTGCCGCGCAAAGCTTCAACGACGTCGCGGTGGCGACCGTCAATGCCTGCCGCAGGCATAACCAGGCGGCGGCGCTGGGCCTTGCCGACATGCAGCGCCAGGGCGCGATTGAATACATCCCGTTCCCGGCGGAGCTCAAGGGCAAGTATCAGAGTTACACCCAGGCCGACATCAAAGTCCTGCGCGATGCCGGCTACGATGCGCCATTCCTGACGGTCGAGCAGGGCGTGACGCGCTATGTCGAAAAACTGATCCAGCGCGCCGCGGTCTGATCCTTTATCGCAGCCGAGACCATCCACCATGTACAACACGCTCGAAGATTTCGTCGGCAATACCCCGCTGGTCAGGTTGAAGCGCCTGCCCGGCGCGGCCAATGAGAAAAGCGGCAACGTCATACTCGCCAAGCTCGAAGGCAACAATCCGGCGGGTTCGGTGAAGGACCGTCCGGCATTGTCGATGATCAGGCGCGCGCAGCAGCGCGGCGACATCAAGCCCGGCGCCACGCTGATCGAGCCGACCAGCGGCAACACGGGCATTGCGCTCGCAATGGCGGCGGCGATGATGGGCTACCGCATGGTGCTGGTGATGCCCGAGCATTTGTCGGTCGAGCGCCGGCAGACGATGGCCGCATTCGGCGCGCAGATCGTACTGACGGCGCAGAGCGGCGGCATGGAAATGGCGCGCGACGTCGCCGAAAAAATGCGCGACGAAGGCCGGGGCGTGATCCTCGACCAGTTCGCGAACCCCGACAATCCGCTGTCGCACTACGAAGGCACCGGCCCCGAGATCTGGCGCGATACCGCCGGCAAGGTCACGCATTTCGTTTCCAGCATGGGCACCACCGGCACCATCATGGGGGTGTCGCGCTTCCTCAAGGAGCAGAATCCGGCGGTCCAGATCATCGGCTGCCAGCCGACCGAAGGCTCGCAGATACCGGGCATCCGCAAGTGGCCGCCGGCGTATTTGCCGAAGATCTGCGACTGGAGCCGGGTCGACCGCGTGATCGAGGTTACGCAAGCCGATGCCGAGGACTTGACGCGCCGGCTGGCACGCGAGGAGGGCATCTTTGCCGGCGTATCGTCCGGCGGCGCGATGTGGGCCGCGTTGCAGGTCGCGTCCGCGGTCAGGAACGCGGTCATCGTTACCATTGTCTGCGATCGCGGCGACCGTTATCTTTCCACCGGGATTTTTCCTGCCTGAGCTGCTACGCGCCGCGTTACCTGTGCTGTTCCGGCGGGTGATATGCGTTGCCGCCGGCGTGCTGTTCGGCACTTGCGCCACGGCGCAGCAAATCGCGCTCGCGATCGACCGCCTCGACGGGCCGTCATTCAGCGCCAGCAAAATCGCCGGCATGCTGCGCGGCTCCAATCCGGCCGCGCTCAGCCTCGAGATCGCCGAAGCCAGCATCGGCAACTCCACCTGGCGCAACGTGCGCATCCGCTGCCCGGAACTCAAGCAGGAGCGCGATCAGCTGGTCTGCGCCCAGGGCCTGCTCGAATCCCCGGCCAAGATCCCGCTCAACTTCCGTTACTCGACGCGTAACAAAAATCTCGATCTCGCGCTCAGGCCGGCGGCGGGCGAGGAGTGGCGGTTGACGGTGGACGCGCACGCGGCGTCGCGTACCGTTGCGCTCGTTGTCAGCAATGGCCTCATAACCCGGCTTGCCGCGTGGTGGCCGGCCGGTTGGCCCAAGCCGAATGCCGGCAGCGTCAGCGGCAAGCTGGTATTTGCCGACGAACGTGATGCCCGGGTCAGCACCGAGCTTGCATTTGATAATTTCGGGTTCGGCGATGACGCCGGGCTGCATGCCGGCGAAAAGATCGCGGCCGTACTGTCGCTGCAGGCGCAACAGCGCGGCGAGCAATGGCAATGGCAAAGCCGACTCGAGTGGAAAAGCGGTGATGTGTTCTGGCAGCCGCTGTTCGTCGGCGGCAGTGGGCATGCACTGAGCCTGGCTGGCACGCTGGACACGCAACGCGTGTCGGTCGAGCGCGGCCGGCTTGTGCTGGCGGGCATCGGCGAGTTCGATTTCAACGCACTGCACGATCGTGCCGCCGGCAAGCTTGCGAGCGCGAGCCTGAAGAGCGCCAATCTCGATGTCGCGGCGCTCTATGAAAAGCTGTTCAAGCCGGCGCTGCAAGGCACGGTGCTGGCCGATTTGCGCTGCGATGGCCGCGCCGATATCGCGCTCGAAGTGAAGGACGGCGCGCTTGCCGGAGCTGATCTGGTATTGAAGCGCGTGTCGATCGAAGACAAAGGCCGACGCTTCGCGCTGTTCGGGCTTGACGGCAGCCTGCCGTGGCATAGAGATCTGCTGACGTCGGCAAAACTGCGGCTGGCAGGCGGCGAGGTGCTGCGTGTGCCGTTCGGCGCCTTCGATCTGCCGCTTGAAACGCGCGGCATGCGCGTGCGCATGCACGACGTCCAGATTCCCGTACTCGACGGCAAGCTGTCCGTGAACGATTTCGCCACCAGTGGCGAGCGCGAAAGCTGGCGCTTCAGCGGCGGCATCGCGCCGATCTCGATGCAGCAGATGACGACCGCGCTCGGCCTGCCGGTCATGCACGGCACGCTGTCGGCGGTGATCCCGACCGTGAGCTACCAGCAGTCAACGCTGAAGGTCGATGGCGCGTTGTTATTCAGGGTATTCGATGGCACGATCGTAGCGCAGAACCTGGTGCTGGAAGACCCGCTCGGCAAAGTGCCGCGGCTGACGGCGGACGTCGACGTGCGCAACCTTGACCTCGATTTGCTGACGCGCACGTTTTCGTTCGGCAACATCACCGGCCGCGTCGACGCCCAGGTCAAAGCACTCGAGCTGGTCAACTGGGAGCCGGTGCATTTCGACGCCCGCATCGCGAGCAGCGCAGGCGAGTATCCGCGGCGCATCAGCCAGGCTGCGGTGCAGAATATTTCCGCGCTGGGCGGGGCGGGCGCGGCATCCGCGATCCAGCGCAGTTTCCTGCGTTTCTTCGAGACCTTCGGTTATTCCGCGCTGGGCCTCAGCTGCAGGCTCGAGTCAGGCGTCTGCCGGATGGGCGGCATCGAGAATGTGCCGCAAGGCTATGTGATCGTAAAAGGCGGCGGTATACCGGCGATCAATGTGTTGGGCTACAATCGCAACGTCGGCTGGCGCGAGCTGATCGAACGCCTGAAGCGTGTGACAGAGGGCAATGTAATTGTAAAATGAATAAGGAATCGATATGCGAGATCTGACTGTTTATGTCGCGCTTGCCTTTGCGCTGTTGCTGCAAGGGTGCGTGACGATCAACATCTATTTTCCCGCTGCGGCAGCCGAGAAGGCGGCCGACAAAATCATCGATGAAGTGTGGCAGCTCAAGAAACCCGAGCCGCCGGCCGCACCGTCATCCAAATAAGGAGCATCACATGTGGATCATGAATGTTGCACGATGCGGCTGGTGGGCGCTGCTGTTGCTGCTTGCGGGCAGTGCGTTCGCGCAAGCCAATCTCGAAGTCAACACGCCGGCGGTCGCGGCGCTGCAGGCGAGCATGCAAAAGCGCCATGCCGAGCTGGCGTCGTTCTATAACAACGGCGCGATCGGGCTCACGCGCGATGGTTTTATCGCATTGCGCGACGCCAACGCGGTGCCGCTCGCGCAGCGCCAGCAGGTGAACGGCTTGGTGGCTGCAGAGAACCAGGACCGCAGCGCGCTCTACCGCGAAATCGCGCGTGCCAACGGCAAGCCGGAGTGGGAAAATGATATCCGTACCACCTTCGCCCAGCGCTGGGTCGACAAGGCGCAGGGCGGCTGGTACTTTCAGAACAATGCCGGAGCCTGGACGCGTAAGTGATCCCGGTTCTGGTTTTTGACATCGAAACGGTTCCCGATATCGCGGGGTTGCGCAGGATCCACGGCATCGATGCCGGCGTCAGCGACGGGCAAGTCGCAGCGATGGCATTCCAGCGCCGCCGTCAGACCAGCGGCAGCGATTTTCTCCAGCTTCATCTGCACCGGGTCGTCGCCATTGCGTGTGCGCTGCGCGACCGCGACAGCTTCCGCGTCTGGTCGCTCGGCGAACCGGAGGACGGCGAAGGCGAGCTGATCCAGCGCTTCTTCGACGGCATCGAGAAATACACGCCGCAAATCGTATCGTGGAACGGCGGCGGCTTCGATCTGCCGGTACTGCATTACCGCGGCATGCTGCACGGCGTGCGCGCCGCGCGCTACTGGGACCAGGGCGAGGACGACCGCGACTTCAAGTGGAACAACTACATCAGCCGCTACCATGCGCGGCACCTCGACCTGATGGACCTGCTCGCGCTGTATCAGCCGCGCGGCGGGGTGCCGCTCGACGAGATTGCGCAGCTGCTGGGCTTTCCAGGCAAGCTCGGGCTCGAGGGCTCGCAGGTGTGGCAGGCGTGGCAGGACGGCAAGATCGCGCTGATCCGCAGCTACTGCGAAGCGGACGTCGCCAACACCTATCTTGTTTATCTGCGCTTCCAACTGCTGCGCGGCGCGCTGCCGCCGGACAAATACCGGCAGGACATCAACCTGGTGCGCGCAACCCTCGAAAAGTCGCCCGATCAGCACTGGCGCGAGTTCCTGCGGCTCTGGCCGCAGTGACGGCGTAACCCGCACCTCGTCTCGTCTGACATGATCCGGGTTGAATCGCTCGACCAGGAAGGCCGCGGCGTCGCCCACGCCGACGGCAAAGTGATATTCATCAACGGCGCGCTACCCGGTGAAATCGTCACCTATACGCCATATCTCAGAAAATCCAAGTACGAGCTGGCGCAGGTGCAGCAAATACTCAAGCCGTCGGCCGCGCGCACCGAGCCGCGTTGCCGGCACTACGATATATGCGGCGGCTGCAGCATGCAGCACCTCGATGCGCGCGCGCAGGTCGCGGTCAAGCAGCGCGTGCTCGAGGACACCCTGTGGCACATCGGCAAGACGCACCCGCAGCAGGTGCTGCCGGCGATCTACGGCGAGCCATGGGGCTACCGTCATCGCGCGCGTTTCTCGGCGCGCTACGTGGCAAAAAAAGGCGGCGCGCTGATCGGTTTTCGCGAAAAACGCAGCAGCCGCGTCGCCGACATGACGACCTGTGAAGTGGTGCCGCCGCGCATTGCGGCGCTATTGGTACCGTTGCGCGGGCTGGTCAACGCGCTGTCGATTCCCGATCGCGTGCCGCAGATCGAGCTCGCGATCGGCGATGGTGTCGACGCGCTGGTGCTGCGCGTGCTGCAGCCGCTGAGCGCCGGCGACGAAGATCTGCTCAGGCAATTCGCCGACCGGCATCACGCGCAGTTCTTTGTGCAGCCGCAGGGTCCCGAATCGGCACGGCCGTTTTATCCGGCAAGTGACGGCATGCTTTATTATGCGCTGCCCGAATTCGGGCTCAGGATCGGCTTTACGCCGACCGAGTTCACGCAGGTCAACCCGGCGGTGAACGCCGTGCTGGTGCGGCGCGCTGTGGCGTTGCTCGGTCCGCGGCCGGGCGAGCGCATCGCCGACATGTTTTGCGGGCTCGGCAATTTCTCGCTGGCGATCGCTCGCAGCGGAGCCAGCGTGGTCGGCTTCGAGGGCAGCAAAAGCCTGGTCAGGCGCGCGCAGGCGAATGCCGCGTTGAATCAGCTCGCGGCGCGCACCGAATTCGTAGTGGACGACTTATTCCGGATCGATAACGGCAGGCTTGCGCGGTTTGGCCGTTTCGATCGCATGCTGATCGATCCGCCGCGCGACGGGGCAGTGGAACTCATCAAGGCATTGCCCGATGACGCGCCGCGGCGCATTGTCTATGTGTCGTGCAATCCGGCCACGCTCGCGCGCGACGTCGGTTTGCTGGTTCAGACTAAAGGGTATGCGCTGTCGGCGGCGGGCGTGGTCAACATGTTTCCGCATACCTCGCACGTCGAATCGATCGCGGTGTTCGACAGGTAATTTGGCCGCAACGACGCAAAGGCCGCCATGAAAGCCGGGATTCGACAGGGCGGGTATAAAAAACGGGACGACTGTGGTCGCCCCGTTCTTACTGAAGCTCTGAAGCGGGGAATCCTCAGTCGCGGTTGCCGGTAAGAACCATCAGTATTTGCAGCAGGCTCGAGAACAGGTTGTAGATGCTCATGTAGAGCGTAAGCGTCGCCGAGACGTAATTGGTCTCGCCGCCGCGCACGATCTCGCTGACCTGCCACAGGATGATCGCCGAGCACAGCAGCACGAACACCGCGCAGATCGTCAGGTGCAGCACCGGGCTCGCGATGAAAATGTTGGCGAGCACGGCGAGCATGACGACGATGCAGCCGACCGTCAGGAAATTGCCCATGAAGCCGAAATCCTTGCGGGTGACCGTGGCAATGCCGGCCATGGTGAAGAACACCGTGGCGGTGCCACCGGCGGCGAGCGCGATCAGCTGGCCGCCATTGCGCAGGCCGAGCGCGACCTGCAGCAGCGGCCCCAGGATGATGCCCAGGAAGAGCGTAAGGCCCAGCAATAGTGCTACGCCGAGGCCGCTGTTGCGGTTCTTCTCGATCGCGAAAAACATGCCGTAAATGATCGCGAGCAGCACCAGCGACGAGACCATCGGGCTCGCGCGCATGAAGCCGAAGTTGAGGTTGACGCCGATCAGCGCGCCGATTCCCGTCGGGATCAGCGATAGCGCCAGCAGCAGATAGGTATTGCGCAGCACGCGCTGCGGCTGCAGCGCGACTTCATTGACCGCAACCGGCGTTTGATAACTCTGGTTGGATTGCAGTTCGGGTTGCATGTATTTCTCTCCTCTTAGTGCCGGGGTTCCGGCTTTGGCGTAAGACTACCCAAAGCGGTGCAAAGTTTCAATCAATATAACGTTGCCCGCCTGCCGCTCTGCATTCGTCAAGCGATTGATAATGCATGGTATTATGAACGGCAATCCGAACCATGCCCGATCCGGAAGGTTGGCAGAGCGGTTGAATGCACCGGTCTTGAAAACCGGCAGGGCCGCAAGGCCCTCGTGAGTTCGAATCTCACACCTTCCGCCATGCAACTGCAGTGATGAGTGAGGTGCTGTGTACCCCTGCCGTTTATCGGGGGGCATTTTGCATTCATCATTCCGCACGCATCATTCGCGCTTCACTGCGTCCGCCCAGCAATTGGGCGTTTCGTAGATCCTGACCTGCTCGACGCGGATGCGCTTGCCGTAGGCGCCGGCGAATGCCTGCTCGAGGATCCGCAGCGCGGTCAACGCCAGGTGCTCGGCGGTCGGCGGCGCATCGAACGGCACCGTGCGATGGCCCGGGATCGAGCGCAGGAAGTCGACCACCGGCGCATCCTGCGCATAGGCAAGGAACGCATGGTCCCAGGGTTCCACGATGTGCTGATGGACGAGCGATTTGATGCTGGAGAAATCCGCGACCATGCCCTGTTCGGAATCGCCTTCGGTAGTGACGATGTCGCCGCTCACCGTCACCTCGATTGCGTAGCGATGCCCGTGCAGGTGCCGGCACTGGCTGGCGTGATTGGGAATGCGGTGGCCGGCGTCGAATTCGAGCCTGCGGGTGATGCGCATCGGTGGGCGGGGCGGGGGGCGCGGAAAAGCGTGGATTATAGCACCGCGCTTCGCACTGCCGCCGTGTGCCCGCAGCGGTCAGCGTGCTTTGCGGCCGTTCCTGGAGCGGATTTCGTGCTTGATACGCTGATAGAGCGCGGGGTTGGTGCTGCGCAGATGGTCGGCGATCACGAAATGCTCGCCGCGCGCGCGTGCCACGTCGATGCCTTCGACATGCACCAGGCGCACCAATTCACGCACCGGCTTCGGCATGCTGCGGCCGGTCTCGTAACGCGAGCCGCCGCTTTGCGTGACGCCGACTGCCGACCAGAACTGCTGCTGGTTCAGCCCCAGGCGCTGGCGCAGGTGGCGGGGTTTGAAGGTCTTTCCGGCTAAGCTCATCGCAGTGTCCTTGGCGCAAATCAGATATTCGTCTGACATAAAAATTGCGTTTAGGTTTCCGTCTTGTTGGGAATTTCGTAACCAGCGCAGGGGCCGGCCGAATCTCGTTTTTTCCCTGGAAATGCGATAAAATTCAATGCTTTTGAGTTTGCAGGCATGGTTAAATGGCTTTGATCGTCCAAAAATACGGCGGCACCTCGGTCGGCAGCCCGGACCGCATCAAGAATGTCGCGCGCCGCGTCGCGCGCTGGAAACGCGCGGGCCATCGGCTGGTGGTGGTGGTGTCCGCGATGAGCGGCGAGACCAACCGCCTGATCGCGCTGGCCAAGGAAATCCAGGCGCATCCCGACCCGCGCGAACTCGACGTCATGGTCTCGACCGGCGAACAGGTCACGATTGCGCTGCTGTGCATGGCGCTGATGGATCTGGGCTTGAAGGCGCGCAGCTACACGGGCGCCCAGGTCAGGATCCTGACCGACAGCGCGCACACCAGGGCGCGCATCGTCAGCATCGAAGAACGGACCATGCGGCGCGATCTGGACGAGGACTGTGTCGTGGTCGTCGCCGGCTTCCAGGGCGTCGACGAGGCGGGCAATATCACGACGCTCGGCCGCGGCGGGTCCGATACCACGGGTGTCGCGCTCGCCGCGGCGCTCAAGGCCGACGAATGCCAGATTTATACCGACGTCGACGGCGTTTACACCACCGACCCGCGCATTGTGCCCGACGCGCGGCGGCTCGACACCATCACGTTCGAGGAAATGCTCGAGATGGCGAGCCTCGGCTCCAGGGTGCTGCAGATCCGCTCCGTCGAGTTCGCGGGAAAGTACAAGGTGAAGCTGCGCGTGTTGTCGAGCTTCGAGGAGGAAGGCGCAGGCACGCTGATCACATTCGAGGAAGACGAAAAAATGGAACAGGCGACTATTTCAGGCATCGCGTTCAATCGCGACGAAGCCAAAATCACCATACTCGGCGTGCCCGACCGTCCCGGCATCGCGTATCAGATCCTCGGCCCGATCGGCGACGCCGACATCGACGTCGATATGATCGTGCAGAACGTCGGGCACGACGGGCTCACCGATTTTTCGTTCACCGTGCACCGCAACGATTATCAGAAAGCGCTGGAGATCCTGAAGCCGGTCGCGCAGCACATCAAGGCGCGCGAAGTGCAGGGCGGCGACAAGATCGCCAAGGTATCGGTGGTCGGCGTCGGCATGCGCTCGCACGCCGGCATCGCCAGCACTGCGTTCCGCACGCTGGCGGAGGAGGGCATCAACATCCAGATGATCTCGACTTCCGAGATCAAGATTTCGGTCGTGATCGATGAGAAGTACATGGAACTCGCGGTGCGGGTGCTGCACAAGGCATTTGGCCTCGAGCAACCGGCCTGAGGACACAGCCTGTGTTATTCTAGCCGCCGAAATCGATACGCAGAGTTGGCCGGGTAGTCACGGCGCAGCCGTCGTAAATTTGTGCGCTTAGCGCCTGCGACCGCCCGGAGCAATGGGGTGAACAGCTGGTTACGGTGGCGTTGCGAAAACGAATAACGGAGAGATGGCCGAGTGGTCACGGCGCAGCCGTCGTAAATTTGTGCGCTTAGCGCCTGCGACCGCTCGGAGCAATGGGGTGAACAGTTGGTTACGGTGGCGTTGCGAAAACGAATAACGGAGAGATGGCCGAGTGGTCGAAGGCGCGCCCCTGCTAAGGGCGTATAGGGCAAAACTCTATCGAGGGTTCGAATCCCTCTCTCTCCGCCAGACAGTCAACAGCGTTGGATCACTTTCTCCGGCCCTCAGAGAAAGCCCCGACGTTTCAAAAGCTTTCGTTTTAGTTTCACGGCTGGGTCCGCAGTAATGTGCACCGGAGAAGGGTACACGGGGCACACATTGCCGGTTTTTCTCCGGAGGCCAGTTACGGCGTCCGGTTTCGTAGTGCCAACAGTATGCTGTGTGTTTGTTCTTTCGAGGCACCACGGTCTCGTTGCGTAGCAACATGAGCCGACTCACGGGCGCCCTGGGCCGGGGTTTTAGAGAATCCGAGTGTAGACCTTCACGCAAAATTGACCAGATTTTTCGAGTGTCTTTCATGGAGCGCTGACCATCACAGCAAGTAGAATATCTATTCAAAGCAAAATGAAACACACCCCGCGCCCGGTCTCACGTCCGTGAACATTCCTGGTCAAGGCCCGATGATAAATTACACGGGACATCTAACAGGTTGTGCATGCCTTTTTGCACGGTGGCGATGGCTTCTGGCGCCTCGATCTCCATGATCTGGTCGATTACCCAGGGGCGGTCTTTCTGCACCATCGTTTCCATCACGCGATTGCCCAGATAGCGCAGGCAGGCGAAATCCGGCCCGGCATCGGTGTATTCGAATCCGGCGTAGTCGGAAGCGAGCTCGTTCAAGAGCGCGATGAAGCGCCCCTGATAGCTGCCCGCCTGCGGGCTGCCCAGCAGTTCGCTCTGGTTGTCGTCCAGTATCTCGGCGACGCGGAACGCGAGCGCGGTGGTGAACTCGCGGCGTTGCGCGGCATCCAGCCGCTGGTACGCGATGCGATCGGCGATCTGGATCAAAAAGATCAGCAATTCGCCGAGGAATGCGAAATACTGCGGACCGGGGTCGATGTCGTATTGTTCGTTGCGCATGCGCTTCAGCGCATTCTGCGCCACGCGCCAGACGATGAATGCCATGGCGCTGGCGATCTGCGGCATGCTCTTGGGCTGGTCGCTCTTATGCCAGCGGCTCTTGATGCGCACGGCGTTTCCTTATCACGGGTCGCAGGGCGGAAACCGCCGGGCGGTCACTTCTTGCGGATGTAGAACTCATATTCGCCACGCGCGCTTTCGTGCATGCCGGCGAGCTCGAGGGAGGTGGTCTTGACCCAGGCTTTGACGTCGGCGGGAGAGCCGGGACAATTGCTGATCAGCTGCAGCACCTCTCCGGTCTGCATCGCATCGAGCAGCTTTTTCGCCTCGACGATCGGGCCGGGGCAGACCACGCCCCTGATGTCGAGCACCGCGTTCGGCCGTGGATGGGCCGCGGCCTTGCCCTTCTGGATGTAATACCCGGTCTTGTTGTCGCCGAGCCTGACGGTCGAAGCGATCTGGTTGTCGGTGTATTTGACCCACGCGAACAGGTCGTCGGAAGTGCCCGGGCAATTCGAGATCAGCAGCAGAATCTGCCCAACCTGCAGATCGTCGATGATTTTCTTCGCGCCCAGCAGCGGCGCCGGGCACGACATGCCGCTCATGTCCAGCGTGACCGTCGCGGTCGGTGTTGCCATAACGCCTCCCTAAAGGTCGGATTTCATGCCGCGATCGACTTATACGGAACGAAAATCCCGCAGCCGAGCTTGCGGTTGTCGCCCAGACCGCTTTGCTGCAGCAGCGTGGATTGCTCGAGCTTGAGGTCGTGCAGCATCAGGCTGTAGCCGCGGATCTCGGTTTGCCCCGCGCGCAGCGTGCGCCGTTTGCCGCAGAGGTACTTGCACGCCACGCCGATCTGTTCCAGTTGCGCGGCGACATCGCCGAGAAAGTCCAGTTCGTCGTCGCTGCCGGTGCAAACCTGGTGCGCATAGAGCGTGGTGAAAGCCAGCAGCGGGCGCTGCCTCGCGGCGCCGATCTCGAGCACGCATCCGTCCAGGTCGAGCTGTCTGCCCGTCAGGCTTTCGGCATCCGCCAGCCGCACCTGCGGCAGGCGCAGCACCAGGCTGGCGCGCTGCGTCAGCAGCAGCATGTCATCGTCAGCCGGCGCGCCGCGGATCGGGTGTATCCCGGCCTGCGTTTCGGCGTCGAGCCACGGCAGGCAGGCCTGCAACTCGCGCCACAGCACAAATCCGTGATCGCGCGGAATGCTGTGGCCGCGAATGCTGAAAATCATGTCCACGGTCATGGGGTAGCGCAGCCGGTGCGTTGACGTGGCGTTATCGCGGTTCGGCAGCCGCGGCCGGGGACTGCTGTTGGGCCCACTGCAGCAGCGCTTGTCCCCAGCGGGCCGCGGTATCCGAGTCGATCTCGAAAATCGTGAACCTGCTGCGTTCGCGGATGCGGACGCGCAGCAGGTTGATGCCGCCCGCATCGTAGGCGACCTGCTGCAGTTCGATTTCCTGCCCGCCGAGCGGGGCCCTGAAGCGGTCGAGTTGCGTGATCTGTTCCATGTCTGGCGCTCCGCTGAATGCGGGAAAGTTCCGGTCGCGAGCGAATTGCATTCGCGAGCAAGGTTACCTCTTTTGCCGCGTTTGCGGGCGATGCGCCAAGCCGCGCCAGCCAAAAGGGGAATGGATATAACCCGAATGGGGAGGTTGCCTCCCGCCCATTCGGGCCGTCAAGCATACCCAACGAGAATGATAGCGCCGCCAGAATCGAGGCCTGTAGCATCTGCGCGTATGGGTGGTTGCGGCCATCGGCAAGTCCGGCCGCTGAATAAGCGAAGACTGCCGGGCTCGCGCCATCTGCGCAATAACCTGCCGTTCGCGATGGAGGAGCAAGCATGGCGAAGAAAATGCACGATACCCCGATGCTCGACCAGCTCGAAAGCGGCCCGTGGCCGAGCTTCGTCACCGGCCTCAAACGGCTCGCCAACGACAAGGACTACATGGTTGACCTGATGGGTCAACTCGAGCATTCCTACAAGACGCGCAAGGGCTACTGGAAAGGCGGCACCGTCGGCGTGTTCGGTTACGGCGGCGGCATCATTCCGCGTTTCTCGGAAGTCGCCGCCAAGTTTCCCGCATCATCCGAATTCCATACGCTGCGCGTGATGCCGCCGGCAGGCATGCACTACGATACCGCCCTGCTGCGCAAGATGTGCGACATCTGGGAAAAACACGGCTCGGGCCTGATCGCGTTCCACGGCCAGTCGGGCGACATCATGTTCCAGGGTTGTTCCACCGAGAACGTGCAGAAGGCGTTCGATGAGTTGAACGAGCTTGGTTTCGATCTCGGCGGCGCCGGGCCCGCGGTGCGCACTGCGATGTCGTGCGTCGGCGCCGCGCGCTGCGAGCAGTCGTGCTACGACGAGGCTGCCGCCCACCGCACGGTGATCAACAATTTTCTCGATGATATGCATCGTCCGGCGCTGCCCTACAAATTCAAGTTCAAGTTTTCGGGCTGCCCCAACGACTGCATGAACTCGATTCAGCGCTCCGACATGGCGGTGATCGGCACCTGGCGCGACAACATCCGCACCGACGAGGCGCTCGCCCGGAAATGGTTTGCCAGGCACGGGCTGAACGAACTGGTGAACGATGTGATCAGCCGCTGCCCGACCAAGGCGGTCACGCTCAAGGAATCCAAGGCGGTACGCAAGGACGCGGGAATTTCAAGCGTGCCGGTCAGCGACACGCAGTCGCTCGAGATCGACAACCGCGATTGCGTGCGCTGCATGCACTGCATCAACGTCATGACCGGCGCGCTCGCGCCCGGCAAGGACAAGGGCGCGACCATCCTGGTCGGCGGCAAGCGCACCCTCAAGATCGGCGACCTGATGGGCACCCTGGTGGTGCCGTTCATGAAGCTTGAAACCGACGAGGATCGCGAAAAACTGGTGGATCTCGCCAAGCGCATCGTCGACTTCTTCGCCGAGAACGCGCTCGAGCACGAGCGCACCGGCGAGATGATCGAGCGCATCGGGCTGGTCAACTTCCTCGAGGGCGTGGGCATCGAGATCGATCCCAACATGGTGTCATGCCCGCGCACCAATCCGTATGTGCGCACCGACGGGTGGGACGACGAAGTGGCGAAGATCAAGGCGAAGAAGGCGGGGGCCTGACGGCTGAACAACGAACAGGTTGGAGACCGACTATGGGTGAAATGCGCGCGGCGATCGAGAGCGGGGTGCCGGACAACAAGCAGTTCCTGCACCCGCTGATGCTGCAGAACTACGGCAACTGGAAATACCACGACCGGCCGCGTCCGGGCGTGCTGCACCACGTCGCCCACGGCGGCGACGAGATCTGGACCGTGCGCGCCGGCACGCAGCGCCAGATGGACGTCTATGCCATCCGCAAGCTGTGCGACATCGCCGATAAATTCGCCGATGGCCGCGTGCGCTTCACGATCCGCAGCAACATCGAGTTCATGGTGGCGGACCAGAACAAGGTTGCGCCGCTGATCGCCGAACTGCAGAAAAACGGCTTTCCGGTGGGCGGCACCGGAAATTCCGTGTCCTCGATCGCGCACACCCAGGGCTGGCTGCACTGCGACATCCCCGGTACCGACGCCTCGGGCGCGGTGAAGGCGCTGATGGACGAGCTTTACGAGGAGTTTATCAGGGAAGAGATGCCGAACCGCGTGCATTTGTCCACCTCGTGCTGCGAGATCAACTGCGGGGGCCAAGCCGATATCGCGATCATCATGCAGCACACCAAGCCGCCCAAGATCAACCACGACCTCGTTGCCAACGTGTGCGAACGCCCGACGGTGGTGGCGCGCTGCCCGGTGGCGGCGATCCGGCCGGCGCTGGTGAACGGCAAGCCGTCGCTGGAAGTGGACGAGAAGAAGTGCATCTGCTGCGGCGCGTGCTACCCACCGTGCCCGCCGATGCAGATCAACGACCCGGAGCATTCCAAGCTCGCGATCTGGGTGGGCGGCAAGAATTCGAATGCGCGCGCCAAGCCCACGTTCATGAAGCTGGTGGCCTCCGGCCTGCCGAACAACCCGCCGCGCTGGCCGGAAGTGTCGGCGGTCGTGAAGAAGATCCTCTACACCTACAAGGCAGACGCCAGGCCGTGGGAGCGCATCGCCGACTGGATCGAGCGCATCGGCTGGCCGCGCTTTTTCGAGAAGACGGAGCTGCCGTTCACCAAGTACCTGATCGACGACTGGCGCGGCTCGCGGGCGAATCTGAACGCCTCGACCCACATCCGGTTCTGACGCCGCGACGGGGCCGGCGATGAAGTTCGGACTGATGGTAAACGAAGGGCCTTACACCCATCAGGCGTCGGATACCGCTTTCAAATTTGCCACCGCGGCGCTCGAGAAAGGGCACCAGATCCACCGCGTGTTCTTCTACCACGACGGGGTCAACAACGCAACGCGGTTGACCGAGCCGCCGCAGGACGACCGCCACATCGTGAACCGCTGGTCGAAGCTCGCCGAGCAGCACGGCGTCGATCTGGTGGTGTGCGTCGCGGCCGCGCTGCGGCGCGGCATCAAGGACGAGATTCTGGCCAAGGGCTTCCGCATCTCGGGCCTCGGACAGCTGGTGGAGTCGGGCATCCAGGCGGACCGCGTAGTGGTGTTCGGCGACTGACGGGGCGCTGCGTGAACGAGACCGCGGGCGGTATCGACATGCAGGAAGAAACTTCCGGCACGATCAAGAAGTTCATGTTCGTCAACCGCAAGGCGCCTTACGGCACGGTCTACGCGCTCGAGGCGCTGGAGGTGGTGCTGATCAGCGCGGCGTTCGATCAGGATGTCAGCATGGTGTTCGTCGATGACGGCGTCTACGAGCTGGTCAAGGGGCAGAACACCAAGGCGATCGGCATGAAGAATTTTTCTCCGACTTACCGCGCGCTCGAGGGCTACGACATTGAAAAACTCTACGTGGACGAGGAATCGCTCAAGGCGCGCGGCCTGACCACGGAACACCTGCTGGTGCCGGTCGAAGTGCTGAATGCTGCGCAGCTGGCGGAGCTGATGGATCAACAGGACGTCGTGATCAGTTTCTGAGGACCCATGCTGCATATCGTGAATAAATCTCCATCCGAAAGAAACGCGCTGGAGAGCTGCCTGCGTTTCGGCAGGAGCGGCAGCGCGGTGCTGCTGATCGAGGATGGCGTCTACGCGGTGACGCGCGGCAACGCCGCGGAACCGAATGTGAGGGAGGCGATGCGCCAGATGCAGGTGTATGCGCTGCGGCCTGATCTGGAGGCAAGAGGCATGCACGATGCCGTGATCGATGGCGTCAAGCTGGTCGACTACGGCGGCTTTGTCGATCTGGTGGCGGAACACAAGGCCGCGCAGTCGTGGCTGTAGCGGCGAATTTTTTGCTTGAGCAAGGAGACGGGTAAATGAGCTTCGAAATGAACGGCAAGACTTACGAAACCGATGAAGAAGGCTATCTGGTCAATCTCGGCGACTGGAGCGAGGACGTGGCCGGCTTTCTGGCGCAGCAGGAAAAGGTCGAGATGACCCACAATCACTGGGAAGTGGTCAACTTCCTGCGCGAGTACTACAACGACTACCAGATCGCCCCGGCGGTACGGGTGCTCACCAAGGCGATCGGTAAGAAACTCGGGGCGGACAAGGGCAACAGCAAGTATCTGTACGAGCTGTTTCCCTATGGGCCGGCCAAGCAGGCGTGCAAGATCGCCGGCCTGCCGAAACCGACCGGCTGCATCTGAACCCTCGCCGCGAAGACCGCAGTGAGGAGTGATGAGTGATGTTGCAAGAATGACATGACCGCCACCACGATCTTTTTCGCGCTGCTGTTCTACGCTGCTGCGGCGCTGCTCGCCGGCGGACTCGCCTGGAAAATTGGCAGCTACGCGCGCACCCCGGCTCCGCTCAAGATTCCCACCGCGCCCGCGCCGCCGCATGCCCGGGGAGTGGCGCTGCGCATGGCGCGCGAGGTAGTGCTGTTCGAAAGCCTGTTCAAATCCAGCAAGTGGATCTGGGGTCTCGGCTGGCTGTTCCACGCCGCGCTGGCGCTGGTGCTGCTGCGCCATCTGCGTTATTTCACCGAGCCGGTGTGGGCGGTGGTCGCGCTCGCGCAGCCGTTCGGACTTTACGCCGGCTTTGCGATGGTCGCGGCGCTCGCGAGCCTGTGGGCGCGCCGCCTGCTGTTCGAGCGCATACGCTACATTTCGACGTACTCCGATCACCTGATGCTGGCGCTGCTGATCGCGATCGGCGCGACCGGCCTCGCCATGAAGTACGTCAGCCACACCGATATCGTTGCGGTAAAAGCGTTCATGCTGGGATTGCTGTACTTCGACTGGCAGCCGTTGCCTGCCGAACCGGTGCTGCTCGTGCATCTGGCCCTGGTGGCGGCGCTGATGGCGATCTTCCCGGCGAGCAAGCTGCTGCACGCTCCCGGCATCTTCTTCAGCCCGGCGCGCAACCAGGCCGACGACGCCCGCGAGCGGCGTCATCTTTCGCCCTGGGCCGCAGAACTGGAAAGATAAAGCCGTGGCCGTCGTCGAATTCGAAACCCCGAGGCTGAAGGAATACCCGGTCATTCCGATCCTGCAGGCCGGCGCGATGGCGCACAGCCGGCCGTTCGTCGCCGCAGCGCCGATCCAGCAGGCGCTCGGATTTCCCGGCGAGCTGGTCGAGAACTGGCAGCAGAAGGCCGTCGCGAAAATGAGCGAGCTGCTCGGCAAGTATCGCTCGCTCAAGGTCTATCTCGACGCCTGCGTGCACTGCGGCGCGTGCGCCGACAAGTGTCACTATTTCCTCGGCACCGGCGATCCCAGGAACATGCCGGTCGCGCGCCAGGACTTGATGCGCAAGATCTACCGCCGCTATTTCACCCTGGCCGGCAGGTATTTTCCGAAGCTGGTCGGCGCCGAGGACCTGACGCGCGAAGTGCTCGATGAGTGGTACACCTATTTCAACCAGTGTTCGGAATGCCGGCGCTGTTCGGTGTTCTGCCCGTACGGCATCGATACCGCGGAAATCACGATGGCCGCCCGGGAAATCATGGATTCGATTGGCATGGGGCAGAAGTACAGCAACGAGATCATCGGCAAGGTGCACAAGATTGGCAACAATCTGGGGCTGCCCGGGCGGGCGCTGGAAGATACGCTCGCCGGGCTCGAGGAAGACATCAAGGACGCGACCGGCGTCGACGTCAAGCTGCCGCTCGACGCGCAGGGCGCGGAAGTGCTGGTGGTCACGCCCTCGGCGGATTTCTTCTCGGAGCCGCACGTCGAGAGCCTGATCGGCTATGCCAAGGTGTTGCACCAGGCCGGCATCAGCTGGACGCTGTCGTCGCACGCGTCGGAGGCCGGCAACTTCGGGATCTTCATCGGCAACTACGAGCAGATGCGCAACATCTCGATGCGCGTGCGCGAGGCTGCGCTCGAGCTGGGCGTGAAACGCATCGTGGTCGGCGAGTGCGGCCACGCCTGGCGCGTCGCCTACAGCTTCTGGAATACGCTGATCGGGCCGTTCGATTTTCTCGACCCGAATTACCCGGTGCCGCAGCACATCTGCGAGGTCACTTACGACCTGATCCGGCGCGGCGCGCTCACGCTCGACAAGGCGGCCAACGACCACCGCATCGTCACGTTTCACGATTCGTGCAACGTGGCGCGCGGCTCGCGCATGGGCGACATGCCGCGCGGCCAGTTCATCATCCCGCGCGAGATCATCAAGGCCTGCGTCAACCGGTTTCACGACATGGCGCCGGAGACGATTTACGAGAGCACATTCTGCTGCGGAGGCGGCGGCGGTCTGCTCACCGACGACCTGATCGAGCTGCGGGTCAAAGGCGCGCTGCCGAGGATGGAAGCGCTCAAGCAGGTGGTCGACGAGCATGGCGTCAATTTCATGGCGACCATTTGCGCGATCTGCAAGGCGCAGTTCAGCAAGGTGCTGCCGTATTACAAGTTCGACATGGACATGGTCGGCGGCGTGCACCAATTGGTGGGCAGCGCGATTCAACTGGGAACGAAACAATGAGCTTTCCGGACTGCTCCGGCTGCGCCGTGCACCGGTCCGCTTGGTTGGGGGATTAGAGATGTCAGGGACATCCGGCGACACGAACACGAAACTCACTTTCCGGCGCTACCGGGACGGCGACGAGGAGCACCAGCCCTGGCAGGAGGAGATTTTCGACGCGGATCATTCGCACAAATGCCCGACTTACGTGCAAAGCAGCCCGCCGTGCCAGGCGAGCTGCCCGTGCGGCGAGGACATCCGCGGCTATCTGAACATCATGCGGGGTATCGAGAAACCGCCAGCCGGCGTGCCCGTCGCGGAATACGCGTTCGGGCGGCTCGCCGAAGCCAATCCGTTCCCGTCGGTGATGGGCCGCGTCTGCCCGGCGCCGTGCGAATCCGGCTGCAACCGCAACCAGGTCGAAGGTCACGTCGGCATCAACTCGGTCGAGCATTTCCTCGGCGATTACGCGATCAAGCACAACCTGAAATTCACCAGGCCCGCCGCCAGCACCGGCAAGAAGGTCGCGATCATCGGCGGCGGCCCCGCTGGCCTGTCGTGCGCCTACCAGCTCGCGCTGCTGGGCCACCGTTGCACGATTTTCGACGAGCACGAGCACCTCGGCGGCATGATGCGCTACGGCATCCCGGGATTCCGCACGCCGCGCGACGTGCTCGATGCCGAGATCCAGCGCATCCTCGACTTGGGCATCGAGGCCCGGCTGCAAACGCGTATCGGCCGCGACATCACCATGCAGCAGATCGAGAAGGATTTCGACGCGGTGTTCATGGGGCTCGGCGCGCAAAGCGGCCGGCCGCTGCCGGCGCCGGGCGCCGACGCGCCCAACTGCGTGACCGCGACCGCGTTCCTGCGGGCATTCAACGACGGGCGCCTGCGCCACGTCGGCAAGCGCGTGGTGGTGGTCGGCGGCGGCGACACCTCGATCGACGTGGCGACGGTGGCGCGCCGGCTCGGCCACATCACCCAGGCGCACGAGAAAGACCGTCCCGAATACGTGATCCAGGGCCGCGTCGGGCACGACGTCGCGGAGATTTCCGCGAAGCAGGGCGCGGAAGTGATCCTCACCTCGCTGTTTCCGATCGACCAGATGCAGGCCAACCGGCACGAGATCGAGCAGGCGCTGGCCGAAGGCATCGAAATCCGCTGCGGCATCACCCCGGTCGAGGTGGTGCGCGACGCCAGCGGCCGCGCCACCGCGCTGCGCCTGGCCGAGTGCGAGGCCTCGTTCAAGAACGGCAGGCTCGACATCAAGATCAAGCCGGGCACCGAGCGCGACATCGAAGCCGACCTGATCGTTTCGGCGATCGGCCAGGCGGTGGATTTCACCGGCCTGGAGAGTTTCGACAACGGCAAGGGCATGATCAGTGCCGACAGGAACTACCAGGTTCCGGGCAAGCCGGGGGTGTTTGTCGGCGGCGACGTGATCCGCCCGCACTTGCTCACCTCCGCGATCGGCCAGGGCTGGATCGCGGCGGACGGCATCGACCGCTATCTGCGCGGCGAGCCGCTCGACAAGCGCCCGAAGATCGATGCGCACGGCTTCGACCTCACGCGCAAGATGATCGAGAAGGGCCTGCCGCTCGAGGCGGCGCCGCACACCAGTATCTGGGGCACCGACAGCAGCAACGTCGCAATCCACAATTACGAGAACCGTTCGCAGAAATATGTGATCCCGCACGACGAGCTGTTCCTCGGCCACTTCCCGTTTGCGCCGCGCAACAAGCGCAAGGTCTTCACGCTGACGAAAGAGCAGGCGCTGGGGAATTTCCAGGAGCGGCTGGATTGCCTCGGCGACCAGGAGGCGGTGGCGGAAGCGAAGCGCTGCATGAGCTGCGGCCAGTGCTTCGAATGCGACAACTGCGTGGTGTACTGCCCGCAGAAGGCGGTGTTCAAGGTCAACAAGGCGAAATCCACGACCGGCCGCTACGTCGACACCGATTACGCGAAGTGCATCGGCTGCCACATCTGCCACGACGTGTGTCCCACCGGCTACATCCAGATGGGGCTGGGAGAGTGACGGAAAAGCAACGATGATCATTCATCGCTCATCGCTCGTGCTCCTCATGCTGGCAGTTGCGGCGCCGGTAAGTGCTGCGGATACCACGCGCGTGCCGAAGCCGGTGATCGAAACCGGCAAGGGCGAGCAATGCGTCGAGAGCACCGGGTTCATGCGCAAGAACCACATGGAGCTGCTCAAGCACCAGCGCGACGAAACGATGCACAAAGGCATCCGCACCAGGAATCACAGCCTTAATGGCTGCATCGAGTGCCACGCCAGCCGGAGCAACAGCAGCGTGGTCGGCAGCGACCGCAACTTCTGCCAGAGCTGCCACAGCTATGCGGCAGTGAAACTCGATTGCTTCGAGTGCCATGCGAGCAAGCCGAAGGCGGCTGCCGGGCGGGCGGCGCAGAAACCGGCCGGCGTTGCGCAATTGTTGACCGGGCAGGCGGCGAAATGAACGGGCCCGATCGCTCTGCGGAGCAGCCCGCAGCGATGAGCCGCAGGCAGTTCATCGGCTGGGGCGCAGCGGCTGCCGCCGGCATCGCGATCGCGCCCGGCGTGATGTTGTTCGATCCGGCGCACGGCCGTCCCGCCGCGGAAGCCGCTTCGAGCCGGGTGCGCTGGGGCATGCTGATCGACACGAACCAGTGCAGCGTGGGCTGCAACGACTGCGTTACCGCCTGTAACAGGGAAAACCATCTTTCCGGTGGGCTCAGGGAAACCGATTCGCAGTGGATCCGCAAGCTCGAGCTCAAGGATGCGCGCAGCGGCAAAACGCATTCGCTGCCGATGCTGTGCCAGCACTGCGAACATCCGCCGTGCGTGGACGTGTGCCCGACCGGCGCCTCGTTCAAGCGCGCCGATGGCATCGTGCTGGTCGACCGCCACATCTGCATCGGCTGCCGCTACTGCATGATGGCGTGTCCGTACAAGGCGCGCTCGTTCGTGCACGGGGACGTGACCGGGCAGAACCCGGACGTGCCGCGCGGCAAAGGCTGCGTCGAGTCGTGCACGCTGTGCGTGCACCGCATCGACCGCGACCAGAAGCCGGCGTGCGTCGAGGCGTGCGCCGCGGCCGGGCGCAACGCGATCATTTTTGGCGATCTCAACGATCCGCAGAGCGAGATCGCGAAACGCATCGCGACCTACGCAACGACCCAGGTGCGTGCCGACCTGGCGTTGAACACCGCGGTGCGCTATCAGGGGCTTTGAGATGAAGGGTGAAGGGTGAAGGATTGAGGATGCCAACCATCGCATTCCGCGAAATCGAAGGCCGAAGCACCGGCTACTGGGCGCTGCTCGGCGCGCTCGGCGCGGTGACGCTGGCGGGACTCGCCAGCGCGTTATACATGGAGCATCACGGTCACATCGTCACCGGCATGACGAACCAGATCGTGTGGGGCATACCGCACGTGTTCGCGGTGTTCCTGATCGTCGCCGCCTCCGGCGTTCTCAACGTGGCCTCGATCGCCTCGGTGTTCGGCCGCACGTTCTACAAGCCGCTCGCGCCGCTCTCGGGCCTGCTCGCGATCGCGATGCTGGCGGGCGGACTCGCGGTGCTGACGCTCGATCTGGGCCGCGCCGACCGCCTGATCGTCGCCATGACCTACTACAATTTCAAGTCGATATTCGCGTTGAACGTGTTCCTTTACACTGTTTTTTTCGCGATCGTCGCCGTTTATCTGTGGACCCTGATGGAGCGGCGCATGAACGGCTACAGCGGAGCGGTGGGATTGGCGGCGTTCATCTGGCGCCTGGTGCTTACCACCGGCACCGGCTCGATCTTCGGCTTCCTGGTCGCGCGTCAGGCGTATGACTCGGCGCTGCTCGCCCCGATGTTCATCGTCATGTCGTTCTCCTATGGTCTGGCGGTCTACATCCTGGTGCTGATCGCAGCGTATGGCTGGAGCCGACGGCCGCTCGGCGACGCTGTGCTTGCACGCCTGAAGAAGTTATTGATCGTGTTTGTCGCCGCAGCGCTGTATTTCGTCGCGGTGCACCATCTCACCAACCTGTATGTCGCGAAGCAGCAGGATTACGAGGAATTCATCCTGCTGACGGGCGGCGTGTACCCGCTCCTGTTCTGGGGCGGGCAGGTCGCGCTCGGCAGCCTCGCGCCAATCGCGATCCTCGCCCATCCGGCGCTCGGCAAATCGCGCGCCTGGATCGCCGCGGCGGCGCTGCTGGTCATGCTGGGTGCGCTGGCGCAGATGTATGTGACGGTCATCGGCGGGCAGGCGTATCCGCTGCGATTGTTCCCGGGCATGCAGGAGTCGAGCAGCTTCTTCGACGGCGTGGTGCACCCGTACACGCCGAGCGCGTTGGAGGTCATGCTCGGACTGGGTGGTGTTGCGGTGGCTTTGATCATCGTGGTGCTCGGCGTCAGGCTGTTGCGCTTCCTGCCGGAGAGCCTGGACTCGCAACGGGTCGATGCGCTGGAAGCGAAGAGCGAGGTCGCGGCTTGAACACCGCGGACCGCAGCGGAAGGGCTCTATGAAGCGCCAGAGTCCCCGGCTGCTGATTTCGGCGGCGCACAAGTCCTCCGGCAAGACCACGATCAGCATCGGTTTGTGCAAAGCGCTGCGCGACCGCGGCGTGGGCGTGCAGCCGTTCAAGAAGGGACCTGACTACATCGATCCGATGTGGTTGTCAGGCGCCGCCGGCAGGACCTGCCGCAACCTCGATTTCTACCTGATGGAGCGCTCCGAAATCACTGCCTATTTCGAGCGTCACGCGGCCGGCGCCGAGTTGGCGCTGATCGAGGGCAACAAGGGACTCTACGACGGGCTCGACCTCGATGGCAGCAACAGCAATGCGGCGCTGGCGGCATTGCTGCACGCGCCGGTGGTGCTGGTGCTCGACGCGCGCGGCATGACGCGCGGCATCGCGCCGCTGATCCTCGGCTTCCAGGCTTTCGACCGCAGCGTCGATATCGCCGGCGTGATCCTCAACAATCTCGGCGGCGCGCGCCACGAGGCCAAACTGCGCGCGGTGATCGAGCACTATACCGACGTGCCGGTGGTGGGCGCGGTGCATCACGATGCGCGCATCGAGATCGTCGAGCGCCAGCTCGGCCTCATGCCGAGCTACGAGAGCGCCGAAGCCGCGGCGAGAATCGGCGAGATCGGCGCTGCGGCGGCGAGGCAGGTAAATCTCGACCGCATACTCGAAATCGCGGGCTGGCTGCCGTCCACGCGCAGGCGGGGTGGTGCGGCGGCGGCTGCCAAAGCATCCGCGCCGGCTGCCGACGTGCGCATCGGGTGGGCGCGCGATCGCGCGTTCGGTTTTTACTACGCCGACGACCTGGAAGCGCTCAGGCAGGCGGGCGCGCAACTCGTGCCTATCGACACGCTGAATGACCATGAATTACCGGCGCTCGACGGGCTGTTCATCGGCGGCGGCTTCCCCGAGCGCCTGATGCAGGAACTGGAGGCGAACGCTGCGCTGCGCGCGGACATCCGGCGCGCGGCGCTGGGCGAACTGCCGGTCTACGCCGAATGCGGCGGGCTCATGTATCTCGCGCGCAGCATCAGCTGGAACGGCGTCACGCGGCAGATGGCGGGCGTGATCCCCGCTGACGTGGTGATGCACGACAAGCCGGCAGGCCGCGGCTACGTGCGCTTGCGCGAGACGAACCATCATCCCTGGCCGCAACTCGCCGTGGCAGGCAGCGGCAGCGAAGTAGCGGCCCACGAATTCCACTATTCGACGCTCGAGAACATCGGCGCCGGCGTCGGCTTCGGCTATGAAGTGCTGCGCGGGCACGGCATCGACGGCCGGCGCGACGGCATCGTATGCCGCAACGTGCTTGCCTGTTATGCGCATCAGCGCAGCGTCGGCGCGCGCAACTGGGCGGCGCGCTTCGTTGCATTCGTACGGCGCGTCAAATCCGGCCCCCGGCAGTCCGCAGCTGCCGCCATGAAGTGCGAACGGGAAGCGGTTTGTTGAACCGCGCGCAGGCGCAATGAACTTCGACCTGATCGTCATCGGCAGCGGTCCGGGCGGCTACAAGGCTGCGCTGACTGCGGCGCATCTCGGCGCCAAGGTTGCGCTGGTGGAAAAGGCGCTGCCCGGTGGCACCTGCCTGAACCAAGGCTGCATTCCGAAAAAGACGCTGCTGCATCTGGCGACGCTGATCGAGGACGTGAACAACTTGCAGGAGCGTGGGCTGGCCGGCCGGGTGCAAGGGGACTTTCACGCCGCAGTAGCACACAAGAACGCGGTCGTCGCGGGCATCCGCGACAATTTTGCGGTGTGGCTCAAGCGCCTCGGCGTGCGGGTGTTCACCGCCGAGGCACGGCTGCTCGGCGGGCAGCGCGTGGCGCTGCGGCAGGCTGATGCAGGCGCGCACGGCGCGGCGCATGCCGGGGTGCCGCACACCATCCAGGCCGCGCGCATCATTCTTGCCACCGGTTCCGCGCCGCGGCGGCTGGAAACCTGTCCGACCGACGGCGGGTGCATCCTGAACTCGCGCGATTTCATGCTGCAACTGACGCAGTTGCCGGAGTCGGTGCTGTGTATCGGCGGTGGTGCAATCGGCGTCGAGCTCGCTTTCCTGCTGCACCAGTTCGGCTCGCGCGTGTGCATCGTGGAACAGCGCAGCCGGTTGCTCGACCGGCCGCGCATTCCGGAACGGGCGAGCGCGATGCTGGAGCGCAAGTTTGCGCGCATCGGCATTGAGGTGCGCAAGAACGCAACGCTGTCAGGTTACGTCGCGACGCGCGACGGGGTCAGGGCGAACCTCAGCGATGGCTACAGCGGCACGTTCGAAAAAATCCTGGTCGCGGTCGGCAGGCAGCCGGGCATCGACGGGCTCGGGCTGAGCGAGGCTGGTGTCGCGGTGAGCAGCGAGGGATTCGTGCAGGTGTCCGAGTACCTGGAGACCAGCGCCGCAGGAATTTACGCGGTCGGGGACGTGAAGCCGGGTCCGATGACCGCAAACGCCGCGTTGCACGACGCCAAGATCGCCGCGGCCAACGCGATCACCGGCAACCTCGTGCGCGCGAATTACCACAAGGTGCCGGTGGTCATCGATTCGGCGCTGGAAATCGCCGCAGTCGGGCTCACCGAGGATCTCGCCGCAGCCGCGGGATTCGAGGCCGACGTGGCGCTGTCGAGTCTCGGCGGCTCGGGGAAGGCGCGCGCCCACCACGATTACGAGGGCTATACCGAGGTCGTGCACGATGCCGAAACGGGACAGCTGCTCGGCGGCTGCATCGTCGGCCCGGAAGCCGGCGAGCGGATCCACATGCTGGCGGCAGCGTGCCACTCGGAGCGCGGGATGTGGTTTCTGCGGGACCTGAGCTACAGCCACCCGTCGTGGTGCGAGGAACTCGAGACGGCAGTCGATCCTTACGCGGCGGCGCTGGCACGGTCGGAGAAAACGATTTTTCCACCCGGAATCTTCGCGGGGCAGCGATGAATTCCCGCGCCGGCTTTTTGCGGCCTGTTCCACGGCAGGCGCCGGCGCAGCGCGGCACAGTGTATCTGGTCGGCGCCGGCCCGGGCAATCCCGAGCTGCTAACGTTGCGCGCCGCGCGGCTGCTCGAGCAGGCCGATGTCGTCGTCTATGACAATCTCGTCGCGCCCGCGATCCTTGAGCTGGCCCGCGCGGACGCCGAGCGCATCTACGTCGGCAAGCGCTGCGGGCAGCACACCATGCCGCAGCAGGGAATCAACGATTTGCTGGTGCAGCTCGCGCGGCAGCGCAAGCGGGTGGTGCGGCTGAAAGGCGGCGACCCGTTCATTTTCGGCCGCGGCGGCGAGGAAATCGAAACGCTGGCGGGCCGGGGTATTCCATTCGAGGTCGTGCCCGGCATCACGGCAGCGGCGGGGGTTGCCGCATACGCCGGCATCCCGTTGACGCACCGGGATCACGCGCAATCCTGCGTATTCGTCACCGGCCATCTGCAGGATGGCAGCATGAATCTGGACTGGGACGCGCTGGCGCGGCCCAACCAGACGGTGGTGATTTACATGGGGCTGCTCGGCTTGCCGACGCTGTGCGCGCAGCTCATCGCGCATGGACTCGCCGCGGCGACGCCGGCCGCGATCGTGCAGCAGGGCACCACCGGCAGCCAGCGCGTGGTGACCGGCAACTTGCAGACGCTGCCGGCGCTCGCTGCCGCGGCGCAATTGGCGCCGCCGACCCTGATCATCGTCGGCAGCGTCGTCAGCCTGCGCGACAAATTGTCGTGGTACGAGACGGAAGGCGAGCGATTCGACTCGGCAGCAGCAGAACAGCGCGGCTGAGTATTGGCGCTAAGATCGCCGACGTGACAAACGCGTAATACGGCGGCGGGTCAGTTACCCGAAGGCGGGCGTGGTCCGGCAAGTTTGCGTTCGACGGCGAACACCGCCGCCTCGACGCGCGAGGACAGATTAAGCTTGCTGAGGATGTGCCGGACGTGCATCTTGACCGTGTCGTGGCTGATGTTGAGCGCGCGCGCGATCGTCTTGTTGCTCTGGCCTTGCGCGAGGTGCGACAGGATTTCACGCTCGCGCTGCGTGAGCTGGTCCAGCAGCGAGCCGGCGCCGCCGCGCTTGCCGTCGAGCAGACTGACCAGTTTCGCGGTCATCGCCGGCGCCACCACTGTTTCGCCGCGCGCGGCGCGCTGCACCGCGTCCACCACTTCATCAGGCTCCATGTCCTTGAGCAGGTAACCGCGGGCGCCGGCGCGCAGCGCGTTGGCGAGGTCTTCCGCGGCGTTGCTCACCGTCAGGAGCAGGGTGGGGACGGTGATTCCCTCCTCGCGCAACTGCTTCAGCAGCGTCGCCCCGTCGACCAGCGGCATGTGCAGGTCGACGATGGCGACGTCGGGTTTCTGCTCTTTCAGCAGCCGCCGCGCCTCGTCGGCGTTGCCGGTGATACCCACGACCTTGATGATGCCGTCGCGTTCCAGCAATTCCGCCAGGCCCTTGCGGAACAGCGTATGGTCATCGACCAGAACGACGCGAATCGGCTGCGTCATGCTTTTCTCACCCTGCGCTGGCCCGCCGCGGGAAATTTAAGCTGAATCCTGGTGCTTTTACCCGCGCGGCTCGTAACGTCGACGCTGCCGCCGAGCAGCTGGGCGCGTTCGCGCATGATATTCATGCCGAAATGCATGCCGAACCGGGTTTGCCCGGTCCCGCTCATGCCGATGCCGTCGTCCTCCATTGTCACGAGATAAAAGTCGGCCGTCATCTCCACGCTGATGCGCACGTGCCGTGCCTGTGAATGCTTGGAGACATTGGCCAGCGCTTCCTGCACGATATGGAACACTTGGATTTCCTGGTCAGGCGTGAGGTTCATGTCCGGAGCCAGGTTCACGAACTCGGCCTTAATACCGGTCTGGCTGGAGAAATTGTCGGCCACGTCCTGGAGCGTTGGTATCAATCCGCGCGGATCCATGCGGTGGCGGAATTGGGTCAGCAACTCGCGCAGCCGCGCGTAGGCCGATTCCATCGCTTCATCCACGTCGCCCAGATATTTTTTGGCAAGCGGATCGTCGCCGGTCTGGATGGCCTCGTTGAGCAACGCCAGGCGCATTTTCATGTAGGCCAGCGTTTGCGCCAGCGAGTCATGGATTTCGTTGGCCAGCATCTGGCGCTCGTTCACCAGCGTGATGCGGGTGTTTTCGCGGGTAAGGCGGGCGTTTTCGAGCGCCATGCCGAGGTGTTCGCTGATCGAGTTGAACAACAGCGCGATGTCTTCCGGTACTGGATCGTCGCTCGACAGGAACAGGTTGTACACCCCCATGACCTTGCCCTTGTTCCGCAGCGGGATGGCGATCACG